>CAYZVM010000127.1:0-16989 GCA_964481485.1 uncultured Saprospiraceae bacterium | reverse complement strand
TGCGGGAAGTGCAAATCGTCAAAGGGCTTTTTAGCGACTGCGACCGGGCGGTCGCGCGAATGCTGCTGAATATGCCCCCTTGGACACCGGCGATAGAGAACGGACAGCCCGTAGCACAGAAAGTGAATATTGCTGTGGATTTCAAATTGAAATCCACCGAATGATGCGTGCGTGTAGTATGCCGCACCCATACCGGGGTTTTGGGATGGGTGCGGCTTGTTACTGCTACACACCAAAGTCATTTTGTTAAATTTTCACTAAAACTACTCCACTGCTTTTTTGGGTGAAACCCTTTTTCCCACCTTTGCGGCAGTTCTTTGTAAAATCGTTCTCCCGAACACTCGGGAGGACAGACTTATCCAGAAAGGCAGAGGGACCGGCCCGTTGAAGCCTTGGCAACCTGACCACGTTTAGCGCAAATGTGATTAAGGTGCCAATTCCGTCCCGAAAGCTTTCGGGACAGATAAGTCGGAAGGCAACAGCCAATTTCCCTGCGCAAGAAATTGTCCCTTCCGGCTTGCCGGAGGGGATTTTTGTTTTTTAGCGGTTATTTGTTGAGTTGGTTATTCGGTTATTTGAATCGCGGCATAACCCAATCAGCAAATAACCGAATAACCAACATTTCCCCTCCGCAAGCAGCACAACAACACCCGGCGACCGGCTTTTTCGGTAAGTTTTTCTTGGTTTCACCATTAAAAACACTGAAAAAATGCAGGAAATTACCAGAATTCTCCATTCACTCCCCATTGACCCGCTCACGGGCTCCATCTCCGTCCCCGTCTATCAAACTGCTACTTTTGTGCAGGAAGCACCGGGCGAACACAAGGGTTTCGACTACGCCCGCTCGAACAATCCGACCCGTCAGGTACTCGAAAATCTGATTGCCCGGCTCGAACACGGGCGGATTGGCCTCGCATTCGCCTCCGGCCTTGCGGCGATTGATTGTGTGCTCAAACTCCTTGAAGCAGGAGACGAAATCGTGGCGGTGGACGACATCTACGGTGGCTCGTTCCGACTTTTTACCCACGTTTATGAAAAATTCGGCGTGAAAGTCCATTACGTGGATACGACCGACGCGCACAACATTTTGGAAGTGTTGTCGCCCAAAACCCGCCTTGTCTGGCTCGAAACACCGACCAACCCGACGCTGAAAATCTCTGATATTGAGGAAATTAGCCGTTTGGCACACGCCGCCGGAGCGCTCGTGGTGGTGGACAATACCTTTGCCAGCCCTGCCCTCCAACGCCCGCTCGAACTTGGCGCCGACATCGTGGTTCACTCGGCCACGAAGTACCTCGCCGGTCACTCCGACGTGATTGCCGGGCTGCTCGCCGTGAAAGACGAAGAACTGGGCGCTCGCCTGAAATTCCTCCAAAATGCTTCCGGCGGCATCCTCGGCCCCTGGGACAGTTGGCTGACTATCAGGGGCATAGAGACAGCGCCGCTCCGCATCGAGGCTCATTCGCGCAACGCGCTCGCCGTCGCCCGCGCCCTCGCGGAACACGAGGCCGTCGCCGAGGTTTTTTATCCCGGTCTGCCGACGCACAAAAACCACACAATCGCTGCTCGCCAGCAGCGCGGACTTGGTGGTGGCGTAGTCTCCTTCACGCTCAAAAACGACACGGAAGAAGCCGCCCGCGCTTTTGCCACCAGCACCCAACTTTTCAAATTGGCTGAAAGTCTGGGTGGTGTAAAAAGCCTGATTTGTCACCCAGCCACGATGACCCACAAAAGCATCCCGCGCGAAAAACGCCTCGCTGCGGGTGTCCGCGATTCGCTCATCCGACTTTCTTGCGGTATCGAAGGCACCGCCGATTTGGTGGACGATGTGCGGCTGGGGCTGGAGGCTGTTTCAAAAATCGAATCTGGCGTTTTTGCATTGTCGTAACCCCCTTTTGTCATCCTGTAGGGATCCGTCCAAATCTACAAGGGTGCTCGCGCTCGGCTTTCCCGCGTAGCGCGGACGGTTCCCGACATGATGACAAAAAAACGCTCACATCTCACCCGCCCACTTCTTTACTCGTCGAAGTCTTGAGGAAGGCGGGGCGTACTTTTTTCACATGAAATTAGGACTCTTCGGTTTTGGCTGTGTCGGCCAAGGCCTTTGGAAAGTGCTGCACGAAACCAAAGGCATCCGCGCCGATATCAAGCGGATTTGTATCAAACACCCTGATAAACAGCGCCCTGTGCCAGCGCATTTTTTTACTGCCAATGCGACGGACATCCTCGATGACCCGGAAATTGACGTGGTGGTGGAACTGATTGACGATGCGGAGGCGGCTTTTGAGATCGTTTCCGGCGCGCTCTCGCGGGGCAAGGCGGTCGTTTCTGCGAACAAAAAAATGATTGCCCACCGCCTGCCGGAACTCTATGCTTTGCAGCAAAAAACGGGTGCGCCGTTCCTCTACGAAGGGGCTTGTTGCGCGAGCATCCCGATTATCCGCAACTTGGAGGAATACTATGACAATGACCTGCTTACGTCGGTCGAAGGCATTTTCAATGGCACGACAAACGTCATTTTGACAAAAATTTTTGAGGAAAATCTGTCGTTTGGCGAGGCGCTGAAATTTGCGCAAGCCAATGGTTTTGCCGAAAGCGACCCGACGCTGGATGTGGAAGGTTTCGACCCGAAATTCAAACTTTGCATTTTGCTGCTCCATGCTTTTGGGGTGTTCGTGCAGCCGGAGAAGGTGCTGCATTTCGGCATCCACCGGCTCAACGATTTTGACATTGAGTTTGCCAAAAGTCGGGGCAGCATGTTGAAACTCGTGGCGCGGTGTTTTCGGGAAAATGACAAAGTGGCGGCTTATTGTTTGCCGCGTTTTATCCAAAAAGGCCATCGTTACGAGGGGGTGCGGCATGAGTACAACGCCGTCACACTCGAAAGCGCGTTTTCCGAGCGGCAGGTGTTTGTGGGCAAAGGTGCGGGTGACAAACCGACGGGTTGCGCAGTGCTTTCGGACATTTCGGCGCTGCGCTACCAGTACAAATACGAGTACCGCAAGTTCGGCCAGAACGGGACGTTTTTCGACACAAAAGGCACGGAGTTAACGGTTTATGTGCGCCATGAACGCGAGGGGCAAGTAGCGGAAAGCGATTTTTTGGAAATCACGGAACGATACGTTTCGGGTAAGGCGCGGTACTGGATTGGGCGGATTCAGTTGGAAAAATTGCAGTCTGCAGCGTGGCTGCACGAGTTGGGCGTGAACGTGATTGATTGCGGCGAGTAGCGGAAAGTAGTAGGCTTAGCGGCCAAAGATGCAAAAGAAAGCCCCCCTCATAATTTCCCCCCCAAAAACCTACCTGTATAACTCTCCTTCACCTTCGCCAAGCCTTCCGGCGTACCCTCAAAAACAAGATGCCCCCCCTCCTTGCCACCTTCCGGGCCGAGGTCAATGACCCAGTCCGCCGATTTGATGACCTCCACGTTGTGCTCTACCACGAGCACCGAGTGGCCTTTTTCCACGAGGGCATTGATGGCTTTGAGCAGTTTTTGAATGTCGTGGAAATGCAGACCCGTCGTGGGTTCGTCGAAGATGAAAAAGATGTGGCCGCCCGTATTTTCTCGAATCAGGAAAGAGGCGAGTTTCACGCGCTGTGCCTCGCCGCCAGAAAGGGTGGAGGAAGATTGGCCGAGATGCACATAGCCCAAACCCACGTCGAAAAGCGGCTGAATGCGCTCCGTGATGTCTTTGTTGCCCTTGAAAAAAGCGAGCGCCTCCTCGATGCTCATGTTCAGCACATCAAAAATGCTCTTGCCTTTGTATTGCACGTCGAGTACCTCGGATTTGAAACGGCGGCCCTTGCATTCTTCGCATTCGAGGTGCACATCGGCGAGAAATTGCATTTCCACTACTTGCTCTCCTTCGCCTTTGCAGGTTTCGCAACGCCCGCCTTCCACGTTGAAACTGAAATGTTTGGGCTGAAAACCGCGAATTTTTGACAACTGTTGATTGGCAAAAAGGTCGCGGATGTAGTCGTAGGCTTTGACGTAGGTGATGGGGTTGGAGCGGCTGCTTTTCCCAATCGGGCTTTGATTGATAAACTCCACGCGGGTCACTTTTTTGAAATTGCCTTCTAGGCCATCGAACGAGCCGGGCTGTTTGCCGGGGTTGTCGGGCAGGTGCTGCATGAGCGCGGGGTAGAGAATATCGCGCACGAGGGTCGTTTTGCCGGAGCCTGACACGCCGCTCACCACGGTGAGGCAATGGAGCGGAATGCGCACGTTCACATTTTTCAGGTTGTGCTGGCGCGCGCCTTTTAGGGTCAAAAATTCCTTGGCTGGGCGGCGAGTTTTCGGCGTTTCAATCGCCATTTTGCCGCTCATGTATTGAGCCGTGAGGCTTTCCGGTGCGGCGGTATTTATTTTTGAAAAATCACCTGCGTACACCACGTTTCCGCCGTGAATACCCGCTTCGGGACCCATATCTACCAGGTAATCAGCATTTTTGATGACTTCTTCTTCGTGCTCGACCACCACCACGGTGTTGCCCAAATCGCGCAGTTCTTTCAAAACTTTTACCAAACGCCCCGTATCGCGCGGGTGCAAGCCGACGGACGGCTCGTCGAGGATGTACATGGAGGCCGTCAAGTTGGAGCCAAGCGTGCGGGTGAGATGGATGCGCTGCGTCTCGCCGCCAGAAAGGGTGTTGGAAATGCGGTCGAGTGTGAGGTAGCCGAGTCCCAAATCCACCATGAATTTCAGGCGGTTGTTGATTTCGAGCAGGAGGCGGCGGGCGATTTGCAGGTCGTATTCGTTGAGTTCAAGGCTTTGGAAAAAAGTCAAGATTTCGTCCAACGGCACACTCGTAAGTTCCGATATGTTTTTGCCGCCGATTTTGACGCACAAGGCTTCGGGGCGCAGCCGTCCGCCGTCGCAAGTTGGGCAGGTGGTTTTTCCCCGGTAGCGCGCGAGCGTGACACGATTTTGGATTTTATAGGTTTTGCTTTCCAATTCTTTGAAAAAAGCGTTAATCCCGTAGAAATGTTCGTTGCCGGTCCAGAGCAATTTCACCTGTTCTTTCGTCAGTTGCTCAAACGGCGTATGAACGGGAAAGCCGAATCGGTGGGCATTTTTCAGCAGTGGCGCGAGCCATTCACCGTATTTCTCGCCTTTCCAGGGAGCGAGGGCGCCGTCATAAACGGATTTGGTTTTGTCCGGCACCACCTTGTCGGGGTCAATACCGAGGATGCGCCCGTAACCTTCGCAGCTGGGGCAGGCACCATAGGGGTTGTTGTAGTTGAAAAGTTGTGGCGTGGGTTCGGGGAATTCGATGCCGTCAAGTTCGAAGCGGTTGTTAAAATGTTGTTTGTTGTTTGTTGTTTGTTGTTCGTTTGTAGCATTTACAATTTCGATGAGACACTCTCCTTCGCTCTCATAAAAGGCCGTATTCACCGAATCTGCCAGCCGCATCCAATCATTTTCTTCCATGCCAGCAGTGGAGAAACGGTCAATGAGGATGTGCAGGCCGTTTTCGTTAAAAGTGTAGGCCGGTTGTTTGATGTCAAAACGTTTTTCGGTGCCATCCAAGATTTCCTCGATGCGCAGGGTTTCTTCTCCAAACTGTACTCGCGTGTAGCCTTTTTGCAACAAAAGGTTTAGTTCTTGTTCCAACGTGCGCTCTTTATATTTCTTCGGAAAAGGCATGAGCACGAGGCCGCGCGTGCCGTCGGGCTGCTTTTTTATAAAATCAATGACATCGGCGACTTCGTGTTTTTTTACGATTTCTCCGGAAATGGGCGAGTAGAATTTGCCGATGCGGGCGTACAGCAATCGCAGAAAATCATACACTTCCGTCATGCTGCCCACGGTGGAGCGGGCGTTGCCGGTGGTCACTCTTTGTTCGATGGCAATGGCCGGGCAAATACCCCGGATATAGTCCACATCGGGTTTTTTCATGCGCCCGAGGAACTGGCGGGCATAACTGGACAGGCTTTCCACATAGCGGCGCTGTCCTTCGGCATAGAGCGTGTCCATCGTGATGCTGGATTTGCCGGAGCCGGACACGCCCGTGACGACGACGAGTTTGTTCTTCGGGATTTTCAAATCCACGTTCCGCAGGTTGTTCGTGCGCGCACCTTTGATGGTGATATGGTCGGGGTCAACGAGGTCTGTCTCTTCCGTCGTGGCTCGCTTTTTTTCTGATAAAATGGTCTCTGTCATTGAGCAGGTGTGTAAGGGCGCAAAATTGCACAAAAACTTTTTGTTTTGGAAACAAAGTAACGCCAACCTTCCGGTTGGCATACCCTTGCCAACTGGAAAGTTGGCGTTACGCACAGGTTTTAAACACCCCGAAAAAGATGGCTATCCAGACCAATCCTTTGATAAAGAAAAATAAAAAACCGCCGACACCAAGCCGGCGGAGCCACGTTTTCCAGTCCTTTTTTTCCATGTTCAGCGAATGATTTTACGGCTTCAGCAAGGTATTGAATATCCGGCTGTATGCGCCTGAGTAGTTTTGCGTTCTAATCTTGGAATTTCAAATTGGTTCTTCCCAACACCCGTCTTCGGTATTAAAAACAGACTATGCAACAGTACGCGCTCTTGACTTTTTTCGTCGTCATTTTTTTGTCATTGTCCACAACCGCCTGCAAACACGATCCGGGTTTTCCCGGAGGCTCCGACCCCACCGATACTATCGGCAACCCCATTGACACCACTGGCAACCCGGGCGGCGGCGGCAATACCTCCGGCGTTCCCTGCGACCCCGACTCTATTTATTTTCAAAATCAAATTTTGCCCATTCTCGTCTCCAACTGTACCCAATCGGGCTGCCACAATGCGACCGACCATGAGGACGGTGTTATTTTGACTTCATATCAAAGCTTGATGTCCACCGTTGAGCACGTCACCGACAACAACTGGGACGAAAACAAGTTGATGAAAGTGCTGCTCGAAGATGACCCGGACGACCGGATGCCTTACCAAAAACCACCGCTCCCGCAAGCACAAATCAACCTCATCGGTGCGTGGATTCAGCAGGGCGCGAAAAATAACGGTTGCAATGAAAACTACGGTGCTTGCGAAACCGCAGGTGTGACATACACCGCTTTTGTGCAGCAGCTCGTCCAAGCCCGGTGCCAAGGCTGCCACAGTGGCACTGCCCCGCAGGGCGGCATTAATTTGACGACTTATTCCGATGCTAAAACATTGGCAATCAACGGAAAACTTTATAGCGCCATCACCCGAACGGTCAACTGGATGCCAAGCGGCGGCACAAAATTGGACCAATGCACCATAGAAAAATTGAAGGCTTGGGCGGACGCGGGTGCACCAGAATAATGCACCAAAATTGACGCTTTTAGAAAAAGTGCCAATTCAATAATGAGTGATGCAGCCGACATTCTACCTTTGATGAATCGAATGTTCAATCTTATTTTCAAAACATGAAAAAAACACTTTTTACGCTCAGCCTGCTTGCTGGTCTTTTTTACGCGCTATCGGTTCCAACGGGCTGTTATTACGACAATGAAGAAGAACTCTACGGCGGCGACACCACTACCTGTGACACAGCGAATATGCGGTACAGCGTCGAAATAAAACAGATTTTGCAAGCTAATTGCTATCAATGCCACCTTCCTGGCGGAGCCAGTTACTCCGGGATACCGTTCGAGACTCACGCCCAATTGAAAGCTGTCGCCCTCAATGGCAAACTGCTCGACCGCATCAACAACACCGCCAACCCTATGCCGCAAACAGGCCTGATGCTTTTGTGCAATCGCCAAAAAATAGAAGCTTGGGTGAAGGCGGGATCGCAGGACAATTGAAATGGTGATTGGTTATCGGTTTTATAGACTTGGCAAAAGCGATAGCCCAACAACAAACAACGAGTAACCAAGCACTAACAACAATCGAAGATGAAACGAATACTCTATTTCCTGCTTGCCCTTGTGTGCCTCGGTGGCGCGGTCGGCTATTATCTCTGGAACAAACCCCATGAAGATATGCAAGCTGCCAAAGCCGATATGGCGATAGACGCTGCGGCGCTGTTCAGCGAATACAACGCGGACGAAAACGCCGCCAACGCCAAGTATTTGGACAAAACAATCGCTGTGTCGGGCAAGGTAAAAGAAGCCAACAAAACTGAAGACGGCACGGTAAAAGTCAGCCTCGACACGGGCAGCGATTTTGGTGTGTTGTGCGAACTCGACCCCTTGAGCCAGCACCCGCGCACCGACTTTGCCCCCGGCGAATCGGTCACCCTCAAAGGTAACTGCACCGGGCTGAACTTCGACGTTCAACTGACCCGTTGTGTGGAAATTAAATAATTGGTTTAGAGTGGTTTAAAAGGGTTTAGATAGTTTAGAACACTATCTTTCATAACCATCTAAACCCTTCTAAACTTGTCTAACCCACTCTAAACTTTTCAAACTCAAAACTCGACAATTCATGCAAAAACGCTTGTTCATTCTTGCTGCCCTGATTGTGATGGCAGCCCCGGCATTTTCCCAAAAATACTTTACCCGCGATGGCAAAGTGAAGTTCTTCTCTGATGCTTCGATGGAGAAAATCGAAGCCGTCAACAAAAGTGGTACGGCCGTGTTGGATGCTGCCACCGGCAAAATGGAGTGGAAAGTGCTCATCAAAGGTTTCCTTTTTGAAAAAGCCCTGATGCAGGAGCACTTCAACGAAAACTACATGGAGTCTTCAAAATACTCTAACGCGACGTTCAAAGGTGAAATCGCCAACTCGAGCGAGGTGAACCTCAGCAAAGACGGTACCTACAATGCCAAAGTAAAAGGCAAGATGAATATTCACGGCGTAGAAAAAGACGTGGAAACCATAGGCACCGTCAAAGTGGGTGGAGGCACCATCACGATTCATTCTGAGTTCACGGTGAAATGCTCCGACTACAACATCAAAATCGAGGCGCAAAAAGTGAGCAACATCGCCAACGAAATCAAAGTCACAGTGGATGCCACACTTGCCCCGATGAAGTGATTGTGTTGGTTTAGAGGGGTTTAGATGGTTTAGAAAATTTAGCCTAAACCATTTAAACCCTTCTGAATTTGTCTAAACCATTTGCATGAAAATCAATCTTTTATGAAAAAAATATACCTTCTTTCTTTCCTGCTTCTTTTTGCCGCCGGGTCGCTGAGTGCCCAAGACGACCTGCTCTCTCTGCTTGGCGAAGAACAGACCACCGACTATACCACCGCTACTTTCAAAACCACCCGCATCGTCAACGGCCATTCAATCGAAAACGTCGGCGAGGGAGTGCTCGACTTCAAAATATCGCACCGCTTCGACCCCGTCCGCAACGGTCTTTATGATATGTTCGGCCTCGACGGTGCCCGAATCCGCATCGGGCTGGACTATGGCATCACCAACCGGCTCATGATTGGCGTCGGGCGCGGTGGCCGCGAAAAAATCATAGACGGCTTCGCAAAATACAAACTATTGCGCCAGAGCACCGGCAAGACCAATATGCCCATTTCGCTCTCCTACATGGTTGATGCACAGATAGTAACCCTAAAATTCTTGGATCAAGAGCGCGACAACAAATTTAGTTCGCGGCTCTTTTACACGCACCAGTTGCTCATCGGGCGCAAGTTCGGCGAGCGTATCTCGCTGCAACTCATGCCCACGCTCGTGCACCGCAATCTGGTGCTGACCACCGAAGACAAAAACGACGTATTCTCCATCGGTGCCGCAGGCCGCATCAAACTCACCCGCCGCGTCACCATCAACGCCGAATACTATTACGTCCCAGATGGCCAAATCAGCCAAGATTTTGCCAACGCCCTCTCGCTCGGTTTTGAAATCGAAACCGGCGGCCACGTTTTCCAACTGCATTTCACCAATGCCGCGGACATGACCTACAAAGGTTTTATCACCGAAACCGCAGAGGATTGGTTTTTCAAAAACGGTGATGGCAAAATGATGAGCGGTATCCGTTTTGGGTTCAACATCTCGCGGGTGTTCACGTTGAAGAAGCCGAAAGGGTTTGAATAATTTTTTGCGGAACAAATAGATAAGAGAAGCGCCCGGTCAATTAATTGACCGGGCGCTTTTGCATTTAGCATATGCCGTAAAGAATCTCAATTTGAATCTGGCATTACCCCCCGAACGCCTTTTCCACAATCTCCATCTGCTCTTTCTCATGTGCTTTCGGGAAGCCCGTCGCGGGCGAGGCAGCGGCCCGGCGGCTCACGCCTTTCCAGCCATATTCTGCGTGGTTCATAGCGATGTGGCTCCAAGCGCCCATATTAGCAGGCTCTTCCTGCACCCACAGGAGCTCTGCTTTGCCGTATTTTTTTAGCAGCGCGTCAAACTGCTTTTTTGGAAATGGATAAATCTGCTCAAGGCGGACGATGGCAACATCATCGCGTTTCTCTTCTTGTTGTTTTTTCAAAAGGTCGTAATAAACCTTGCCCGAACAAACGAGCAGGCGCTTCACCTTTTTGGCATCGGCAGCAGCATCGTCAATCAATTCGCGGAAGCGATTGCCGGTCTCCAATTCTTTTATTTCTCCCAAATTGAACGGCGCCCGCAGCCCCGATTTTGGCGACATTACAACCAGCGGCTTGCGGAAAGGCCGCACTTGCTGGCGGCGCAAAAGGTGGAAGAAATTGCTGGCCGACGTCACGTTTGCCACCGTGATGTTGTTCTCCGCAGAGCCTTGCAAAAAACGGTCGAGCCGCGCGGAAGAGTGCTCAGGCCCTTGACCTTCGTAGCCATGCGGGAGCAGCAGCACGATACCGCTCATACGTTGCCATTTGGCTTCGCCGGCGAAAATGAACTGGTCAATGATGGTGCCCGCACCATTGGCAAAGTCGCCGAATTGGGCTTCCCATATCACCAGCGCGTCGGGCGTAGAGAGCGAATACCCATATTCAAAGCCGAGCACAGCGTATTCGCTCAGCAGCGAATTGAAAATGCGAAACTTACCCTGCTTCTCTGCCAGTCCATCCAAACGGTTGATTTCCTGATAGTTGTTGGCATCAATGATGCAAGCGTGGCGGTGGCTGAAAGTGCCGCGTTTCACATCCTGGCCGCTCATGCGCACGTCGCGGCCTTCGAGCAGGAGCGAGCCATAAGCCATGAGTTCGCCAAGTTGCCAGTCTATTTTGCCAGAAGCGATAAGTTGTTTTTTCGCTCCGTTGAGTTTTGCGATTTGCGGAATCGGCGTAAAATCTTCGGGAAAAGTCGTCAGATGATTGAGCAATTTGTCAACTTCTTTGCGCGGAATGCCCGTGTCGGGGCTTTCTTGAAAATCCTCGTCAGCACTTGTTTTTTTCAAAGCCTTCCAGGCCAGTTCGGGTTCTTGATAGGTGTAGGGCAGTGGTTTTTGGCGCACATTGTCGAGACGGGCTTGCAGGTCGGCGCGGAATTTTGCCTCCATGTCGGTTGCCAATTGCTCGTCCACGTCGCCGCGCGCGATAAGTTTTTGGTTGTAAATCGTGCGTGGGTCGGCGTGTTTCTCAATAATTTTCCATATACCGGGTTGCGTAAAACGCGGCTCGTCGCTTTCGTTGTGGCCGTGGCGGCGATAGCACACGAGGTCAATAAACACGTCGGTGTTGAAAGCTTGGCGATATTCTATGGCAAGTTCTGCAGCGAAAACACATGCTTCCGGGTCGTCGCCATTGACGTGGAAAATGGGCGCTTGCACCACATCGGCTACACTCGTGCAGTAGGTTGACGAACGCGCATCTTCCCAGCCCGTGGTGAAGCCAATTTGGTTGTTGATGACCAAATGCACCGTGCCGCCAGTGTTATATCCTTCGAGGCTCATCATCTGGATCACCTCATACACAATGCCTTGCCCGGCTAATGCCGCGTCGCCGTGAATCAGAATCGGCAACAGGCGGTCGAAATTGTCGGAGTACAAAATATCCAATTTGGCGCGGCTAAAACCCTCCACCACCGGATCCACCGCTTCGAGGTGGCTGGGGTTGGGAAGGAGTTTCACATACACACTTTTGCCGTTGAGGGCTTTTGTCTGCGAAGAATATCCTTGGTGGTACTTCACATCGCCGGAGCCAAAGCTTTGTTCGGGAATTGTTTTGTCCTCAAAAGCGCTGAAAATCTGTTCATAGGTTTTGCCCACGATGTTGCACAGTACGTTGAGGCGGCCCCGGTGTGCCATGCCGATAACGACTTCTTCCACAGGCGTTTCGGTTTCGGCAGCGCGGTTTATCATGGCATCGAGCACCGCGATTGTAGATTCGCCGCCTTCGAGGCCAAAGCGTTTTTGACCCACAAATTTTGTTGCCAAAAACTGCTCGAAGCCCACCGCGCCATTGAGTTTTTCTAAAATGCGCTTCTTCTTTTCCACTGAAAAGCCGTAGTCGGGAGCGAGGTCGCGGTTCTCAATTTTTTGGCGGAGCCATTCCCTTTTTTCTTTGTCAAAAACATCGTTGACCTCAAAACCAATGTTGCCGCAATAAAGGAGTTTGAGCCTTTCCACGATTTCGCGTAGCGTAGCATTGGGCATTCCCAATTCAACGCCTGCGGCAAACCGGGTGTCCAAATCTGCCTCCGAAAGACCGTAGTCCACCAAATCGAGGCGAGGCTTGCGGTCTTTGCGCGGCTTGATGGGGTTGGTGGTAGAAAGCGTATGCCCCCGGTCGCGATAGCCGTGGATGAGGCCGACTACAGCAAATTCCTTGTGAATTTGGGTCGGGTCGCTCTCGGTGGCGACGCCCACCGAACCGTTGGCAGAGGTCAGGGCAAAATCAAAACCTCTGAAAAAGGCTTGCCAGTCATTTTCTACCGAGCCGGGGTCGGACTGCCACGAGCGGTAGAGCGAGTCAATATATTGAGGGTGTGCGTTGAATACAGCTGAATGGTCTGTCATTGAAAAATCTGGTTGATAAGGGCTGATTAAGGCTTGTGAGGGTTGATATTCAACATTTATCAACCTTCACCAACCTCATCAACCTGATAAAAAGCCCGCAAAAATAGGGAGTTTTGGAGTCAAAAAAAGAGTGTAGAAAATAACATCTGGCGAGCCGACAAGTTTTATACCTGAAATGAGCAAGAGAAAATTTTTAACGTCCCTCTTTTTTTCTGCGCAAAAATTCTACCTTTGCCCGCCCAAAACGAGAAGCCACCTGTTTTTTCAACACACAGCACATTTTTGCTCAAAATATGGCACATCACAAGTCAGCCCTGAAACGCATCCGTCAGAACGAAAAACGCCGTCTGCAGAACCGTTACTACAAAAAAACGGCGCGTACGGCCATCAAAAACCTGCGCGACCTGAAAGACAAGGCCGAAGCCGAAACGTTTTTGCCCAAAGTTGTCAGCATGATTGACAAATTGGCAAAACGCGGCAGCATTCACCGCAACAAGGCAGCCAACTTGAAAAGTGGCTTGACCAAGCATGTGAACGCGCTGTCAGTGGCCTAAGGCTTTCGACAAAGGGCTTTTGCTTATTGGCTTTTTTCAAAAAGTGTATCCCGTGCTACGAGATACACTTTTTGTATTTGTTTCCACAGCCAGTTTGGTGAGCAGGATAGCCGAAACCCACATACTTTTTTCAACTCAATCCGCCGACAAATCGGTGGAGGAAAGAAAAATCCGTCAGACTTTTGCCCTATCAACCACCGACCCAACCGGTGAGAGAACTACGACAGATAATGACCAAATTCTATTCGCTAAAAGTCCGCGACATTCGCCGCGAAACCCCCGACACGGTGTCGGTGGCGTTTGAAGTGCCTGAGAACCTGCGCGATGTGTTCCAATTCAAACAAGGCCAGCACCTCGTGTTGCGCACCTATATTAATGATGAAGAGGTGCGACGCACATATTCGGTCTGCACCGGAACGCATGAAGGCGACCTGCGCATCGCTGTGAAAAAGGTGGAGGGTGGCGTGTTCGGCACTTTCGCCAACGAACGGCTGAAAGTGGGTGACACGCTCGAGGCGATGCCGCCGCAGGGGCATTTTTACACGGAATTGAACCCAGAAAATCACAACCTCTATGTCGCTTTCGTTGCCGGCAGCGGCATCACGCCGGTAATGTCTATTTTGAAAACGACGCTCGCCCAAGAGCCGCACAGCCGTTTTGTTCTTTTTTACGGCAATCGGGGTTTCGACCACATCATTTTCCGCGAACAACTGGAGGAGCTCAAAAACCTGCACCCTGACCGGCTGGCCGTACACCATGTTTTGAGCCGGGAGTCATTGGGCAGCGATTTGTTCAAAGGCCATATTGACGGAGAAAAATGCCGCGCCTACTCGCGGCTATTGTTTCGGGCGGAGGATGTGGATGCCTATTTCTTATGCGGCCCGGAGGAGATGATTTTTTCGGTAAAAGAGGTGTTGGAAAATCTCAGCGTCGCTCCCAAAAAGATTCATTTTGAATTATTTGCAACTTCAGGCGCGCGGAAAAAGACAGCTGCGGCGGGGGCGGCAGTGAAAAAGGACGCATTCGATGCGTCCGTGACGGTCATTCAGGACGGCACCCAGTTTGATTTTATGCTCACTTCCGACGGCAGCACTTTGCTCGACGCGGCAATGCGAGCCGGGGCGGACTTGCCTTTTTCCTGCAAAGGCGGCGTATGCAGTACTTGCAAGGCAAAGTTGCTGGAAGGAGAAGTGGAAATGGAAATCAATTACGGCCTCGAACCCGACGAGGTGGCGGCGGGATATGTGCTTACTTGCCAGTCGCACCCTAAGACAAAGCGCGTGGTGGTAAGCTTCGACGCATAGTACAGAAGATGGGGTACAAAATGGATACAAATAAAATTGGAGTCCTACTTCATTGACTTTCAGGCATAAAGCAGAAAAACAGATTTCCTTTTTCGGACCAGCGGCTTTTTTGGCCTGCTTTTTGAAAACTTTTAGCGACGCATCAAACCCTCGTTGAAAACGCCATTCTTTTTAATCCATCGCATCTACTTGACAATTCTGACATCTCAGTTTTGTAATCCAAACCAGTTGTTCCCATGAATCTTTGTGTACGCATTGTATTCACAAGCCTTTGGCTGTCCCTTACGTCTTTTCTCTCTGCACAAGTCGGCCTCTCGCTGCCGTTTGTCAACAACATTGCGCCGCTCCAAACGGTCAACTATCCCGTGAAAGTGACGGGCTTTGACAGTATCGTTGGTTTCCAGTTTGTGATTCGTTGGGATCCTGAAGTGCTTGAATATGTTACGATTGACAACTTCAATCTTGATGCGTTGGGTACCGAGGACTTCGGTACGATGCAAACACTTGACAGCGGTATCCTACGGGTGCAATGGGAAGCACCACTGCCTTTGGCCGGAGTGACTTTGCCTGACGAAACCGCTATTTTTCGCTTGCGCCTGAAAGCCATCGGGTCTGTCAACTCTGGCTCAACGGTCATTTTCACCGAGGCATTTCCGACATCTTTTGAGGTGGCGAGAGTGAACAGCGACAGCACCATCACGGGCATTGGCATCAATGAAGTTGATTTGACCCAAGGTTTTGGTGCGATAGGTTACACCGTATCTGCCGCCGAACCGACTGGCCGCGATATCGAAGATTTTTCTGTCCAAATTTTTCCCAATCCATTTTACGAAAAAACGCAGGTCAATTTTGACCTGAAAAACGCCTCCGATGTACACCTTGCTGTGACGGATGCTGCGGGTAGCACGCTTGTAGAAAAAGTGCTTCCGCAACTCCCGTCAGGGCAACATGGCATAGAAATTGCCTCTCCGCTACTTCGTGAAAAAGGCGCATATTTTCTCATACTGCGCACCGAAACTCAATCGTGCGCTCGGCCTTTGTTTGTGTTTTGATTCAAATTTTCTTTCACCCTCATCCCTCTTCCGCGTTAAAGATGAAACCGATTATGTACTTCTTTACGGCAGGTCTGCTGCTGATTGCTTCTCAGGTTTTTAGCCAGCCACTGGTGACAACTCTGACACCCGCCACAGTGACTTCGCCCATCGGCAGCACGGTGGATCTTCAACTGAAGGTCACGAATTTTAACAATATCAACTCCATCCAGTTCCCGATTACTTACAACGCGGCTGTGCTGGAGTTCGACACTATTTTAAATTCGACCTTGCCGGGTTTTGTCAGCGGCAACTTCAATGTGCCGGCTCCGGGCAAAGTGGTTGTGACGTGGTTTCCCGACCCATCTATGTATCCCACTGGGTTTTCCGTGCCGGACAATTCCTCGATTTTTACCCTGCGTTTTACGGTACTGACCAACGGCTCTTCAACCGTGAATCTTTCCACCGCATCGCCCGGTATCGAAGTCATTGCCAACGATGCTCCTATTCAGGTTAACTACCAGAGTGGCGGCTCCAGCGTGACTGGCGGTTCGGGTGGCTCAGGGCCTTTGACGGGATTTAAGATTATTGCCAATACCATTTATATCCCGCAAGGCACCGTCGGTTGTATGCCGGTGACGGTAAATGATTTTACCACCATGTCGTCCATGCAGTATGCCATGCATTGGGATAAAAACATCTTGGAATACCAAAATACTGCGGGTTACAACCTTCCCGACCTGACTGCGGGCAGTTTTGGCGGCACCCCTGCTAACGGCTTATTGTTGTTGGGCTGGACCGACCCCAACCCCGCCACAGGCGGTGTGACGCGCAGCAACGGCACAAAAATTTATGATGTTTGCTTCAACGCAATTGGCCCAGTGGGCAGCCAGTCGCTCATTACGATTGACAGCATTGGCTTCGCTCCCGGCAGCGGTGGTGCAGAAGCATACAACAACGCCGGCCAGAATGTATGGACGAGCACTTCGGGTGTCACCGACACGATTTTCGTGGTGACAGCCCCGCCGCCATCCGATGCAGTGACCTTTACGGCCGTACCGGATACGGCAGTTTTGAACGGCCAAGGTTGTATTGATATATCAGTTACCAATTTCGAGGATATCATCGCTATGCAATTTGGTATCACCTACAATGTCAACCAACTGGTGTACCAATCTATAGACCTCGACCCCAACCCATTGGGCTTGACCACGGGCAGCTTCAACCCCAACACCCCCGGGCAAATTGTTTTTACTTGGAATGACCCGCTCGCGATGGGTGTGACTTTGCCCGACAA
>CAYZVM010000126.1:0-17187 GCA_964481485.1 uncultured Saprospiraceae bacterium | reverse complement strand
AGAACACGGCGCCCCGCCCCGCATTTGTGGAGGCGGGGCGCCGTGTTTGTATGTAGGGATGTTGAATTCCTTCTGTCAACTTTTGGCCAAAAATGACTTTGCGAGGGATTTCAATTTTGCGGAGAATTAGAATTGAGAAAGATGCACGTTCTTTGCAGGTCGGCAAAATGTATGTCTATTGCTGGCTAATCCAAGAAGTCGTTTGAATTATTTTGCTGGAAAGAAAAGGAGCAGGTTTTTGGGGAGGCAATGTCCTTTTTGAATCTCAGAGTGGCGCTGCAAGTTGAGGAAATGACGAAGAATAGCCTCAAAAGATGCTCGTTTTGACGTACTAAGAATAGTTCAAACAACCTCTAATCACGCGCAACACATTTTCTCCTTCTGTGTGCAGCGCTCATCCGCGGACCGATTTTTTCTTCAACTTTATATTGCCGAATCAGGTGGAGCATTCTTGTTGCAAGCCGTTTTAGGCCGTATTTTCTAAATCGCGTCCGTGTTGTGAAAATCTTCTGTCTTAAACATCTCTCTCGCGGGATTTTGCTCGCATTTCTGTTGACTACGGTTCACAGTGCATTTGGCCAACAGTTGGAGCCGGCTCCATGGAACGACCCCGACATTGTGTGGCTGTTGTCGGCAGAAGCGCAGACAGCAGTGCAGGCCAAAATGGGTCAATTGGAACCGCAACTGGCTGGCTTGGCAGTTGGTACTGTCCAGCATACAGATGTGCTGCGACAAATAATTTTCTATAAATCTATTTTGCGTTCTCTTGTAAACGGTCTGCCAATAGTTCAGGCCATTGAGCTTGCTGTGATGGAAGCTGCTACGATGGGCGGCGCCCGTGAACGCATATTTACATCGGAGGCTGTTTTGCGTAACTTGCACGACGAGGCGTTGGCTCTATTGTCGAACTAAAAATCATGCGAATCAAAGGCTGGAACTTTTGTCTTGGAGAGACGAAATATTGATAGAAAACGCATTGCCAAATATTCAACTTTAGCGGCGTAATATTTCACCTCTAAAGGGGCTTTGTTTGGTTTCGCAAGCATTATTTTTCTGCCAATATTTTGCCCCTCTGGGTATTTTAGATTATAACCTTTGATTCCCATTAATCACATAGGCAGCGATTTGCATTATGCCCGTGTCAGGCATTCGCTTCTATTTGAAGGATGCTTTATTCTTGCTATTTCCCACTAATAATCAAGTAAATACATGAAAAGGCGAATTTTAAACAGCCGCATCTTGACTGTTTGGCTGTTATTCGGAGTTGTGTTTTCTGCAAATGCGCAACCTCATGTTTTAATGCCCTATAACAATGGCGCTGCAAATTTCACGCTCAACCCTCCAGCGGTATGCTCCTACTTGTTTTCGGACGACGACGGCGGTGTTGGCAATGCGTACAGTTTCAATTCTGGAACGGGGTCTGTGGTGACTTTTTGGCCCTCTTCTCCGGGAAACAAAGTGGTTGTCCAGTTTATTTCCTTTGATACAGAATCGGGCTTTGATGCGCTATTTGTGTACGATGGAGAAGATATGGCTGCTCCACAAATCAGCTCGGGTGCCGCTGCTCTTTTGGGGATGCCCAATCCTTTTTCCGGCGGCACGGGCGGTTGGCAAGGCGCATCGGCACCCTACAATGTCGCGCCTAACACTGTGCGTGCAACAGCCGCAAATGTTTCCGGCGCACTGACTTTTGCTTTTGACAGTGATTTGACAGTTGAAAAAAGTGGCTGGACAGCCATTGTCTCGGAGGTGCCGGGCGACGTTTGCTCTATTCTGGCACCGGGGACGCTCACGGTGAACGCACCCGCAGGTGTTTGCGCGGCAGATGTGCAGACCGCCCCACCCGTCATTACGCCGGGGGCTTGTTCATTGGCGCTCGAACTTTACTACCGCCTCAATGGCGGCCCTGCCGTGGCAGTGCCGATGCCCGCGCCGCCATTTGTCACATTGGCGGATGTGCCGACGGGTTTGAACATTGTCAATTGGGAACTTACGGTACCTTGTGGCGGGGGTGTCGCGGCAAGTGCAGCACAATTGATTACGGTGAAAGACCAAACGCCGCCCACAATAACAGTCCCATCTGATGTTACCCTCAACCTCGACCCTGGTCAGTGCGCCGTGCCATACGCCTACACGGTAGCCGCATTCGACGATTGCGTGTTTGCTGCCGGACATGGCGTGGAACACCCTATTGATTTTGACAATGGGGCGGCGGGCATCATGTTTGACATTGAAAACCTCAGTGCCGAATCCATTGTGGTCACAGAATTCGGCCCGGTGCTCGAACCCGGCACTTGGCCGATGGAGGTCTACATCACGGCTTCGGCCAACACTTGGCAAGGTTCGGAAAATACGCCCTCCGCGTGGGTGTTGGCGGGGAAACGCCAAGTCACCTCGACGGGCACCAATGAAGGTACGCCGTTGACGGATTTCAAAATCGTGCTGGCGCCGGGCGAATCCCGGGGTGTTTACCTAACCAGTTCGGTGAGTGCGCCCGTTCGTTGCACCGGCACGGGCAGCGGTGTACAGCGGCAATATGACGACGGCATTTTGGAGGTTTCATCTGCGCCGGGCGCGGCCAAAGGGTATCTGTTTGGAGATACATACACTTCGAGGGCGTACAATGGGTTCGTCAAATATGCAACGACGCACCTGCAACCGATACAAATTACGGGCTTGCCATCTGACACGGCTTTTCCGGTTGGAATCACAAACAACGTTTTTCAATGCACAGACCAAGCGGGAAATACCGCGACGGCTTCTTTTTCGGTGACGGTGCAAACCTACAGCGACGCGACGACGACGCTCGTTTGCGCCAATATGGTGAATGCCTCTTTGGGGCCAGAGTGCGAAACGACTTTGCAAGCCGACGACATCCTGTTGGGCGGGCCTTACCGTTGTTTTGATTCGTACATCGTTCAGATTGACAAAATCCCGCCTTTTAATGACGGGCCGTGGTTGCCCGCCGATTTGAACAGCGCAGACATCGGCAAATCGTACGGGGTGCGGGTGACTGACCCTGTGAACAACAATTTCTGCATGGGCGCTGTGTTGGTGGAAGATAAAATCCCGCCCAAATTAGTCTGTAACCCGATAGACTTGCCCTGCAATTTTAACACGACGCCGACTATCAGCGCCCCAGCCACTATGGTGCGGGAGTTTGTGCCTGCCAGCATTTTGCCCGCGAATCTGCTGGATTATCAGATACTTTCGTTCGATATTCCTGCTTCCATGCCCGCCGATGCCATTGTGGAAGATGTTGATTTGTATATCCGCGTGGAGGGTGATGTTTTTGAAAAAAACTTGCGGATAGAATTGGAAAGCCCGTCGGGTGCAACGGTCGTGCTTTGGAATCAGGCGACGGGATGCGCTGGCCCACTGTGGGTGATTTTTGACGATGAAGGGAGCAACGCCACTGCTTGTGCGCAGTTTACCAACAACCAAAGAACGCAGATACCTTTCGGAAGCAACTTGTTGGGAGATTTTGACGGGACGCCGGTGAATGGCTTGTGGAAATTGCGCATCCGCGACCTCAACGGTTTTGGCGATGTCATCACCGTGAAAGAGGTTCGGTTGATGGTGCGGTACGAGGCATCTTTTTCTGCGGGGTTTCCGAATGGCTTGCAATATCCCGGTCAATTGACACAAACAACGCCCACCAGTTTTGTGGCGCCTGCCCCGTTGCTCGACGGTTGCAGCGATGTCACGCTGAGTTTTTCGGACGAAACAACTTCACAACCCTGCTCGACCGGGCTGACGGCCATCATCCTCCGCACTTGGACAGCGCGAGATGCTGCCAACAATTTGGCTACTTGCACACAAGTTATCCGGTTGTTGCGCCCTAGTTTGGATGATGTAGTATTGCCGCCCGACTTCAATGAACTCGACACGCCCGCTTTTGAATGTGGCAGCCCGTACCCGACGCCGACTTGGATAGAAAGCCAAGGCGAACAGGGCGCTCCGTTCGTTTTTGGCCGCCCCTCCGGTTGCTCTATCAATTGGTCCTACACCGATGTGGTGGTCAATGTGTGCCCCGGTTCCTACACCATCAATCGCAGTTGGTTGATAGTGGATGCTTGCTCGGCGCAGTCCAAACAGGCGACGCAGATGGTCAAAGTGCTTGATAGTCAGGGGCCGACGCTCAACTGCCCGGCAAACTTGATTGCCACGACCGATTTGTACAATTGCTGCGCAACAGTCAATCTGCCGGATGTCGTGGTGGACGATGCTTGTTCCCCCGCAGCCAATTTGAGCGGCAAATTGGTGGTGTTCAACCAATATTCCGGCGATACGACCCAAGTGATAAATCTCAACGGCACGTTGAGTGATTTTTCCGGCAACAATACGGCTGACTTGGACACGATGGCGGTGTTTGGTGCAACGCCCTGCCTGCCCGTTGGGGCGCACCATGTTTATTACCGGGTGGAAGACGCGTGCGGCAATTTGAACACTTGCTACTATCAATTGGTGGTGCGCGACTACACGCCGCCGGTGGCTGTTGGGCATAGCCTGACCAATGTTTCGCTTACCGGAGACGACCTTCAAGATTGTTACGAACCGAGCACCGACGGCGCACATTTTGCCGGTGTCACCGCTGTGGCGGCATCGGTGTTTGACCAAGGTTCTTACGACAACTGCAATTTTATCCGTGTCACAGTGCGGCGCATTCCGCCCTATTCGGCCTGCATCGCGGGTTTGAACGACATAAATGGCGGTGCGCCCTGTCAGGATGCTTTTCCCGATTTGAAAAGTGAATACGCCCGCGCGACCGGCGAGTCGGATTCCATCAAATTCTACTGCTGCGAAGCGGGCGCTACGCAAATGCTGGCATTGCGGTGCTACCAACTTGACGGGTTGGGCAATTACAGCATGGATGCCAATGGTTTGCCTATTTTTAATGAAACCCTGATACAAGTAGCGGTGCAGGACAAGCTCAATCCCGGCTGCCAATCGCCCCCAGATGTGACGGTATCGTGCGAGAATTTTGACAACACATTGTCGAATTACGGTCTGCCCGAACTAATAGACAATTGTTGCCTTGACACGACGAAGAATTACCAAAACAAACCGGGCCTCACCCACACGGCAGATTACAGCCAGTTTGACTCCCTGTGCGACCGCGGCACATTGGTGCGCACGTTCAAAGTGTATGATTGTCAAGGCCAAACGAGTGTTTGTACTCAAAAAGTCGTGGTGACGCAAAACCTCGATTACGCCATCCGATTCCCCGATGATGTCGTTGTCACGTTCTGCGATTCCAGCGGGATTTACGGTCAGCCAGTGTTTTATGGGCAAGCGTGCGAGTTGCTCGCCGTGTCATTCACCGATGTCGTTTACACCGTGGTGGCCGATGGGTGTTATGAAATTGAAAGGACGTGGCGCGTGAAAGATTTGTGCAACAATTTCCCGGGTGCGGGCTGTATTGTGGTGCCAAACCCGACACCTCTGGGAAATTCAAACGCGCCAGAGAACCTGATTGGGCCAGTTGTTTCTCCGCCGGGCACCGCCGCGCCGTGGGATGCCACAGTTTCAAAAATCACGCCTTCCGACCCGCAGCCCACGGATTACAGCAGTTTTTGGAATCCCGCCGTCAATTGTTATGAATACAAACAGGTTATCAAAGTAATAGACAAACAAGCGCCTGTGGTGGAAAATGTGTCGGACACGCTGGTCGTGATGAAAGACCAGACGCTGAATGTGGATGATTTGTGGAATGAAACTTACTGGCACGACGACAACACCGGCAGCGCCAACTTGGGCGAAGGCCCCTCCGAACTTTCGATTACGGCCACTGACTTTTGTTCGGGCGCCGATATCAATATGCGCTATCTGTTGTTCCTCGATTTGGACGACGACGGCGATTTGGAAACGGTGGTCAACAGCGCGGATTTACCGGGTTTCAACAACGTGCAATTTGGCAACGCCCAAAACCCAAACTACACAGGCGGCGAATCACGCGCCTTCGACGAACGGGCTGTGCCGCCGGGTGAGAAATACGGTTTTGCGCTGCACACGACTACTTCTGGGACGAAAAAAACTGCGACCGTATGTTGGAACACGCAGTCGCAACCCACTGATTTTGTGATGCCAGAATTGCCTTACGGCAAACACAAAATTCGATGGATTATCTCCGACGGCTGCGGCAACGAGGTTCTTTACGAATATGCATTTGAAGTAAAAGACAACAAACCGCCGACGCTCGTGTGTTTCAACGGCCTCAGCGCCAACATTGCCTCGAATGACTTGGCGGCAGTGTGGGCGACGGATTTTCTTCAATACGCAGAAGACAACTACACACCGCCCACGACGGTGGCTCCGGGCCCCAACCTGCTCAGGTACGCCATCCGAAAGGCCGGCACTGGCACGGGTTTCCCAGTGGACGGTTTGGGCAACCCAATCACCGGCGTGACGTTCAGTTGCGCAGAATTGGGCGACCAGCCCGTCGAAATATGGGCGATGGACTTGGCGGGAAATGCCTCGTTTTGCTCCACTTTTATCAACGTTCAGGACAATGACGGCTTGTGTGTACCCAACGACAATCTCACCGTGTCGGGCCTGCTGCAAACCGAAGCTGGCGATGGCCTCGAAGATGCCAACGTCCACCTCCATGCGATTCCGCTGTCCGGCGCGCCAATAAATCTCAGCACTACGACGGATGCACAAGGTGCTTATTTCTTTATGTATGCGCTGCCGCAAGGCTCGAATTACACCCTGACCCCAGAGAAGGACGACGACCCGCTCAACGGCGTTTCGACCTACGATTTGGTGCTCATCTCGAAGCACATCCTCGGGCTGGAACCCTTGGGCAGTCCCTACAAAATGCTCGCCGCCGATGCCAACAAATCGGGTTCCATCACCACATTTGACATCGTGGAAATCCGAAAACTCATCCTCGGCATTTACACCGAGTTCCCGGACAATACGTCGTGGCGTTTTGTGGACAAAGACTTCATGTTCCCCATGCCGACTAACCCTTTTGCCACGCAGTTTCCCGAAACTATCTCGATGACAAATGCCATGACCGACCAGTTTGCAAATGACTTCGTGGCGGTGAAAACGGGCGACGTGAACGGCACGGCAGTGCCCAATTCCCTGCTTTCGGCGGACGACCGCGCGGAGGGCACACTGCTATTCGACGTGAACGACCACGAAGTGCGGGTGGGCGAGACTTTCGATGTGGTGTTCAAGGCGGCTGAAAAATCCCTCGGTTATCAATTCACGCTCAACCTGCCGGACCTCGAAGTGATTGATATACTTGAAACAGACAAAGTGAAAAACTCGAACTTTGGTTTGTTCAAAAAAGACGGCGCAATGACCGTTTCGGTGGATGGCGCCGAAGCGTTCACGGTGCGTTTTCGCGCCACCAAGTCCGGCAAACTCAGCAAGATGCTCGGCGTTTCGAGCCGCATTACCCGAGCGGAAGCGTATAAATATTTGGAAAACGATGTTGTGGCGAAAATGGGCGTGGCACTTCGTTACCACCACGGTGGCGCAAGCACCGTTTCTGGCACTGGTATCGAGTTGTACCAAAACCAGCCGAACCCGTTCCTTCGCACGACGGCCATCGGTTTCCGGCTGCCCGAGGTTTGCGAGGCACAACTGCGCGTGTTCGATGTTTCGGGAAAAATGTTGGCAGAAAAGAAAGCGCAGTACGCGGCGGGCAGGCACGAAGAGGTGTTTGATTTGGAGGGCTTGTCAGGTGTGCTGTACTACGAATTGGTGACGCCGTTTGGTGTGCTGGCGCGGAAGATGGTTGGGGTTAGGTAAGCCCGAAAACCAATTTTCGAGCAAAAGCAGAACGGGGCGGCGATGATGTCGCCGCCCCGTTCTGGTTGCCCCTCTGGTCGGGTGCGCCTTGATGAGGCGATTGATAAACTGAAAATGAAACTCCAGCAACCAGCTGCCAACAAATAAAAACGACACAGATGGCGAAGAAACGCCCGGCTGAATGCTTGCCTTTTTTATGCGCCATGCGAAGCTGATTTGCATGGCGCATTTTTGAATAAAAAAACAAACTGTCTGGAAAAACAAATGTCAGCGAGCAAGTATATTTACGGTCTTTTCACACCCAAGCCGCCCACCTTTTTGAGCATGCACATTGTTCATATTTACTAACTAAAACTTTTTATGAAATGCATTAAATTATTGCCCGTCCTTTTTCTGCTCGCCTGCGTATCGGTGCTTGTTGCCCAACAGCCCCACCCGGCGGACACCGAAACCTACTCAAGGTTGCGCATTTTTCTGGACAGCCCCAACACCATGACAGAACTGGCCCAATTGGGCCTCGCCGTTGACCACGGCGAAAGAGAAGGCACACAATCGTTTATTGGAGAGTTCAGCCGCTCCGAAATCAAATTGCTCGGAAAACAATACCGTTACGAAGTATTGATAGAAGATTTGGAAACCTATTACGCCAAACGGTTGCAAGCGGATTTGGAAAACCCCGAAGTGGATGCCTCGGAAAGAGGTGCGTTTCCCTGCAACTTTACCACGCCCACCAACTTCAACACTGGCACCATGGGCGGGTATTTGACTCTGGACGAGGTGATGGCCGAATTGGACGAGATGCGCACGTTGTATCCCAACTTGATTACCGTGAAACTACCCCTGCCCGGAACAACGGCGCAAGGCCGCCAGCTGTTTTGGGTACGCATTTCCGACAACGCCGACACCGACGAGGACGAACCAGAAGCGCTCTACACAGGTATGCACCACGCCCGCGAACCCATGTCCATCATGAACCTCATTTTTTTCATGCATTATATCCTGGAAAACTATGCTACCGACCCGGAAATACAGGAAATCATTGACAACACGGAACTCTATTTCATCCCTTGTCTCAACCCCGACGGCTATGAACACAACCGCAGCACCAACCCCACCGGCGGTGGCATGTGGCGTAAAAATCGCCGCAACAACGGCGATGGCACTTACGGCGTCGACCTGAACCGCAACTACGGCTACCAGTGGGGCTACAACAACTCCGGCTCCTCGCCGACGCCCTCCTCCGACACTTACCGCGGCCCCAGCGCCTTTTCCGAGCCTGAAACACAGATGGTGCGCGATTTTTGCCTGGGGCGTCAGTTTGTCACCGCGCTGAACGACCATGCGTACGGCAATTACCTGATCGTACCCTGGGGCTATATCAATTCGTTAGTGGAAGCAACGTTGTTTGCCAGCATAGGCGACGATTTGAACACCTGCAATAACTATTTAGTGGGCAACTGTTACACCACAGTAGGGTACGCTGTCAACGGCACAAGCGACGACTGGATGTACGGCGAACAAACGGCCAAGGACAAAATTTACGCCATCACCCCCGAAATTGGCAACTCCAGCGACGGATTTTGGCCCGCTTCCTCCAAAATCATTTCTTACTGCAACGCCATGATGTACACCAATTTGCGCATGGCCTACTATGCACGCTCGCTCAGCTGCGCGGCGGAAAACATCGTCGTCACCCCATCTTCCACGAGCGCATTGGTGTCGTGGACGGCTGGCACGGGTTCTGTTTCCTATAACGTGCAGTACCGCGTGGTAGGCGCACCCTCTTGGACGACCACCACGACCACCGCCACTTCCGTGACATTGTTGGGGCTGACCCCCTGCGCACAATACGAGGTGCAGGTGCAGAGCATTTGCAGCGATGTGGACGGCCAGTTTTCGGCCAGCACCCAATTCAATGCTCCTGGAGACCCGTTGCCGGGCACATGGGTAGGGACAAACGTTGGCTCCACCGGCGCTTTTGGCAGCGAATGTTACCTCAGCGCGACGGGCAATTATTCGATAAATGGGGCAGGCTCCCTGACCAGCGCCAATGTCGACGGTTTCCGCTTCGTGTACGCGACCCTGACGGGCGACGGTTCGATTACGGCGCGTGTCAGTTCGTTGACCACGACCAACAACAACAAAGCCGGCGTGATGATCCGCGAATCGCTGGCCAACAATGCCCGTTCGGCCTCCAGCCTGATCGTGCGGGCATCCAATAATTGGCGCAGCCAGTTTGTGCGCCGCACGTCGACGGGTTCCAATGCAAGCATCACCCAGCCGAATACCACGACCACGCCGCCGTATTGGGTGCAGGTGACGCGCACGGGCAACAGTTTCAGGGCCTACCGCTCCTCAAATGGCACTTCTTGGACGCAGGTAGGCAGCACAACGACCATTTCGATGAGCAGCACGGCCTATATCGGCCTGGTGGTGGCTTCGGGCAGTACTTCCTCCGGCGCAACCGTCTCCATTACCAATGTCTCCACCACCGGGTCGGTTTCACTCATCGGATTGGACGACCGGAGCGGCGAAGGAACTGCGGAAATTGTTGCTAAAGAAAGTGCCGCGCCGCCGCACCTAGAAGTTTATCCAAACCCAGGCACAGATGTGATGAACATCAAATTGCATTTGACAAAACAGGCGCGGGTTGATTTGGAAGTGCTGGACTTGTTGGGCCACACCGTGCTGCAACTGCCTGTGCAGACAGTCCCAAGTGGCGATGCTTTTCAATCATTGGAAATGCCCCAGACGCTTTCAAAGGGGGTTTATTTGGTAAAATGTGCGGTGGAAGGCCAGCCGCCCGTCGTGGTGCGTTGGGTGAAAAATTAAGGAACTGAATTTAGGAACGTGTGAACAATAACTTATCACTTTCGGCTGCTTGATTTCCGGCCATGCTGCCCCTCTTTTTGATTAAATAGCCCCACTATTCGCACAAAAAGAGAGTCGCTTGACCAAAAATCAATCTACCCGAAAACAACAAGTTATTATTCACACGTTCCTTAAAAGGGAGTTGGCTTTCAGCATTTTAGACGAGGCAGCCTCATAAGTCACACTTATGAGGCTGCCTCTTTTGTACACATCGTAGCCACATTTGAATGTGCACTAACCTTCCATACAACGGATGCCGAAGTCATGCTCCACACGAATTATCTCCGTATCAGGCAGGTTTTCATTGGGCAAGCAAAAGAATTTTTTAAGAACGCCCGCGTGTTGCAGCCCGATGCCCTCCAACGAATCCAGCCGGTTGTGATTGCAATAAATGGTGTGCAGTTTTGTCAGATGTTCGAGCGGTTTCAAAGAGCGCACCGCGTTCACATTGAAATAGAGTTCTTGCAAATCCCGGAGTGCTTCCACGCCGGTCAGCGTGTCAATCTGGTTGTTGAAAACAAACAGCGATTTGAGTTGCGGCAGCTGGGCGACAGGTTCTATGGAGCGGATTTTCTGGAATGTAAAAACAAATATTTCCATCCGCGGAAGTGCCAAAACGCCATCCAGATTTTCCAATTCAAAAGTCATATTCGGAAATGGCGCGGTGGGGCCGGCGAAGCGTATGGCAGGAGAATGCCAGATGTGGTGCAGCGCGTCGTCGGGCAGTTGCTCCGTCGAAGTGCGGCGCAGGGTCACTTCATTGAAGGCCGTTTTCCATATCGGCGGCAATCCTGCCCACCAACTGTGATACTGTTCTATTTCTTCGGTTGTCGGGGGCAGCAATTCGTGTTGTTGCATATTTTGATTGATTTTTTCATAAAAAGAAAGGTTTGGGAAGTTATCTGAACGACCTGCTGACAATGGCTCAAATATTTCCCAAACCTCTTTTTTTCAAGTGATGGCCAATTAGGTCAACCCCGGCTTGGATAAATACCTTCCAAGCAGATGATATAGTTCATAGCCAAATAGGGCTGAACGATACCAACTGGCTGATTGCCACCAACGGGTGTATCAGTGGCAGAAATGCCGGCCAGTTTGCCGTTGGCGGAGTTGGCGGCGGCGTAGGTGGGAGCCGAAGTGCCGGCAAGCACATTGCCGTCCGGTTCGTCGGAGGTGCCGTTGCCAGTAGAAACCGCCAATTGGATATTCACCTGATGCGTATGGGAGGGCAATTGATTGATGGTCAAAGTGGTATGTTCGATGCCGCCTTTCTGTCCCAGTTGATAATCCGACAGCCCTGGGCCGTCGCCTGCACCGATGGCTACCCGTCCGCGGAAGTCGGGCAGGGCAAAAGTAGTGACGCCATCGCCTCCGTAAATGGTGCCTATCAGGGAGAAAAGCGCATTGTATTCGCTGATTGGCAAGAGCGAGCCGTCGCAATACGCCCAGCTGCGCGGGGCAAAATTGCCGGCGAAAAAGAGGACCTGTGCGATGTATGGTTCCATGTTTGAATGAATGTTTAAGGTGAAAAAATCAGCTGCGTGAGGGGAAAATGCCGTATATGCAAATCACAAAGTTCATGGCCAGATAGGGCTGCACGATGCTGAAAGGTTGGTTGCCGCCTGTGGGGGTTTCGGTGGCTGAAAGGCCGGCCAGTTTCCCATTGGCGGAAGCAGCAGCGGCGTAAG
The DNA here is from genome assembly GCA_964481485.1 of uncultured Saprospiraceae bacterium. Taxonomy (GTDB): domain Bacteria; phylum Bacteroidota; class Bacteroidia; order Chitinophagales; family Saprospiraceae; genus M3007. The sequence continues at coordinate 4,861 of CAYZVM010000126.1, read as the reverse complement.
TGGGGGTAGAAGTGCCAGCGAGTACGTTGCCATCCGGCTCGTCGGAAGTGCCGTTGCCGGTGGAGACGGCCAGCTGTGGAGTGACTTGGTGGGAGTGTGAGGGCATTTGCGATACCATCAGGGTGGTGGTTTCTGTGCCTGCTCTTTGCCCGAGTTGGTAGTCTGACAGGCCGGGGCCGTCGCCAGTGCCGACTGCAATACGGCCACGGAAATCAGGCAGCCCGAACGTCGTGCGGCCATCGCCGCCATAAGTGGTTCCGAGCAGAGAGAACAGCGCCGAGTTGCTGGCAATGCTGAGCAGTTGCCCTTGGCAATATGCCCAGTTTTTGGGGGCAAAGTTTCCGGCAAACATCAGTATTTGCGCCATGTAACCTTCCATAATAAATGAAGTTAGATTGTTAAAAAATTGGTTGAGAAAAAAAATCAAATACAAGAATATGGGGTGGGGCGGGCTATATTTCTGCCCACATACGCAGCAAATTGCTCCACGTTTGCAAAAGTTGATTGGCTTCTTCACTGTTGGGGTCGCGTTGGCTCAGCCGCTCATGTACCTGTTTCAAATTCAACAGCACGGCTCTATGTTCCGCCGAACGAACAGCGCTTTGTATCCACGACACGGCTGCCAAACGAACGCCTTTCGTCACCTCCGTCACACAATGCACATACCGGCAGGGATAGACGACCGCATCACCTGCTGCGGGCTTGTATGTCTGCTCGCCCTGACCGCCGCGTATCACCAATTCCCCGCCGTCGTAAGCAGCCGGGTTGCTCAAAAAAAGAGTCATGGCCAAATCAGTGCGCACGGGAGGGTTGCCCATGATGGGGCTGTCCACATGCCATCCGTATGCCATGCCGGGCTCGTATTTGCTGATAAGAAAAGGATACAAGCGCGTCGGGAAAAAGGCAGTGTGAAAAAATGGGTACTGCATCAATGTCTGGCCGAGCAACTGTTGAATAGACGGCAGCACATTTTGATTCTCAATGGGAACCTGCAAATTTTTTTTGACCGTCCGCGCCGCCTCGGTGGCGGTGGCCCGCCCGTCGGAGAAATCGGCCTGATGCAGCAGGAAATGAATTTGTTGCAATGCGGCATCGTTCAAAATGCCGGGCAAAATGAACACATCTTGAAGCGTATTTTCATTGCTCATTTGAAAATCAGGATAAAAAAAATCCCAAACTTGCGGTTTGGGAGCGATGCTGAATAATCGGTGTGCAGTCGGAAAAAAGAGGTGGCCGAAGGTACATGGTTTGGCGAAAAACAAAACTTTTTTTTCTAATATTTTCCCGGCCATTTATATCTACGAACTTTTTTCCGTCTGATAGGGAGTACGCTGTCAGATAATGCCGCTACCTTCGTTCAGTTTCTCCCATCCCCCCCAACTGCCCCGCCCCTTTTAGTCCCTGTTTATTTCTTTTTTCTTTCACCCAGCAAATTTAATGACCATGACACGTCTGACTTTGCCCTTTCTTTTGTTTTTCTGTTGCGCCTCAAGCCTTAGCGCACAGTACCTTGAAACGTTCACCGGCCAAAACGGTAAAGGCCTGCTCAATGCCATTTGCCCGACCAGCTCCACCATGGCGAGCCAATGCGGCTCATCTTGTACCGCAGGAGCTGGCGTAGGTGATTTAACGGGTTGTACGGTCATCCCACCGAATCTTTCCGGGGTGGACTGGACAATCACCGCCACTACCTTTTTTACTGATGCATCCGGCTTTGGGTTCGATTGGAGCAGTCCGGACGATTTTGGTGTGGAAGGCGAGAAACTTCGGGTGAATGACCCAGACCAAGAGATATGCTGGGTAAGCCCTGTGCTGAACATTGGTGCCGCCGTCGGCGATGTAACGATTTCAGTAGGTGAAATAACGCAAGCCGGCGACTTGGATGCTTCCCCAAATGCAGACTACATAAAAGGCGAATATCGGATAAGCGGAGGTACTTGGATTCAATTCGGGTATCTGGAGGGCAACTTTACGACGCCTAATTCATTTTCTGTATCCGGCCTTTCCGGCACAACTCTGGAAATTCGGATATGTGCCAAGACCAATGGCGCTTCCGAAATTATCACCTTCGACAACATATCTGTACCGAACTCCGGCGTGAGTACTGGTTGCGCCGCCCCATCTATCAGCACAGCCGTCACCCAAGCCGGCAGCTGCAACCCCAGCAGCGGTGCTATTCAGGTAACCGCCAGCGGCGGTACGCCCGGCTACAACGTTGCCTGGAGCGGCCCCATCAGCGGCAACCCCGGCGGCACCGAAATCGCTTCCTCCGGCGGTTCGTACAACATCACCGGACTGTCGGCCGGTATGTACACCATCACGGTGACCGATGCGGCCAGCTGCTCGGCCACTACTACCGCTTCGGTGACCACGGCTACTGCGCTCTCGCTCAGCACCCAAGTGCTGCCCGCCGACTGCCCCGGTGCCGCTACCGGCGAAATAGATTTGACCGTGAACAACGGCGCACCGCCTTATTCCTATAGCTGGAGCAACCTGCCAGGTTCGCCCGACCCACAAGACCAAACCGGGCTGACCGCAGGCTCTTACACTGTGACCGTGACCGATAATGCCGGCTGCTCGTCCACTACCAGCGCGGCGGTAGGCACGGCTGCGGCAGGTGCCTATTTGGAGACCTTTTCCATTGACGGCAAAGGTATTCTCGACGGTTCCACTTGCAGCGGCACCAACGGCACGACCTGTACAAACAACAACTTTGTGGGCGTGAACTGGTCCATTTACGGTTTAAGCACTTTAAGCGGCGTCGACATAAACGATTATTTCAAAACCACCGGCGGCAAATTAGAGCATAAAGACATTGACCAAGATGTCTGTTGGGAAAGCCCTGAAATTGACATTAACCCGCCGGGCTCCGGTGTGGCCTTTAGCGTTGACCTTGCTTGGTTCGATTTTGACCGGGAACCCGGCCAGGATTATATTGATGTAGAATACAGCCTTGACGGCGGTGGTTGGACCCGCGTATCCAACCAAGTTGGTGGCGGTACTTCCGGCCACACCATTGTATATGCAGGCGGCCCCGCCAACGACATTGATGGCAGCACCACCGTAAACGTGACTGGCTTATCGGGCAGCACTTTGCGTATCCGGGTGTGTGGCTTGGGGAACTCAGAAGGCGAAATATTCACGATTGACAACGTATCGGTTCCCGGCAGCAACGGCTTGTACTGCCCCTGCCCCACCATCACTTTCACCGCCACACCCACCAACACCTGTTCGGGTGCAAACAACGGCCAAATCGCCGTGACCGGCGTGTCGGGCGGCACAGGGCCATACATGTATTCGAAAGACAACGGCGCCAACTTCCAATCCGGTGCTACCTTCACCGGCTTGGCCGCCGGCATGTACGATGTGGTAGTTAAGGACGCCAATGCCTGCGTCAGCGCTGCGACGCAGGTTACGGTCGGCACTTTTTCGGCACCTGCTTGTAGTGTTTCCGGGGCGGATTTTGTGTGCAACAACACCCCCGGCAACATTTACACCGCCCCGGGCGGCATGAGCGCCTACAATTGGAGCATCAGCGGCAACGGCTCGATTCCGGGTTCCACCACAGGCTCTTCTGTTTCGGTGACTTCTGGAAATTATCTTGACAACTACACCGTTTCCGTAACCGTCACCGATGCCAACGGCTGTACCAGCACTTGCTCGAAAATAAGCAACATTTTTCTTTTAACACCTCCGGCGAATATCACCGTCAGTTCCAATCCTGCCTGCTTCGGCGTCTCCTTCGACCTTTCTGTGGCCGCAGCAGCGAGCAGCACGGTGGCTTGGACGGGTGAAGGTGTGACCAATCCCAACGGCAATCCTTCTACATCCGCTCTTCCCGCTTCGACGGGTTTAAAAACATATTCGGTAACAATCACTACCGACAGTGGCTGCTCCAATTCTGACGAAGTAGAGGTGACGGTCGAGAATTGCAACATTGATTTCAGCGGCAAAATCCTGTTTTCAAACAACAATTCCCTCGGCGTGAACAACGCCAATGTTGCGCTCACTGGCTCGGCTACCGGCAGCGACTTGACGGATATCAACGGCGATTTTTCTATCACTACGGTTTTAACCAGTGGCAACTTCACCCTTACGCCGACCAAAACAGCCAACAAACTCAACGGCGTGACGGTGGGTGATGCTTCGGCCATACAACAACACGTTGCTAACATCACGCTCATCACCGACCTGTATAAATTGGTAGCCGCCGATGTGAACAAAAGCAATTCCATCACGACCACCGATGCGTCCATTATCAACCAATCTATCTTGGGCAACCCCGCTGCTTTGGCCCAGTTCAAAACCTCTTGGCGATTCGCGCCCACGAGCCACACGATGGCGAGCCCGCCTTGGGGTTTTCCAGAACAACGTACTTATACCGGAATATCCGGGCCTCAGACCAATCAGGATTTTTACGGCATCAAGACAGGCGACGTGACGACCTCTTTCGCCAACCCGGCCAATTTCGGAGCAGGCGAGCCAATGATTTTGAACGTGCAAGATCAAGTGTTGGAATCGGGAGAAGAAATCACAATTGGGTTCAGTGCCAGTCAATTGGACGATTTGGCGGCTTTCCAGTTCGCGCTGAGATTTGACACAGAAAAATTGGGGCTAACCGACATTCTGCCACACACGGCTTTACCGCTCACTGTGGACAATTTCGGCACTTACAACCTTTCCGAAGGCGAAATCCGCGCCGCGTGGTCACAAACAGAAGGGGTTGCTGTAGAAGATGCGGCCCCCGTTTTTTCGCTGAAATTCAATGTCTTGCAAAGTGGCGCGAAACTGAGAGAGGTGCTTTATTTGGACGAATCGGAATTGCCCGCCCTCGCCTACAACGGCGCGTTGGCAGAGTCCA
>CAYZVM010000125.1:0-17233 GCA_964481485.1 uncultured Saprospiraceae bacterium | reverse complement strand
GAGCAAAAGCAAGCAGTGTATCCTGCCAATAGGGGCTCTGTGTGCGCCCCGGCACGTCGAACAGTTGCTCGTTTTGCAGGTTGAGCAGGTTGCTGTCCACTGCATTCTTATGAATGCGATGGTAATTCAAGGCAAGCGCGGCGAGCGGGATGGTGTCCGTGCCGGTGTAGCGGTTCACATAGTCCATGTACACATCCGGGTGGGGGAGCGGGTTTGTTCCTGTGCCGACAAAACTATTTCGTGCCTGCACATACAGGAAGCCGAAGGTAGCAGGTTGGAGATACACCGAGTCTCGGAAGATACCGTCGAAGATGGCAGGTTCGGCAAATCCGTTGGTGCCTTTGTCCCAGAGGTAATCGGAAGTGATCTCGGTCTTGTCCAAAGGGGCGACCATATTGGTCAGGAAATCGCCAAGCCGTTGGCTTTGGCAAAAGAGTGGCTGGCCGAGCATTATGCTCAGCAAAAAGAGGAAATTTTTCATGTTGAAAGTGGTGAAATCCCGAACCAAGTTCGGGATCAGTTAGAAAAGTTAGAAGTTAGAGAAGCTTATTGCGGATAATATTTGAGATCAAATCGGCCGTCAGTGATTTCAACTTTTTTGCCTGATTGTATATCTATGAGCGTTATTTGGAATTGTCCTGCAATGATGTTGGCAGCAGTGTCTAAACGTGCAATATTCAGGTAATTCTCTGCCGTAGTGTCAATTGCTTCATAGGAATACCCTTCCCAATCGGCGAACAACGTGGTAGAGGTGTGGGAAAAATTTTCTGGAATAATCAGTAGTCCTTCTTTACAAGGTTTATATCCCAGAAACATCTGACCATTTGAACTAATTGCCGAATAAGTAGAATCCCCTACACTCCTCGTTAAAGAAATGGAGAGGAAATTACTTCCGTCAGACTCTCTAACCTTACAGTCAATAGGCCTTAAAGTCGCCGCTACGCCATTCAAGTCCACGCAAGGCACCCACTCTTTGCCATTTATCTTGCACCCGAAAGTGTTCAGCCCTTCTGTCGTGATGTCGGGCCAAGAGCAGGGGTCTTGCTTGGTGGGGCCGGGGTCGTCTTTGTCGCAGCCTGCCCAAAATAACAGGCAGAGCAAGGCCAGCAGCAGCGACGGCGGTGCGCCGCGAGAAAAATGTTTTTTCATGATTTTAAAAATTTAAAGTGTTAATGATGAATATGTTGTGTGTATGATGAGACGCTGTGCCCCCGTGCACGAGGGGAGCGGGAGTGTCGGGTCAGGGGCTTGGGGCGCAGGGCTGGCCGAGCAAAATGCTCAGCAAAAAGAGAATGTTTTTCATGTTGAATGAAGTGAAATCCCGGACTTGTTCGGGATCAATTTAAAGTTGAAATGTTATTGTGGGTAGTATTTGAGGTCGAAGCGGCCGTCTGTTAGCACGAGGGTATCATCTCCTGCTTCGGCGAGCAACAAGCAGGAAAATATTCCAGCTATAATGTTTTGAGAGGTGTCAAGCCGTAAGATTTCTATAGTCGTGCCGATCCCGGAGGCATCGGCAGACCATGATTTAGAACTAAGCCCACCATTATATGTGAGGTTAAATTTTATCCGAAGATGTTCTAAATTTTGAGACTCTACGATTCCTTCATTTAGAGGTTTTATATCCAAGAAAAAAAGGTTACTTGTATCAGAAATTGAAGACATGGAGTAGCTCGCATCCATTCCAAGGAAATAGCTGCCATCAGATTCAGTCAAACGGCTTTCGATAGGACGCAAACCAACTACCGCCGCATACAGATCTACACACGGCACCCACTCCTTACCATTGATCTTGAAACCAAGTGTATGTTTCCCTTCGGTGGTGATGTCGGGCCAAGGGCAGGGGTCTTGCTTGGTAGGGCCGGGGTCGTCTTTGTTGCAGCCTGCCCAAAAGAAAAGGCAGAGCAAGGCCAGCAGCGGCGGCGGCGGTGCGCCGCGAGAAAAATGTTTTTTCATGATTTTAAAAATTTAAAGTGGTAATGATGAATATGTTGTGTGTATGATGAGACGCTATGCCCCCGTGCACGAGGGGAGCGGGAGTGTCGGGTCAGGGGCTTGGGGCGCAGGGCTGGCCGAGCAAGATGCTCAGCAAAAAAAGAATGTTTTTCATGTTGAAAAAAGTGAAATCCCGAACTTGATTCGAGATGAGTTAAGAGTTGAAAGGTTATTGTTGGTAATAGGTCACATCGAAGCGACCCTCGGTGATGTACAGGGTGTCTGTGCCGTATTTAGGTATTAATACCGCCTCAAATACACCGGAGATGATGTTCTTTGCCGTGTCAAGTTTCAAGATTTCAAGGTGGAAACCTTCACGTGATTCGGGTAAACTCCATTTGTTCTCAAGAACACCCTTATAGGATTGATCAAAATTAAACTTGTAGCCGATAAGGTCTTCCGGGTTTATTTCCCCTGAATAGAGAGGCCAGAAAGAAATGCCGTACACATTGTGAGTACTATCGCCTTCAGCCCATCTGAAATAATGACCAGTTAGCGATAATGCGTTCGACCCATCCGACTCTGTAAGTGAGGCATCTATGGGTCTTAGTGTAGCGGCCAAGGCATACAAATCCACACACGGCACCCACTCTTTCCCATTGATCTTGAAACCAAGTGTATGTTTTCCTTCAGTGGTGACTTCGGGCCAAGGGCAGGGGTCTTGCTTGGTGGGGCCTGGGTCGTCTTTGTCGCAGCCTGCCCAAAAGAAAAGGCAGAGCAAGGCCAGCAGCAGCGGCGGCGGTGCGCCGCGAGAAAAATGTTTTTTCATGATTTTTAAAAATTAAAGTGTTAATGATGAATATGTTGTGTGTATGATGAGACGCTGCGCCCCCGTGCACGAGGGGAGCGGGAGTGTCGGGTCTGGGGCTTGGGGCGCAGGGCTGGCCGAGCAAAATGCTCAGCAAAAAGAGGATGTTTTTTCTGCCGTTGTTGGCGTCCCCGCCTACAACATCTCGCGGGATACCAAGCAAGAGTTCTGTTCAATTTCTTGGCATTGAGCTCCGTCCCGACTTATAGTGATTGGCGGGGACGCCAACAACGGCAAGAATGGTCTCATCTTGAAAAGATTTTGAGTGACGACAACGAAAAGGTTCTGCTGATTTGCGGCTTGTTCAGGCTATAACGGAAATATCAAATAACTGGTGGTTGGCTTTGTCACCTCAGCAGGTACTTCTTCATATTTCCCTTCTGCTTTTTGTATCTTTCTTGGCTCCCGTTGAGCGATATTTTCACTTTGGCGCTCCCGGCAAGCACCCCCAAGACGCCGCCAGTCCCTGCGCCAATCAACCCGAAAGCAAATGCAGATACAATCGGCGCGTCTGGTATATTGACCCGAATTGAACCGTTTTGTTCGGGTTCCTGCCCGTTGCCGACGATAAACCCGACCAAAAAGCCGACAGCAAAGCCAGCAGTCGCGCCAAAAGCGGCACCATATTTTACCCCGCCTTTTTCGCGGAATCTCAACGATTCAATGTTGGTGATGGGAACCATTTGCAATTGGGCAGCCGGGCAAACCAGCATTTTGCTCATCGTCACAGCGCTGTCCCCCAATTCGCACAAGTAGCCCTTGATAGCAGGCTTACCGTCTTGAAAACTCACCCAAGCATCATAAACAGTTTTTGCCGAATCTTTTTGGGCGTTCGCGGCAAACAAAAAAGAAAGAACCATCAAAGGGACAAATCGCCATAAAAACAACCACTGGCGAAAGCCCGAAAACAAACGCAATGACAAGTTTGGCCTTTTCATATTTGGACGATTTTGACATTAAAAAAATCATTGGGTGGTGTGTGTGACGGTGTTTCAAAAACAATCGCTTACATTTGAACACAAAAATCAGGTGGAGCCTCTCCCTTTGCAAGGAATTATTTGCCTGTTTCATCCAACTGAAAAATTATTTTTGGACAAATCATCCAATAACCCGCTCATGACACACGCTTTTGGGACGAATCATCCACAACCCGACGAAAAGATTGGACGAATCGTCCAATCCGACAATTTGACTCGATATATTTTCAAAGAAACCCGCCGTCTGGTGCCGGTCGAAAAAACGCTCGCCAGAGAGTTGGCTGTCGTGTTGAATTTGAGCGAAAGTGCAGTTTATAAAAAATTGAAAGGTGGCAATCAACTCTCTTTGGAAGAGGCTGCCTTGCTGGCACAACACTTCCACATTTCTCTCGACAACTTTCTATTGCCAAAGGCGGCTGTGGTGCCGATGGCTTTTTATCCACTTGCGGGACAAGTGGCGGACCCTATAGATTTTTTGCGCGGCTTGCTTGCCCAAATCGAACAGGCGACCCGATTGACGGGCGCCCGATTGTACTATGCTACCACTGAAATCCCTGTATTTCACTACCTGCATTTTCCCGAACTGACCGCATTCAAACTTTTTGTCTGGGGGCGCACTACTTGGGGATTGGATGAACAGAACACAGAAATACGCCCAGAGGATATGACGGGCAACAAAGAGATGAATCGGCTGCGAAAACAAATCCTGGCCGGCTACAACCGCTTGCCAAGCATAGAATTCTGGCCACTGCACCTGCTGGACAACACTATCGGCCAGATTCAGTACTTCAAGGAAGGAAAAATATTCCGCGACCCAGCCTTTGCCACCCTGCTTTTCGACCAAATGTCTGAATTGCTGGCACATCAGCAAAACATGGCCAAACGCGCAGTCAAATATCTGCCAAAACAAGCACCGGAATTGAACGCAGGTGAGTTTTTGCTGTATCACAACGAAATTGCGCACACCAATAACACTTTCTTGCTGCGGTCGCAAGAGGCAAGCGCAGTTTATTCCACGTTTGACAATCCAAATTTTTTGAGCAGCTCCGAGCCAGCTTTTGTCGCATATACCCAGCAGTGGTTCGACCGGCTTCAAAAACGCTGCACACTGCTCACACAGGGCGCGGAGCGCCAGCGAGTGCGCTTTTTTTCGGTGTTGGAAAAACGGCTTTCAAGCGCAAGCACCTGAAACGGCTCCAAGACTATTTTGAAGGCCAGCCCATCACGAAAGGCAAGGGCTGTTTTAGGCCATTTATCAAATACGGCAAAACCATGCTCAACCTGCCCCGTGTGGAAGGTGGCAAAATGACCGCCGACCACGCCCGCACGCTCTCCTTGGCCGATGTGAAGGCGATTATTGAGAAGGAGATGCCGGGCATTTTTGACAACAAAAAACCGGCGGGCAAGGCGAAGGCAAAAAGTAAGAAGTGAGGTGGTTGGGTTGGAGTGGTTCCCACCGCGCTTGGTGTGCATACCGTAGGTGAGAACACCAAGCGCACTCACGGGTGCCAAGCCCAAAACACTCACTCCGCTGCTTCTACTTGGTGAAAACACCAAGCAGGTTTTACGCCAAAGACAAAATCAAGAACCTGCTGAATGAGGAAATGGGTGAGGAATATGTTAAGGATGTGGTGATACGGTGACCGGCCTCTTATTCGCTGGCACTCATCCGGCGTTTCGCCTCGATACACCACAGCAGTTCATCCAGAAACGCAGCCGCCCGTTTTTCTACGCCGGTCGGGTCAGCAGGATTGCCTTCTTCGTCAAATGATTCCTGCACTTTCGGCACGGGAAACATGGCTGGCACCGTCCAGGCGCGGATTTTCCACAAGGAAAATTGCAGTGACGTAATAACCTGTGTTCCGCCAAAAATGCCGTCGGACACGGTGGAAATGGCGATGGGTTTTCTGCGCCATTCGTCGTACAGCAAGTCCACCACATTTTTCAGCGCTGCCGGGTAGCCGCCGTTGTATTCCGGTGTGACGATGAGCACGCCATCGGCATTTTTGATTTTTTCCGCGAAATCAAGCACTTGCGCCGAGGGTTTGGGCTGCTTGCGCAGCCGCTCAGAAAAAATGGGGAACTGGTATTCGTTCAAATCCAGTATCTCCGCCGTGGCAAGGTTTTTTGTTTCGATAAATTTTTTGAAAAATAATGCCACCCGGTGGCTGTTGCGTCCCGCGCGGACGCTGGAGGAGATGATGGCGATGTGTGGCATGAGAGCGTTTGCTTTAGTAAACACCATCTTCTCCTTTACGGTTGTCTGTAGATCAATGGACTCAGGCTTCTGCCGACACAACTATTTCATTTTTAACAGTTTCGGCAGCAAAAATGAGGCAGGCGTGGATGGCTTGCTCCGAAACGCGCGGGTAGGCGTGCAGCAAATCTGGGATGGTTTCGCCTTTACCCAATTTCTCCAAAATTAGATGCACGGGAACGCGTGTGCCTTTGACGACTGGCTTGCCGAACAGGATGTCCGGGTCGGAGGTGATGTAGTCTTGCCAGTGAATGTCAGTCATGGATTTGAACTTTTGCACGACAAATATAGGCGTTTTTTCGGGCGATGGTCTGCAAGATGGACAGGTCGAATTTTAAAATTCTTCCCATGCCCCAGTTTTAGGATCAAACTTCCCCAAAGTATCTAACTCGTTCATTTTCTTTCCTTCTGAAGTTGTAATATAACTTTTGTAAGATCCACTCTCAGAGTTGACAATCATCTGCATTTTTTCACCGTTTTTACCTATGTTATTAAAGGTTATGATCTCTGCCTTAAGCTTCATTTCTCCAATACTTAGCATGATTCGAGTTTCGGTTTCGTATTTTTCTTTTTGAGACCAAACATCCATCTGTACTTCAACACTTTTGATGAAGAGGGTTCTTTCTCCCATCTGGATATACGAAAATCGTCCAAGATCGGCTTTAAACTGTGCCCTCTCTATCGATTGGGAAATGCTTAAATCTGTATTTTCAACAACTTTTCTTATTTGTTCGCTTCGAATAAATTTATAGAAACCTGATTGGAAAATAATGAAATCCGCGAATTTATGAAGTGAAAGTTGTTTGCCACTGATGACATATACAGGGGTTTCGACAGAGAGTTTGAGATTTGAAACCTCTTGTTCGGTGCCCTCTACCTCGAGGCTTATATTGATAAATCTTTTGAAAAACCTCAAACCGAAACTTTCCTCTGGCTTCATCCATGTTTCAATTTTTTCTTTTTTAACTTCACTCAAAATATGAAGTTCAATTCCAAATCTTTCTGCAGATTCAACTGCCCCTGGGTCAAATCCCGAATTTGAAACAAAAACAAGTTTATCAATCTTGCCTACTAACTCGCACTTTGAACGAAAAGCCTCGATTTCTTTAGCCTCAATAGGTCTTACATGCTGTTTACATTCTATTGCAATTCTAAGAAAAAAGCCGTTAACAGTGGTTTCAACTAAAACATCAAACTGTCTTTTTCGCCCTCTTGGTGTAGATAATTTTTGGTTGTGAAGTACTTTAGTGTCAGGATGGTCTTTTAAAGTTTCCCGAACCAGTTGCACCAAGTATTCAAGTGCCTTTCCTTTTGCCATGTTTTGAATTTTATGGCATAAAAATACACATTTTGTTGGATGACGACATCGGAAATTTACAATCAACAATCTGAAATCACCAATCAATCCTACCCCGCCTCAAACACCATCGCCTCATGCCCCAACTTCCTGAAATCCACAGGCGTGACGGCAGAGACGCCCTGCTCCGGCATATACACCCCGTAAATCGTGTCCACCGCCGCCATCGTCGCCTTGTTGTGGGTGACTACGATGAATTGGGACTCCTTCGAGAACTGGCGGATGATGCGGTTGAACTTCTCGATGTTCGCGTCGTCGAGCGGGGCGTCCACCTCATCGAAGATGCAGAAGGGGGCGGGCTTCAGGAGGTAGAGCGCGAAGAGCAGGGCGGTGGCGGTGAGCGTCTTTTCGCCGCCGGAGAGTTGGGCGATGGTCTGCGGGCGCTTGCCTTTGGGTTTGGCGATGATGTTGATGTCCGAGTCGAGGGGCGAGTCGGGGTTAGTGAGCAGCAGGTCGGCGGAGTCGTCCTCGGTGAAGAGCGTGCGGAACACGCTGATGAAGTTTTCACGCACCTGTGCGAACGATTCGAGGAAACGGGCGGTGGCGGTTTCCTCGATTTCTTTGATGGTTTGCAGCAGGTTTTCTTTTGCGTTTAGGATGTCGTCGCGCTGCCCGGCGATGGTGTCGTAGCGCTCCTTGATTTCGTTGTAGGCTTCGATGGCCATGGGGTTGACTTCGCCGTAGGTGTCGAGGCGACGTTTGAGGTTATTTACTTCTCTTTCAAGGGATTCGCGCTGGTAGGCGGGGTCGGGTTCTTGGTTAATCACGTCGTTCACGCCGAGGCCAAATTCCGCCCGCAGCCGCTCGCCGATGGCCGTGATTTCAAACTTTACGTCGCCGAATTTTTCTTTCAAACGGTTGACCAAACCCTGTAAATCCTGCTGCTGGCGGAAGTTTTCGCGCTGCTTGTTTTCGAGTTCGTGGATTTCGTTGCGGGCTTTGAAATACGTCTGCTCCACAGCGCTGAGCGAGGTTTCTTTTTCCTTTTTCTCCAGATACGCCGCCTGCAAATCAGCGACAATCTGCTGAATTTCAGTCTCGATGAGTTGAACCTCGTCGGCATTGCGGGTCAAAGTTGTTTGCGCAGAGGAGAGGTTTTGGCGGAGTTCGTCGCGGCGTTTTTCGCGGAAAGTCAATTCCTGCCGGAAAGCGTTGACCTTGTTTTGCTGGCGGATGAACTCAATGTTTTGTTGGTTGAAAGCCGCGCTGGTCTGGCTCAGGTGTTCGGCCACATCGCGGAACGAGCCGTCGGCGTTGGAGAGGCGTTCACGGACGACGGTGACGGCGCGGTTTTTTTCCGACAATTGTTTTTCAATCGCAACATTGCTCTCGGTGAGCGCCGCAATGCGCTCGTTGGCATCACCCGCCTGTGCGTCGAAATTGATGACGAAAGCGGCGATGTTGTCCAACTTGGCCTGCATCCCGGCTTTTTCCTGGCTGAGGCGGTTGAGGCTTTCGCGCTCGCGCTGGAGCATGCTGCTCTGGTCGGCGTTTTTCAGGCTTTGCAGGTGGGCACGGAGCGTGGCGAGTTGGTTATTGAACTGGTTTTCAGTGGCTTCGAGTTTTTTTATGTCGTTTTCCAGAATTTCTAAATTCTTTTTCCGGCCAATTTTTTTGCCTTCAAAAAGGCCGACGGAACCGCCGGAGAGGGAGAATTTACGGCGAACGAAGGTGCCAGATTTGGATAACATGGTTAATTCGGGATTGGAGATTGGGGATTGGGGCGTAGAGTCCTCCGTGATGACGACGTTTTCCAGCAGGAACTCCACAAGCGGCCTGTATTGCGGCTCCACTTCCACCAATTCCACCGCCCGGATACCGCCGGGCAGCAGCGCCAATGGCGCGGTGTAATCACGAAAAGCGTCGAGCAAAAAGAAATTGGCGCGGCCTTTCTGGCTCTGGCCGAGCAGCGCGATAGCCTTGGCGGCCTCGTCCACGCCAGGCACGACGTAGTAGTTGAGATATTGCTCCAGATAGTTTTCGATGACGACGCGGTACTCCTCGCGGACGTAAATCAGGTCGGAGAGCAGGGGGCAGTTTTTCGCCCAATCCTTCTGCTGGCTCAAAAACTTGATGCTCTCCGGGAAACCTTCGAGCGACTCGACCATGCTTTTGGTGAGTTTGTATTCGTTGCGGCGGGCGTCGAGTTGGCGGTTGTGCGCGGCGATTTTTTTGAGCAGCTCGTCCTGCTGCTGCTCCGAGGTGGCGATGTCGGCCTTGCGCTTAGTTTCGGAGGCTTCTAAGTCTTTGATTTTCTTCAATTCTGCCGCTTCCGACTTATCCTGTTCGGCGATGTTTTTTTCCAACATCTTCATCTCCTCGCGGCGCGTGGCGATGTCGCCGAGGGTGCGCTCCACATCGCGGCGGAGGTTTTCGACCTGGTTGGTCTGGATGGCTTTTGTTTTTTCGAGTTCGACGATTTCGCGCTCCAGACTTTGCTGCTCTTTTACAAATTCGTCCAAATTTCCCTTCAACAAGTTGTGGTCGGCGCGGACTTTTTCCAGCAACTTTTGGGCATCGGAAAGAGCCGTTTCGAGTTCGGCTTCCACATTGCGCTCGTAGTTGAGATCGGTTTGGTAACCTTCGATTTCGGTTTCGACGGTGCGCAACTGATTGGTATTGTTGGCGATTTGGTCGTTGAGGCGCTGCAAGTCGTTGGCGACGAAGGAGCGTTTTTGCTCCAACATTGCCTTTTCGTTTTCCTTGCCTCGGATGCGCCCGGTGAGGCGGTTGACCTCCTGTTGCTGTTCGCTGAGACTGGTTTCCTTGTCGGTGTGGCTTTTTCGTTTTGCCTCGATGTCGGCATCCAAAAGCCGCGACATGGCTTCGGTGGAGCGGTAATTGTCTTCCTCGCGGGCGATTTGAGCCTCCAAATCTTTGAAGGCTTTTTTGTGCCGAGCGAGGTTGTGGACGGCGAGTTCGATGCTGAGTTTTTTGTACTCGTCTTTGAGGTTGTAGTATTTGCGGGCGCGCTCGGCTTGCTTTTCGAGTTTTTTGAGTTGGTCTTCGATTTCAAAAAGCAAATCCTCCACGCGGTCGAGGTCGGCGGTGGTGGCTTCGAGTTTTTGCTGGGTCTCGTGTTTGCGGGCTTTGTATTTGCTCACGCCGGCTGCCTGCTCGAACATTTTGCGGCGTGCCTGCTCGCGGTCGCTGAGCATATCTTCGACCATGTTGAGCGCGATAATCGCGTAACTATCAGCACCGATGCCCGTGTCGAGGAAAAGCGAGGTGATGTCTTTGAGACGGCAGCTGACGCCGTTGAGGCGGTATTCGCTCTCACCGCTGCGGTAGAGGATGCGGCTAATGCTGACCGTGCCGTAGTCGGTGGGGAGGACGTTTTTCGTGTTGTCGAAGGTGAGCGTCACTTGCGCCATCTGGCCTTCCTTGCGTTTTTTGGTGCCATTGAAGATGACCGACGACATTTTGTCGAGGCGCAGTTCGCGGCTTTTTTGCTCGCCCAGCACCCACCGGATGGCGTCCACCACGTTGCTTTTGCCGGAGCCGTTGGGACCTACCACGCCGGTCACGTCGGCGTTGAAGTGAAGCACGGTTTCGTTGGCAAAAGATTTAAACCCCTTGATTTCTAATGAATTGAGCCGCATTTTCTTCGGGTTGTACGCCGGAATGGTATTCCGGCTCGCTCACTGCCGGAATACCATTCCGGCATACAAAAAGTGGGCAAAAGTAGCGGTTGGGGAGGAAAAATGGGAGGGGAAGTTTTTAACAAGTATTAGTCGTGTTTCCCAATTGCTTCACCAATTTCGCTCAGGACGCTACCAAGCACTCCGACATTATCTTGGAGGAATCCTACCTGTATTTCGAGCCTGTTTGACAAGTAATCTAATGCACAAGTTTGAATGAAGGCGCCAACTAGCTCAGGATGCTGTTTGGCATACCCCTCTCCAAATAATCTATCAATGTATTTTATCGAATCTTCCATATATTCAAGTGCATTAATTGATGCTTGACTGATAGATTCATTAGACGAAATAGCCATAGACAAAAAGTTTAGAAGTGATAAATACTAATTGAAATTCGGCCTAAAAGTAAAATCTTTTGTTTGGCAAACAAAGCCTCACCTGAAAATTCTCATCAAAGGACAGATAAAATGTCATTAGATTTCCTGCCGTTGTTGACGTCCCCGACAAGTCGGGATTCCTGCCGTTGTTGGCGTCCCCGCCAACGACACTCGCGTGGGTGGCTAAGCCGATGAGCGATTCATTTGCTTGATATCGAACTCCGCCGTGTGTTGTTGGCGGGGAGGCCAACAACGGCAGGAGCATCAACCACCGTTTGCAATTCAGCCGCTTACACATCCACCTTCATTTTGTCTGCTATCGTTCGCGCCAGGGCATTTCTCCAAACCACCAAATCAAAACCCCTTACTGCCTGATAATCCGCCCATCCTCCATCTCGATAATCCGGTGGGTATTGGCGGCAAAACCGGGGTCGTGGGTCACGATGAGCAGTGTTTGCTGGTATTCCTCGCAGAGTTGTTTGAAAATGTCGAACACGATGTCGCTGTTCTTTTTATCCAGATTGCCCGTCGGCTCGTCGCCCATGATGATGATGGGGTCGTTGATTAAAGCCCGGGCGATGGCTACCCGTTGTTTTTCGCCGCCGGAAATACGGTTGGCATTTTTGAGCGCCAGCCCTTCTATGCCGAGCGTTTTGAGGTGCTGCATGGCGCGGTGTTCCACCTCGTCGGCAGGGTATTTCCCCAGTTTCAGGCCAGGCAGCATCACGTTTTTCAGTACCGTAAATTCATTGAGCAGATAATGAAACTGAAAAACGAAGCCGATTTTTTCGTTGCGGATGCGGGCGAGTTGCGGTTCCGTTTTGCCGCGCATGGTGTCGCCGTCTATCCACAATTCGCCCTCGTAGTCGGTATCCATAGTCGAAAGGACATAGAGGAGCGTGGATTTACCGCAACCGGATTTGCCAACGACCGACGTGAATTCGCCCGCCTTGACAGCAAAACTGACCTCCTTCAAGACTTGCACCGTCACCGGGTCTTTAAAATATTTATTGATGCCTTTAGATTGAAGTACGGTCATTTTTTTAGTTGTCGGTTTAGAGTGGTTTGGGAGGTTGAGATGGTTGAGATTGTTCAGGGGCGCGGTTTTCAGTCATTGTGTACATCTTTTGTTCAAAATCATTTTGCATTGGCTATAACTCATAACTCATGCGAATCAAGGGTTGAAAATAAAAGGGCGTTGGTTTTCAATATTTTAGACCTATGAGGTTTTTGAAAACCTCATAGGTCTCGTGTGCAAAACTTCGATTTTCAAAACCCAAACTCTACCCTTGATTCGCATAACTCATAATTGACTTACTTCCCTCTGATGATGATGACGGGGTCAACGCTGCTTGCTTTTCGCGCCGGGAAAAAACCAGCGAAGTAGGTGGTGATGAGCGCAAAAACGATCCCGATGATATAATACTTGGGGTTGTAATTGACCGGGTAAGTTGTTATTGTCGGGAGAGCGGCGGTGTTGAACGGGATTTGGTCAATGAGCAGCGACAACGAAAGCCCAAACACAAGCCCCAACAAACCGCCCAACAAACCGATGGTGAGCGCAATACCGAGAAAGATTTTCCGCACGTCGCTGCCCGAAAATCCGGTGGCTTTTAGGATAGCGATGGTGTCCATTTTTTCGTAAATCATCATGTTCAGGATGTTGTAAATGCCAAACCCGGCCACGATGAGCAGCACAATGCCAACTGCATACGAAATGAGCGTGCGCACAAAACTGCCCGTCTCGAACTGCGAATTGGCGGTCTGAATATCCTCGGCATCGGCCTGAAACAATTGCGCGTATTCTTTGGCAACGGCTGGTGCGAGGTCGAGGTTTTTTAGCTTGATTTGAATGTCGGTGACGTAACTGTTGGACTCCCCGAGCAGCTTCTGGGTGGTCGCGATGGAGGCAAAACTTTGTACTTTGTCAAAATCTGCGATGCCAGACTGGAAAAAACCGACGACTTTCAGCGGCAGCCGGTCGCCTTTCGAGGTCGTCACCTGCACGACGTCGCCGATTTCGGCCAGCAGTTTTTCCGCCACACCTTTACCCAGCACGATGCTGTTGCTCACGTTTTTGAGGTCGAGCGGCTCGCCCACGCGGACGTAATCTTTGAAGAAAAACAATTCGCTTTCAGCCAGCACATCAATACCGCTGACGGTGCCGGTGATGTCAATCGTGCCGGCGTTGTACAAAACCGGCGCGGTGATTTTGGGCGCGATGCCCAGCACGCGCGGGTCGGCTTTCACGGCCCGCATGATGGCCGCGCTGTTGTAAATCTCCAGCCTGCTGCCGCTCGATTTGACGGACTGGATAAAATTGTGGCTGTTTTTGAAGTCGGCAGAAAGGTTGACGGGTTGGTCGGGGTTGGGCTTTATTTCGTTGAACAGCCGGACGTGCGGCGTGCGGTTGAGCACCAGGCCATCCAACAGGTCGTTCAGCCCGTTCATAAAACCGAGCAGCGCGATAAACATGGTGATGCTGAACGTGACGCCAATAGCCGCGACGAGCGACTGCCGCCAGCGCGCCAAAAGGAGTGATTTGGCTATGTCTGTGATGAGCTTGTAGTTCATGTTCGGATGCTTGCCTTTCTTTTAGACCTATAAGGTTTCTAAAAACCTTATAGGTCTTGGGGTTATTCAGGCTTCAGAATGGTTTCGTTCGCCTCAAGCCCGCTCAGGATTTCCGCTTTCTGATAATCTTTCAGCCCAATTTCCACTTTCCGCGTTGATTTATCTGCCAAAACCACCAGCGAGTCGCCGAGCAAATACGCCCGCGGAATCGTCATGGCGTTGTCTTTTGTCTGGATGATGATGTTGGCTTCGGTGGTCAAATTCGGGTACAACGTGGGCGGCCTTTTAGTAAATTCGGCTTCCACCGTGAACGTGCGGGTGCGCTCGTTCATAATCGGGTCAATTTTGGAAATGGCAGCCTCGAACACTTCGCCTTTGTAACTGTCCAAAGTCAGCAGCACACGCTGTCCCTGTTTGATGCGGGCGATGTCGTTCTCGTCAATTTGGAGTTCCGCCACAAAATCGTCGGCAGCGCCGATGACGGCCACCGGGCTTTGGGCACTCACGATTTCACCGATTTCTTTTGCGATGCTGTACACGCGCCCGTCGGCTTGACTGCGCACGACGTAATCCTGCGCGATGTTTTTGCTGATGGAAAGTTGTTTTTTGCTTTGCGCGGCAGCAAAATCGAGTTGTTTTTTCAGGTCATTGTACCTAAAAATGGCCGCTTGGTAGTTGTTCACGGAAGTTGTATAGGCCAATTCGCGTTGTTCCAGTTCAACCTTCGAGCCGATTTGCTGCGCCCAAAGACCGCGTTGGCGGACGAGCAAAATGGAGTCGTTGAGCATTTTGCTTTTGGCCGTTTCGATAGCCCCTTTCAACTCGTTCAGCCGGTCGCCTTGCCGGTTCCATTCGGCAAACTCTGCGGCCAAACCCGCGTTCTCAGTGTTCAGTATTGATGTTTCATTTTCAATGACAAACAAGGCATCGCCCTTTTTGACCACGTCGCCTTCCTTGACCAATACCCTTTGAATCAGGCCGCTCACCGTGGCATACACCTGATATTGGTTTTTGCTTTTGATAATGCCCGAGGCATAGACGGATTCGGTGATTTTTTCCACCGTGGGCTGGGTCTTTTCGGGCTGTTTGCTACAAGAGAAAAACAGCCCGGCGAGCAGAAAAAAGGATAAATACCTCAAAATAAGGGTGGTTTGTGTTGAACTATGAGACGGTGCAAGATATGGCAGGGCGGTCGACTTTTCAATCCATTTCCTCATTTGGGAAAGCCATTATCAATCAAGACAGACATTGACAAAAATCATCTTCCGGCCTTTCTGCGTCTTGCATTTTTGTCTCCATATATCTTTCACTCCCAAATTTTTCTACCATGCCAATAAATTTCGGCAAATACGTCCAAGACGGTGAACAATTTGTCCGCGAAATAGCCCGCGAGACAAAAGACCCCGCCGACGTGGCAAAAGCAGGCAGAATCCTGCGCGCGGTGCTGCATGCTTTTCGCAACCGCCTGACACCCAACGAATCACTCCAACTTATCGCCCAACTCCCCATGCTCATCAAGGCCATCTATGTGGACGGCTGGCGTATCGGCAACGAGGCTGCGCAAATGCGCACCTTGGGCGATTTTATCGAGGCTGTGCGGGAAGAAGGCGGGCGCAGTACCATCAACGATTTTGTCACCGACCGCGAGGTCGAACACGCCATCCATGCTGTCTTCAAGGTGTTGAAAAACCACGTCTCGGAAGGAGAAATCCAAGATATCGTCGCTACGTTGCCAGCGGAATTACGGCCGTTGCTGGTTGGTAAAAACATATAGACACATAGAAAACATAGTTTTTTTCTATTAAAATTCTATGCCATTTATGGCAACTATATGTTTAAAAATACAATCGCTATGTTTTTCAAAAAAGCGCCTACCAATCAGGAAATCGCGCGGGTGATGAACGACATTGCCAACTTGCTCGAAATCCAGCACGCCAATCCGTTCAAGGTGAAAGCCTATCGGAGTGGGGCAAAATCTGTACGCGAACACCCGGAGCCGCTCGCCCAATTGGTGAAGTCGGGTGATGGCCATGCACTGCAATCATTGCCCGGCATTGGAGAAAGTTTGGCGGCGCTCATCGAAGAATATGTGAGAACCGGGAAGTCCAAGTTGTTGCGCCGGCTGAAAGGCTCGGTTTCCCCGGAAGACGTGTTCGAGCAGGTGCCGGGCATTGGCCCAGATCTGGCCGAGCGCATCGTCAAAACATTGGATATCAAAACTTTGGAGGAGTTGGAGCAAGCGGCGCACGACGGGCGGCTGGCCAAAGTCGAAGGGTTCGGGCGGCGGCGCGTGGAAGCAATTCAGGTAGGTTTGGCGGGAATGTTGAGTGGCTTTGCAAAACGCAGGCTGCAGCATGTAATACCCAAAGAGGAAAAGCAAAAAGAATGGCAGCCATCGGTGGCGCAGTTGCTGGAGGTGGACGCGGAGTATCGCCGCAAAGCCGCCGCCGGGAAATTGAAAATGATAACGCCCAAACGATTCAACCCGCGCAATGAATCTTGGTTGCCTGTGTTGCACACCGAACACGGCGATTGGGAGTTCACAGCTTTATTTTCCAACACAGCACGAGCCCACGAATTGGGCAAAACGCACGACTGGGTCGTCATTTTTTTTGAAAACAAAGGCCATGAAGGACAATGTACCGTCGTGACCGAAACCAGTGGCCACAATGCCGGAAAACGGATAGTGCGGGGGCGCGAGCCGGAATGTCAGGATTTGTTGAAGGTATGATGCTGGGGCTGTCTAATTTTTTCCGCACACAACAGTCTCTTGACTTTTAGTCATTATCGCATTATGTCTTTGTATTGCTCGTCATAATGCGCTCTATGACCTCTCCGAGCAACGAGAAATTGACGGATGCCGAACTGTTGACGATCTATTTTTACCGCCGCCGATATGAGGGCAAACAGAGCAAGACGGAGATTTATGATTACGCCCGACGTTACTTGAAAAGTTGGTTTCCTGATTTGCCAGCCTTTGCCAATTTCAATTCAAGGCTGAACAACCTGTCTCCTGCACTGCCTTATTTGGTCGAACACATGTTGCAAGAAGTGCAAAATATTGAAAGCCCGCATATTGACGAAGGGATTTGTTTGATTGACTCTTTGCCTATCATGCTTTGCTCTGGAAAACGGCGAGGAAAAGTGGCACCCGAACTGTCTGAAAAATCATATTGCGCCACCAAGGGCATCTATTAGACCTCTTGCGAAAGTCAGGGCAAGTTGATTTCGAAGTTGCAAATGGCGG
>CAYZVM010000124.1:0-17303 GCA_964481485.1 uncultured Saprospiraceae bacterium | reverse complement strand
CAAAAACAAAAAGTTTATTTTTATGTGAATTTTCTTTTTCTACATTTGCCGGGAGCAGACCTGTTGTTTTTTCAAAAATAGATGCCATCTGCGCATACTCCCCGAATCATCGAATCACCAAATCAACGAATCAACATCAACAAAATGAATCGAGAAATCCACCAATGGTTCAGCCCCCGCCTGAACAAAAACATGGAAATTGCCATGTACGGCCACTTTGGTTTTGCGCTCCTGCTGCTGCCGACTGCCGCCGCCGATTACCTTGAGTATGAGCGTTTTCACCTGATAGGCGCACTCGAGCCCTTCATTGACGCCGGCAAGGTCAAAGTGTTCAGCATCAACAGCATCAACTCAGAGGCTTGGCTGAACAACCGGATGCACCCGCGCCACAAGGCGATCCGCCACCAGCAATTCAATGCGTATGTGGAGAACGAGGTCATTCCGTTTATCAAAACGCACACGAGCGACAACACGCCCATTATCACGAGCGGGGCTTCTCTGGGTGCGCTCCATGCGGCCAATATGTTTTTCCGCCGCCCCGACCTCATCAATGGCACCATCGCCATGTCGGGTGTGTACGATTTGACTTCTTACACAAAAGGTTATTACGACGAAGATGTGTATTTCAACTCGCCGTGCCATTACCTGCCTAACCTGAACGACGACCACACCCTCCATTTGTTGCGCAAAAGCGGCCATATCCATATCATGAGCGGCTCAGGCGACTATGAAGACCCGGAGGCTTCGCGCAATTTGGCGGGCATCCTTTCTGGCAAAGGTATCGGCCACGACCTCGATGTCTGGGGTGGCGATATGCGCCACGACTGGCCAACTTGGCGGGCCATGCTGCCGTATGTGATTGACCAAAAATTTTAGATAGAGTAGTTTAGAAGAGTTTAGAATGGTTTAGATTTTAGAGGGGTCTGAAATTTGGATTTGAAACTTAAAACATTGATTTTCAAACCTAAACCCCTCTTATTCTAAACCATCTAAACCATCAAACCACTCTAAACCCTTTTCCATGGCTCATGAAAATTAGATTCCTCATTATCAGCCTGCTCATGGCAAATGTCGCCTATGCCGGGCGTGTGGATTCGGTGGAAATTTTCAGCCCGTCCATGCGGAAAAATATCAAGTGCCTCGTCGTCACGCCAGACAATTACACGGTAATGGGCAAACCTTACCCGGTGTTGTACTTGCTGCACGGCTGGAGCGGCAATTTCGCGGGGTGGCTCGGCGATGCGCCGCAACTGCGCCAACACGCCGACACCTACCAAATGCTCATCGTTTGTCCCGACGGCGGCTTTGACAGTTGGTACCTTGACAGCCCAGTGGATTCTTCGGTGCGCTACGAAACCCATATCGCGAAAGAGGTGGTGGGCTATATTGACTACTATTATCACACCCGGCGCGAAAAAGGCGGGCGCGCTATTGCGGGTCTGAGCATGGGCGGTCACGGTGCTATGTCGTTGGCTATCAGGCACCCAGAGGTTTTTGGCGCGGCGGGGAGCATGGCGGGCGGGCTGGATTTGAGACCGTTCAAAAAAAATGGCTGGGACTTGCAAGGGGTGCTTGGCCCGCCTTCGTCGCATTGGCAAAACTGGGAAGATTACTCAGTCGTGAACCTCGTGCCGCGTTTGAAAAAACTTGATTTGCAGATGTTGATTGACTGCGGCGCGGACGATTTTTTTATTGACGCCAACCGCGAGATGCACCAGCGTTTGTTGGAAGAAAAAATCCCGCACGAATACACCGAACGCCCTGGCGAGCACAACGGCGATTATTGGGGCAGCGCGGTGGATTTTCAGGTTGTGTTTTTTCACAAATTTTTTAATCGCGCCAAGTGACCGGGTGAATTGAAGCCCCCCCTAGTCACTGATTCGAAAAGCGGCGCGTGGCCAAAGCCTACTTCGCAAACCGCCGCACATCCACCGCCGCATCCAATTGTTTTCCCTCCAAAATATGTGCGGCGAAATGCTCCGCCCAATACGGCGCAAGTAACGCGCCCTTTGTACCCAATCCGTTGAAAATAAAGATGTCGGAGTTGACGCGGCTTTGACCGATAAACGGCCTCCGGTCTTTCACCGTCGGGCGGACACCCGCCACATGGCCAACGATTTCAAATGGCGCGGCGAGCATTTCTTTCAAGTGATTCAGGATAAATGTTTTCTCACTCTCGCTCGGCATCAAGTTGGGGAAATGCCATTGGTACGAGCCGCCCGCCCAAAAAAGGTTGTCGCCGACTGGCACCAGCGTCATCGTTTTTTTCAACATTTCTTCAATCGCGTTTGCCAGTTGCTCGTCCTCAAAACGAATCAGCAGTGCCTCGCCTTTCGCCAATTGCCACGGAAGGTCGGGGAAAAAAGGATTTTCCTGCCCGCGATAACCTTCGCAAAAAATGATGCTGTCGTATTCCCCCAATAATTGTTCGACCTCTTGGTTGCCCAATTTTTTTTCCAAAAAAACGCCCGTCGAAATGGCTTGTTGCCGGAAGGCAGAGTTCAATTGTTGGAAATCAACCCGTGCTGCTTGTCGAATGACGCCGAATTTGAAACCGGGTTTCACCAACCCTGCCCAAATGCCAGCATCACCCCGTTCGCGCAGAAAATCAGCATAATCCGGCAAGGCGCAACGCGTCGACCAATCATTGGCCTCTTCGGGCGTAGCCAGCAGCCGGAGGATGGATTGCTCCGACCAAACCTTGATGCCCAGTTCGGTTTCGAGTTTTTGGTATGCAGATTTGGCAGCGGAGAAAAACTCGTCGAAACGCCATGATTTGACGAATCGCTTGCCCGTAACGGGATTGATAATTCCCGCCGCCACAGCGGACGCGCTACCGGGCAGTGCTGCGTCGGCGATAGACACATGCGCACCCCGGCGCTGCAATGCCCAAGCGAGCATCGTGCCGGCGATGCCTTGCCCGATGAGTAGGATTTTCATGGAAACAGAACCCTCAATATAGCTGAATGACTGTGCGACAGTATATTATCTGTCAGCCAATTCACGCGCCGCCCCATGCGCGGTCGCCTTTTTTGTAGTCAATCGTTTCGTAGCGGCCAGGGTATTCGACAAACCGCAGCGCTTGCGTGGCACCGATTTCTGAAGTGAAATAGCCCCAAAGCACCAAGTCTTTCATCACTTGAAAATAATGCGAGGGCGCTTCCTTCTTTTTGTCCTTCTGAAATGCCTTGCGCTCTTTATCCAAAGCCGTGAGAAACTCTGTGCGTTGGGCGGTCGAGAGCTTGGTGAAAGACTTTTTGCCGTAGCGTTTTTTACATTCTGCCTCCAAAGTAGTGAGACCCTCCATGAAGCGTTTTTGTTCGTCCGGTTCGTAACAATCGCTGACGATGACGGCCATGAACTGCCCAACTTTGGCGGCTTTCGCGCCCGGCGTGTTGGTGTCGGGGATGATGGTATCGGCCACCTCGTTCATCATTTTGATTTGGCCTTTGCTGAACAGGCCGATGCCTTTGTAGTCCTCAGGCAGGTTGTCGAGCGCGTCCCAGTCAATATTTTTTGCCAAAAGGCTGTCGGCACCGAGCAGGCTGCCGCCGATGAATATGGAAGTGCGTTGGAGGAGTTCGCGTCGGTTCATATTTGCTATGAGTGAATGAAAAGTTGGGTGAATATTGGGTTTTTGAGGATTTTCAAAACTGCGTCGCAATTGTACGACAAAGATAAAACATTCGACAAAAAAGAAACGCCGCACTCGTGGGAGGAGCGCGGCGTTGTTTCTGCTGTTTTCAAATTTCGGGACTATACAGGGTGGTTCACGGCAATTTTACCGCTTTGGGTTTGGGAGCGGGGTTTTGCTTTTCGGTTTTGGCTGGTTCGGATTTTTTCGTGTCGGCAGCGGAGATTTCGTTGCTGGTGTAGAGATACAGCACAGCAGCGAGGGCAATGTGGAGGGCGATAGCAAGCACCAATGCGTGACGGCGGCTCTGGCGCTCATTACGTTCTGCAATGTGGTACATAGGAAGAATTTTGATTGGTTAATTGAACGGAGTAACAAACCTCTGAACGCAAATGCTGCAAAAATTAGTTTCGCCCGTTCGAGAAAATATTTGTTAAAACAATCATAATGGAGAAAATCAAGGCAACTTGAAGCCCTGTTTTGATTTGTCTTTCTGATATGCTCATCTATATCATGGGGCGGACAAATGTTACCGCCTATTGGCAAATTTGGGCGACGAACCGATACCTTCGCCGCGAAAATTTCAAGTGGATGACGAATAAGGAAGATTTCGAGAAAAGCTATACGCTGCACGAACAGCATTTTTTCAAATACGGCAAAGGCGGCACCCGCGAGCAAATTGCCCAAAGTTGGTTTCAGGAAGGCACCATCGGCTTCGTGCAAGCACAGCAACGCAATGCCATTTCTGATGCGTTGCTCTCGTCGCACCGTGGTGCTGCCTGGCTGACGGTGGGCGACGGCCGCTACGGCAGCGATGCGCACTATCTCGCCTCAAAAGGGGCAGATGTGGTGGCTTCCGATATTTCCGATGTGCTATTGCGCGAAGGTGCAGAAATGGGCTACATCAAAAAGTTCAGCAAGGAAAATGCCGAGGCAATATCCTTTGAAGACAATGCTTTCGACTTTGTGCTTTGCAAAGAATCGTACCACCATTTCCCGCGCCCAATGAAGGCTTTGTACGAAATGCTGCGCGTGGGCAAGCGCGGCGTGGTGCTGTTGGAGCCGACCGACCATTTCATTTTCACCAACTTTTTTCAGGCGCTGTTCCGCGGCATCCTGCTGGCTGTCAATGCGTTGGGCATTTTTAAACTACTTTTTGGAAAAGAAATAAAACGCCATACCTACGAGGACGTGGGCAACTATGTCTATAAAATATCAGAACGGGAAATGGAAAAAGTAGCACTCGGTCTGAACCTCCCATACGTCGCATTTAAGGGGCTGAACATTTACCACAAGGATGGCGCTGAGGGCAAACCGGCGGGCAAATTTTCATTGGCAAAATTGCAGGTGGACGTGATGACTGGGCTGCTCAACCTGCTGACTTTTCTGAAAATCATCAGCCCACAATTGCTGGCGGTCGTCATTTTTAAAGAAGAACCGACGGCAGATTGCCTTTCGGCGTTGAAAAATGCAGGTTACCGGGTGGTGAAATTGCCGCGAAATCCGTATTGGTGATTGGGTCTCACACATCCAACAGGCCTTCTGGCAAATCCGTAAAAACTTTTTTCGCTTTTTCGTCAATGGAGGTAACGAACTGCTCATTGAGCGGAATCAGCACGTCGCGGCCTTTGTGCTTCAAAAAGGCCATTTCCTGCTGCGGCATGTCGAGCACCTCGTCTATCACCCCGACTTCGCCGACGGTTTTGTCCACCAACAAAAAACCTGCAACGTGTTCGTATTCAAGTGTTTCTTCCTCCTCAATGTCGAATTCGCGCTGTTGTTCTGGCACAAGGTCTTGTTCGCGCAAAAAAACCTCGCGCGACTGCAAGGTGAAAGCTGATTCGCGGCTGTCCACTTCTTCCAATTTCAATATCATCTCGCCTTTGCCGCGCACACTGGCGACGAAATAAGGGACTTTTGCCCCTTTCACGTCGAGAAAAATCCGCTCGTTTTTCAGAAAATCTTCCAAGAACCGCTCTTCTATCACGAGTTTCAATTCGCCGCCAATGCCGTGCGTTTTTTTGGTGTAACCGATGTTGACGTACTGAATTTCAGACATTCCGTAAAAGTTGAGAATGGGGGGCGGAGCGAAGGTTGGAAAAGACGAGGGGGCAGGGCAAACGCATCAAAATTCATCTAATAAACGTATTTCTCCCACCCGTGCTGTCATGTTGAACGAAGTGATACATCTACACAACCCAAGTGACCCAAAATGTTGCGAAAAGCAAGCGATTGCGGGGTAAAGAAACTTGTGTAGGTGTATCACTTCGTTCAACATGACAGCACAATTTAGGGGAGTTTCAGTCTTTTTTGTAACAATTTTGATGCGTTCGCCGTGATGGGGAGTATCCCAACTTTCGCTCCGCTTAGAAACGGTGGTGCAATAAAGTATCAAATTCAGGCTACAGATTTTGGTGTCAGATTTTCTGTTTTTGAGCGAGCATAGCAGCGCTATTGGAGCGAAAAAAGAGGAAATATGCAGCAAAAGATGAGCATCAATTTGGCACTTTATTCCAGCACCGTTCCTATGGCCTATTACCGCACCACTAATTTTTTCAACATCGTTTGGCCGCCCGTTTGCAACTGCACGAAGTAGGTACCGGAGACATAATTGGCCGCATCAATGAAATAATTGGACTGCCCCGCCGGGAATTCGCCGTTGAAAACCATTTCGACCAACTGGCCCATTGTATTGAATACACGGATGTTGCCGATTGTTTTACCATGCGTGGATACCGGGACGACGGTGACGGCCGAGGCCGGGTTGGGATAAATGTCAAGCAGTTCGGCGGCAGGTACTTCGTTCGTGCCGACCATGCCTGCATCAGTGGTACAGAAACTCCACCAACCTTCGGGTGCCGTGAGCGGGCGGGTGAGCGTTTTGCCGCTGTTCGCTGTCCCCTCGATGTAATAATAAACCGTGCTGCCATTGGGCTGGAAAGGGATGTAGCCTTTGTGCGTCCAAGAGGTGTCGTCCATCAAATAATCAGGCAAATCAACTGACTGCCAAGTGCCTCCGGGGTCGGTGGTGTAATGGATTGTTGCCGAAGCAATGCCGCTGCGGTGCGTGAGGTTGGCCCAGACCGGGTAGCCAAGTTGCCATTCTGTGTTTTCCATGCACGGCAATTCTTGGTGGACGATGAGCAGCGGCTCGGCCACCCCGATTTCTTTTGTGATACAATGCACCGCACCGCCCGAGCCAATGATGTTTCGGCAATCTACCGGCGCAATCCGATAGCCTGGCAAGTATTTTTGGAATGTATCTATCGCAGCAGCGTCGAGCGTGTGGTCGTAGGTGGGCAATATGACTGTTTTATTGACAAAAAGCGCATTGGCGTAGGTGGGATAGAGGGCATCGTTGGCGTAGGGCGGATATTGGCTGTTGTTGTAATAGTTGGGCATCGGCACACGCACCACTTTGAACGGCGTGCCAAACGAGGTTTTGAAATTGTCGAGGATATACGCCAGGTTTGCTTCGATTTGTGGGCCGTCCGATACACCTTCCGGGTATTTGCCCACGAGCAAAGTTTCTTCATCCAACAATTTCATGTGCATATCTATGTGGTGGATGCCGTCATAGGGCAGGGTCTCCATTTTCGGGTAACGGGCGATACCCATGAAATCCTGCATAATGGCATCAATTTCCGCTTCCGAGTGATTGCTAAATCCGAAGGGGTTGGTTGCGTCGTTTTCTTCCAGCAGGAGTTTGGAGGAGAATGCCAAGCCCATGCCGTCGGCCATAAAATTGCCGCCAGTGTGCACCAAATCGAATGGCGCCACCCGGGTTTCGTACAATGGCAAGTCCATATAAGTCGCTATTTTTCTGGACAAGGTGTCGTCTTTCGGACGGGGACGGTTGTATATCCAATCAACAAGGTATAGCGAATCTACATCGTTGGCATACACACAGTTAGGCCCGTAATCCCGCACCCATATAGAATTAGTCGGCACTATGAGGAATTCGACATTGGAGGCAATGTCCACACCAGCGGCAGTCAGGGTGTTTTTGGCCGCATCAATATTGCCTTGCGTGTTGCAGCTGACCACCACACGGCATTCTTCGCGAGCGGCCCGCACGATTTCGACGAGGATATTGAGCCATGCTGCATTCCCGTTCCATGAAATCAGAATTGCTTGCAACTCTTCCCATTCCGCCATCGTCCGCACTGACACAGTAGGAGGGTCGGTGATGCCTTGCGACAGCACACCGCTGGGCTTGGCCGGTTGCAATTGAAGGAGCAGTTTTTCCTCTGCGGTCATGTAACGCGGGAGATTCGGCGTCGTTTGAGCAAAAAGTTGCCCCAAAAGCAGGCAGGCGACAAAAGTGTAGAGCAGTCTCATCATTTTGAAAAATATAGCGGGTGAAAACCAAATGTTCGTGGGCCACAAAATTCTGCTTTTTACTGAAACCGGCGGCTGTTTTCCATGAATCTGCCAAAAATAAACGCATAAAAAAAAGCGGCACGCCATTGCGCACCGCTTGAACAAAACCCATTCTATCGTATGAAGCAAAACTGTTAACCAGAGGAGAGGTCATTTTGGTCATTAAAAGCAATTCAAAAATGAACCCTAATGACCTTGATGACTTTTATTCAAACTGCTATCGGCAGGGCATTCAAGTCGCGGAAAAGAATTTTTTTCCGGTTGAAATACAGCACATTAGAGCGTTTGAGTTGGTTGAGCACCGCAGTCACCATCTGTCGGCTTGTGCCGGTGAGGTCGGCGATATCTTGGTGCGTCATATTGTGTTTCACCAAAGTTTCAAAACCTATTTGCCGCCCCTGTTCGGTCCCCATTTGGTGCAAATATTCCATGATGCGGCTTTTTGAATCTTTCAGCACCACTTTTTCCAATTGGGTCTCGGTGTAGCGGAGGCGCTCGCCGAGGAAATGGAGCAGCGACTGCGCAAAAGCAAAATTGCACTTCATCACCGTGAGCAGCGTATTCGAGTCTATTTCGAGGGTTTCCACCTGATCGTCCATAGCATACGCAAAATCTCTGCGTTGGGATTCGCCGGTCAGGCATGATTCGCCAAAAAGATTGCCCGCACGCACCACATATTTAATGATGTCTTTTTTCTCGGCGTGTACCGCTACTTTCACCACACCTTTCAGCAAGAAGAAAACTTTGTTGGCGGGTTGTCCGGGCTTATAGAGCACTTGATGTTTTGAAAAAGAGTTGATAATGGCAGCGCGTTGGAGCATCAATCGTTCTTCCGGTGTCAGCACTGCAAAAAGCGGGTTGTTCTCAAAAACAGATAAGGTAACTTTCGTGTCCATGTTCAGCAGTTGTGTGTGTTGTTCGGTCGCGTTTCTGGGGTTATGACAAGGGCTGTGTTGAAAACCCCTATTCAGGCGAGAAAAATTATTTTTTGTCCGCAGGATTCTAAAATACCCAACAAGCCCCCCAAAGCACGTTTACAAAAATCATGTTTGTCAAACCTTCTAAATTTGAACAAATGGTTTGGTAAGGCAGATAGAATTTTGACCTTTGCAAAATAAAAATTTTTTTCAATCACGGGCTACATTTTGATGCAAACAATGTCCGACACCACCGAGCAACAATGGTTGACCGCACTGCGGGCAGGCGACGAAAACGCCCTGCGCCAGATATTCGACCGCCACTACCCCCTGTTGCTGGGCGACATTTACCGCATCGTGCCTGACAATGATACCTGCCAGGACATCGCTCAGGAAGTGTTCGTGGAACTCTGGCGCAAACGCTCCGAACTTGATATCCACACCTCTTTGCGCGCCTACCTCCGCCGCGCCGCCGTCAACAAGGCATTGAATTTTATCAAAACCAACCGGCGGTTTGTGTACGACGAGCCCGAGACCCTCGCCAACACCGCTGATTTCTCCGCCCGCGACATCAGCCGGAAAGAAGAACAGGAAACGCTCGAAACGGCGCTGCACGCGGCCATAGAGACTTTGCCAGAGAAATGCCGCGTGGTTTTTTCGCTCAGCCGTTTTGAACAAAAGAGCCACCGCGAAATCGCCGACCAACTCGGCATTTCCGTCAAAACCATTGAAAACCAAATCACTAAGGCCATGAAAATACTCCGCGAAGCATTGGTGCGGCACGCCGATTTGTCATCGGTTGTCATTTGGGCACTAAAATGCTGGTGGGTAACGTAGGGGGTGAAAGCAGTCTGATTGTCTTTTAGGTGTAATCGGTTTAGAGTGGTTTTGAAAGCTTAGATGGTATAGAGGTGTGTTTACGCTCTTTGCTCAAAACTATTTTCCGTTGGCTATACCATAACCTGAACCCCAAAAGACCTTTGAATCCTGTTTTTACAACAAAACACCCGCAAAAAACGAGAACCAATGCAAGCGAACGACGACTATATCCTGCTGCTCAGCAAACAATTCTCGGGGGACATCACCCCTGCCGAATCCGCCGTGCTGCACCAATGGCTGGCTCAATCGCCTGAAAACGAGCGACTCGCCGCAGAACTGCGGCAGGTGTGGGAGAAAACCGGCGGCTACTCCAAAACGTTTTCTCCCGACCTCGATGCCGCCTTCCGGCAAGTGCAGCAACGCATCCAGACTGCAGCGCAGCCGCGTACCAAAGTAGTGCCGCTCCGCCAACATCTGTTGCGCGTCGCTGCCGCGCTCGCCTTCCTCCTGACCGCCGTGTGGGGGTATCGCGAGTTGTCGGCCCCGCCGATGCTCACCGCCACAGCCGCCGCCGAAGAAAAACGTCTCGTCAATCTGCCCGATGGCTCGCGTGTGTGGCTGCGCCGCGATGCTGCGCTGGAATATCCGGCAACTTTTCCAAGCGCCGAACGCCGCGTGAAACTTGTGGGCGAAGCCTATTTTGAAGTGACGCACGACCCCGCGCAGCCGTTTTTCGTAGACCTTTCGGCTGGCGAACAGATAGAGGTGATTGGCACCCAATTCAATGTGCGCCAAAGCGAGACCGAAAAATCGGTGCTCGTGAAATCCGGCAAAGTGCGTTTCAATATGGAAAATGACCGGGGCGAGGTGACATTGGAGAAAGGCGAAAAAGCCGTTTACAACCACCCGGCCAACACTCTTCAAAAAATGAAAGTGACCACTTTCAACGAACTCTCTTGGCAAACCGGTGGACTCGAATTCGTGAAAACACCCATGCACCAAGTCATCACCGACCTCGAACAGTTTTACAACGTGAAAATAACCCTGCGCAACCCGGCCATGCGCTCCTGCGCCCACGTATCGCCGCTCACCAACCAGCCCATCGAACAAGTGCTGGAAAGCCTCGCCCTAACCTACGATTTCCGGGTCACCACCCCGGCACCCGGACAGTACGAACTGTCCGGCGGCAATTGCCAATAATTGTTGGCCGCCAAACCAAATATGCTGAAAAGCCAGTTGGGGATTCGTTCCCGACCGGCTTTTTGCATGTAGAAGTTGAGGCGCGTGAGATTCGCCGATAAAATCGCTCAGGGCGCAAAAATTTGATTTTTAAAAACATGGCGCACTTTGCGGCCTTTGCGGTGGGTTACAATAAATCTGTCCGATTACTGAACCCAAGTTGTGCCCCACCGAATCAGAAGGATGGAAAAACGGATGAAACGGATTTTGCAGATTTGAACGGATTATTTTACGCTGGTTTTTTCAAAAAATCCGTGTCTTCCGTTTTGAAATAAACACATGGGCGCATAGTTTTGAAAAACAAAAATTTATGTGCACTATGTTTCTATGTGTTTAATTTGCCTGCGTACCTATTTGGCAGAAAGATGCCATAATCTTGCCGCACCTTTAGCCAACACAAAATAGTTTTGAACAAATGACGTATGCAACCCACTGAAAATCACGCCTCTAAACCGTCTAAACTTTCTAAACCATCTAAACCAACCACAACAAATGATAACAAAACTCCGCCTGCTCTCCGTCAAATTCGACACCCGCATCGAACCTTGGGAACTCGTCCAGTTTCGCGGTGCGGTGGCTGCCAAAGCCGGTCTGGAACACGATATGTTTCACAACCACGACAACGAATCGGGCGGGTTTCACTACCGGCTCCCACTCATCCAATACAAACAGGATCACGGCCACCCCATGCTCGTGAGCATCAACGAGGGCATAGAGGAACTCCACCACTTCTTTTCTCAGCCCGACTGGACGCTCTCCATGCAAGGCCGCCCAGTCGCCGTGCGCATCGCCAGCCTCGACGTGAAGCAATATTCACTCGCCGTGTTGGATTCCGACAAGTGCCGGAACTACCACATCCGTAACTGGCTGGCGCTCAACGAAGATAACTACGCCACCTACACCCGGCTCACGGGCATGGTGGAGCGCCTTTTTTTGCTGGAAAAGGTGCTGCAAAACCAAGTGGTGGCATTTTTGCGCCACATCGGATTCGCGCCCGAAACGCCAGTGGGGGTAAAACTGCTGCAACAAAAGGACGAGCGCTGGGTGAGTTTCAAAGGTGTGAAAATGCTGGCCTTTTCTTTGGAGTTCAGCACCAATGTCGTCATCCCAGACTACGTGGGGCTGGGCAAAGGATGCAGTGTGGGCTGGGGCGTGGTGAAACAACTCCGGCCACAATGAGAAGTTGTTGGTTGCTGGTTGTTGGTTGTTCGTCATTGGTTGCTCAGCACATTGAAGCGCAAACCAAGTCAAAACTGATTTTTAGGAAATACCCATGCAAATCTACCTGGATTCTTTCGGAGCCTACCTGTCTGTACGAAACGGCCAATTCAGAGTGCGCCTTTCTTCGGGCGACGTGCACCTCTTTGCCGTGCGTCAGGTCAGTGCCATTTTGCTCACCAAAGGCACGGGCATGAGCACCGATGCCGCCCTGCTCGCAGTCGAAAACGACATACCCGTCCTCCTGCTCAATGCCCAAACCCACTACCCGCTCGCCCAAGTGAGCAGCGGCCGGCCGGGCAATATCGCCACTGTGCGCAAGAACCAGCCCCAGTTCTGCCGCTCGGCTGCGGGCTACGGCTGGGTAGCCGATTTGATTGCGCAAAAAATTGAAAACCAGCGCACTTTGCTCCACGCATTGGCCGAAAACCCCGCTGCCCCGACGGGGTTTGCCGACGATGTGCGACCCTCTGACAAAGTATTGGCATCATTGGAACAGCGTTTTCGGCAGTGGGCGGCTCCGCCAGTTTGGGACGCTGCCGCCCAAGAATCAGCAGCTTCTACTTTTCGCGGGCAAGAAGGCACGGTGTCGCGGATTTATTTTCAAAAAATCGCGCGCTACCTCGGCGAGGCAAATGAATTTGAAGGACGCCAAAAACGCCCGGCCTACGACCCTTTCAACGCTCTGCTCAACTATCTCTACGGGATGCTCTACACTTCCGTACACCTCGCCCTGCTCAAAAACGGCCTCGACCCTTACCTCGGCGTGCTGCACGCCGACCAATACGGCGGCACGCCCACATTGGTGTTCGATGCCATAGAGCCATACCGCCCCTGGGCCGACCGTGTGGCCGTGCAACTGACCCAAAACGGGCAAATCAACGGCGATTGCTTCGAGCCGGACACCGAAGAGCACGGCCTGTGGCTCAGCAGCATGGGGAAAAGTGTGGTGATAGATGCTATGCTCGGATGGATGGAGGAGAGCGCCCCTTATGGCTCGAAACAGGTGAAAAGAAAAGTGCAGATAGACCTCGATGCGCAGCAGTTGGCGGTGCGGGTAAGGACGATGGGTGACGTATGATGAACAATGGCGCGAGGAAACTGGCCGCGTTTTTGAAGCATGTGGTGCTAAAAAAACTTCCCACCAATGAAACGCTCTTCCCTTTTCCGCTCCCAACTATTTGCTTCACGCCAGAAATGCAGGGTTTTGTACCTTTTCTTGGTGCTTTTCCCCGGCTTTGCGCTCGCTCAAGACCCCGACATAGAATCCGACGAGCAAGCCCGCATGGAAGAAATATTCCGCACCAGCGAAGAAGAAAAGGAAACGCCCACCAACCGCCGACAGCGCGAGGGCAAAAAAAAGCGCGTGAGCGTGCCAAAAGGTGCTTTTCGCATCGGCTGCGTGTGCATGGACGATACCCACTCCGACACGCGCAGCATCGGCGCTTGCAGCGGCCACGGGGGTGTGCGTTATTGGGTGTACCGCACCCCGGCGGGCGACACCGTTCATATCCTCACGGCCCGCCACGAACGCCACCCGCACCCGCTCGACGCTGCCGAAATGAGCGAACTCAGCCAAAAACGCGCCGCGCGCACCCAAAACCTGCCCACCGTGGCAAAACCTCTGGCACCCGTGCCTTATGCTGCGCCCACACAGCCGCCAGTGGTCATACTGCCCGACGCGGGCGCCGACCGTTTTGGCTGGGGCGACGCGCTGGCCCTCGCCGTGACCGGCGTGGCGCTGTACTTCATCGTGCGCATGGTGCTGCGCTGGGCGGGCGCCAACGAAAGCCTTATCCGATATGCACTACGTCATTTGTTACGACCTGGAAAACGACCGCCTGCGCGACAGGTGCGCAAAACTGCTCGAAAGAAACGGCTGCCGTAGGGTGCAAAAATCTGTGTTTGCCGCGCCGAACATGGAAAAGAAGCACTTGGCAAAACTCCAACTGTCGCTGCGCCAACTCTTTGCGCGGATGCCGATGGCATCGGGCGACAGCCTGTATGTGATGCCGTTGCCGAACGAGTATGCGGGCGATGTGCTGCATTTTGGAGATAACAATGTTCTCCCGCAACTCACGGAAAAAAAGTTAAAAATTATCCTTTGAAAGAGTTGGCCTGAATATTGGACGCTGATTACCTTCGCGCAACGTATTACAATTGCTACGCCTTTCAGCCATTCTCCAATACTATGCGGATTGCGACCCGTTGTGCCCTCTGTGTAAAACCCTTGCCCTTTGGCTTTCAGCCATTCTCCAATACTATGCGGATTGCGACGGCCTCGAAATCGGCTACACCGAAGAATTGCTGAGCTTTCAGCCATTCTCCAATACTATGCGGATTGCGACTATTACCTCAACGATATTCGCGGGCTGCTTGAGCCTTTCAGCCATTCTCCAATACTATGCGGATTGCGACTTATGAAAAAACTCCTTTGGATATGTAGCCTTGTTGTCTTTCAGCCATTCTCCAATACTATGCGGATTGCGACACTGGTTAAGAGTTGATTTTATTGCTTCGCAAAGTGCTTTCAGCCATTCTCCAATACTATGCGGATTGCGACCGTAAACAGATGTTTCATGTTGAGATGAAAATTATGGCTTTCAGCCATTCTCCAATACTATGCGGATTGCGACACAAAAAAGTTTGGCTGGCAAAGTGTTCGCCCTCATGCTTTCAGCCATTCTCCAATACTATGCGGATTGCGACCTTCTTTTGTTTGTGCTGCAACTAAATGGTTTTTCTTTCAGCCATTCTCCAATACTATGCGGATTGCGACACCCACTACTAAGGCTCGATAATTCATTCATTCACTCTTTCAGCCATTCTCCAATACTATGCGGATTGCGACTGCTTTGTATTTGTTTATTTGTTGCAGTGAAAAGCTTTCAGCCATTCTCCAATACTATGCGGATTGCGACCTTCTTCAGAAGTGTTATTACAAAGAAAAGGTAGGCTTTCAGCCATTCTCCAATACTATGCGGATTGCGACTGACAAAGAACAGGCCGTTGTGGTGCTTACTGACAACTTTCAGCCATTCTCCAATACTATGCGGATTGCGACTCTTCATTTTTACATGATTTAGAACGTTAAGAAACTTTCAGCCATTCTCCAATACTATGCGGATTGCGACGGAACAGGGACATAAAGTCGGGGCTGTCAACTTTTCTTTCAGCCATTCTCCAATACTATGCGGATTGCGACATTCACTGTTTCCCTGCCGTCTGGTAAATCCGTTGCTTTCAGCCATTCTCCAATACTATGCGGATTGCGACCTTGGGAAGATTATTGTTAGTCTACTCACTTCCTCTTTCAGCCATTCTCCAATACTATGCGGATTGCGACTACCATCTATTTGTTTGGCTAACTCAAGTCCATTTTCTTTCAGCCATTCTCCAATACTATGCGGATTGCGACTCCATGTGCAGCAAATGCCAAAGATATTGGACAAGTCTTTCAGCCATTCTCCAATACTATGCGGATTGCGACATCAAAACGGCAAATCTTCGCCAAAGTCCGGCGCGTCTTTCAGCCATTCTCCAATACTATGCGGATTGCGACCCCGGCCTGTGGCCGGGGTCGCAATTTTGGCTTCTAAGCCCCCTTCCTTTTTCGCATCCGCCCAAATACACTAAGTTTGCCGCGCACAAAACACTCGTACCATGCGCCTGACTTTACTCGCGGCCCTGCTTTTTTGCGGCCTTTCTGCCCTCGCCCAAGCACCTTCTCCCTCCGACCTCAACCGATGCGGCACGCCGCCACACATCAGCCCCTGGCTGCGGCACTACGCCGCGCACCCCGAAGATTTTGCCGCCGCCCGCTCCGCCGACACGCTTTTGGCGGGCATACAGATTCATCTGGTGGGCAAAAACGAGGGCACGGGCTATTTTTCGCCCGAAAAACTGCTCGACGCTTTTTGCCGCCTCAATGCGGACTACGCCGACGCGGGTGTCCGTTTTTATTTCAAAAATGACTGGAACTACATTGACAGCACGGTGTGGCACCAACACGATGACCTCTTGCAGGGCATTGACATGATGCTGACCAACAATGTGCCCGCCGCGCTGAATGTTTATTTCTCGCCCAGCGCGGCAGGCAATTGTGGCTACAACCTGCCTTACGCCGGCATCTCCATGTCGCACGGCTGCTCTGGCCCGGAGGCGCACGTGTGGACACACGAGGTGGGCCACGCGCTCTCGCTCCAGCACACTTTTCTCGGCTGGGAGGATAAGGTGTACAGTTTTGCCACGCCCACGCCCGACACGTTGACTTATGACTATACGCATTTCCACGATTCGCTCGAAACCCAAATCCCCGCCCCGCTCGATACAGCGCTGGTGGAGTATGTGGACGGGCACAACTGCGCCATCGCAGCCGACCGGATTTGCGATACCCCGCCCGACTATCTGAGTTATGGCTGGGGCTGCGACGGGCAGGGCCAAAGCCTCGTGCAGCAAAAAGACCCCAACGGCGCCACTTTTTACGCGGACGGCACGCTGTATATGTCCTATTCTGTGGATAATTGTCAAAACCGTTTTACCCCCGAACAAATCAACGTGCTGCGCGCCAACCTGCTTACAGAAAAGGCCGATTGGCTCACCACTGGGCCGCCGCAGGGCGACATCGCCGAAACGGCCGCGCTGCTTTCGCCAGTCGGCGGGCAGTTGTCGCCGGTGAGCGGCACGGTGCTGGAATGGGCGCCCGTACCCAACGCGACGCGGTATGTGCTGCACGTGTCGCGTTTCAGCAACTTCGCTGTCAAGGAGTTGGATGTGGTGACGACGGAAACTTCCT
The DNA here is from genome assembly GCA_964481485.1 of uncultured Saprospiraceae bacterium. GTDB lineage: Bacteria > Bacteroidota > Bacteroidia > Chitinophagales > Saprospiraceae > M3007. The sequence continues at coordinate 298 of CAYZVM010000124.1, read as the reverse complement.
ACACGCTCGGCAGTCTGGTAGCGAACCAGAATTACTACTGGCGCGTCCGGCCTTTCAACGACTGGTTTGCCTGCACGGAAATGTCGGAGCGGGAAAATTTCAAAACCTCGGCGATAGTGGCGGCTTCCGAGCCGGATGCCGATGGCTGGCGCTGCTACCCTACCCTGCTCGCGCCGGGTCAGCCGCTCACATTGGAAATCCCCGAAACTTGGGCGCAACAGAGCGCCCACTGCGCCGTGTACGATGCCGCAGGCCGCCCAATGTGGCAATCGGCATTGGAAGCGGGCAACTCGAAAAC
>CAYZVM010000123.1:0-17320 GCA_964481485.1 uncultured Saprospiraceae bacterium | reverse complement strand
ACCACAAATATAGCAAGCCTTGGCCATTATTTTCAATCTTTTTTGTTAAAAAAAATTTGCATTTTTTTTATTGTTATTTGAACTGGCCTGATTTTCACGAAAGAGCGCCCGTGCGTCGTTGTTTTGTTAAGTATAAACCTTGCCCATTTTCACAGTTTTATGTCAACTTGAAATTGCCGATTCTTCAGAATTTTGCACAAATCAGATTATTTGAATGAAATCCATACTCATCCACAACGCCCATCTGGTCAATCGAGGCCAAATCCGGGAAGCCGATTTGCTCGTGATAAACGGACGCATCGCCAAAATCGCAGCCAGCATCAATGTCCACGCCGACATCGAACTTGATGCAGCAGGCCACTTCGTTATCCCCGGCATCATTGACGACCAAGTGCATTTCCGCGAACCGGGATTGACGCACAAAGCGACGATTGGTTCTGAAAGCCGGGCTGCCGTGGCAGGCGGCGTGACCTCGTTCATGGAAATGCCCAATGTGAACCCGCCCTCCGTGACGCAGGAATTGTTGGAAGAAAAATACCAAATCGCGGCCCGCACTTCGTTGGCGAACTACTCATTTTATATGGGCGCGACGAACGATAACCTCGACGAGGTGCTGCGCACCGACCCGCGCCGGGTGTGCGGAATCAAGGCATTCATGGGCAGCAGCACGGGCAATATGCTGGTGGATGACCCCGACACTCTTGAGCGGCTATTCGCCGCAGCGCCTATACTCATTGCCACCCATTGCGAAGACGAAACGACCGTACGCCGCAACCTTGATTTTTTTAAAGAAAAATACGGTGACGGCCTGACCGCCGAATTCCACCCCCAAATCCGCAGCGTAGAAGCCTGCTATTTGTCCTCCTCCTTTGCGGTCAGTTTGGCAAAACGACATGGCACGCGACTCCATATTTTGCATATCAGCACAAAAGATGAACTGGATTTGTTCGACAATACGATCCCATTGGAAAAGAAGAAGATAACGGCGGAGGTATGTGTGCACCACCTCCATTTCAGTGCCGACGACTACGCTGCACTCGGCAACCAAATCAAGTGCAACCCGGCTATCAAAAGCCGTGAACACCGCGATGCGCTTTTGCCCGCATTGCTCGACAATCGCCTCGATGTAATAGCGACCGACCACGCACCGCACACTTGGGGGGAAAAATCACAGTCCTACCTGCAAGCACCTTCGGGGCTGCCCTTGGTGCAACATTCGCTGAATGTGATGCTCGAACTCTACCACGCAGGCCACATCAGTTTGGAAAAAATCGTGGAAAAAATGTGCCATGCCCCAGCCGTCGCCTTCCAGATACAAGAGCGCGGCTTTCTCGATGAAGGCTGCTGGGCCGACCTTGCGATTGTAGATATCCATCATCCTTGGACGGTTCAATCCGACAATATTTTTTACAAATGCGGTTGGTCGCCTTTGTCAGGCAAGTCGTTCAAAGGCAAGGTGTTAAGCACCATCGTGAGCGGGCACTTGGCTTGGCACGAAGGCAGGTTCAATGAAGAAAAAATGGGCGAGCGGGTTCTGTTTGAAAGGGGGTAGTGGGCTTGGCAAATCGAAATGGCAGTTTTCCCGTCCTATGGCTATGGGCCGCAGGGCGGGTAGGTTTTCACACCACCCTCGGGTGCCAACAACTTTCCTAACCGCCGATTTTGAATCAACTTACCTCACAACCACAAAACGCTTAGTAACCGCCGGAAAACCTTCCGCCCTGATTGTCAGGAAGTAAAGCCCATCTTGGAGGCCGCTCAGGTCTAATGTCAGCGCATCGGCAGGCATGGCTTCCACCTCTTGCAGAAGCAAGGACGCGCCGAGATTGTTCGTGATGGTGACGACTGCTTTTTTGCCCGCGAAATCTTTTTTGAGCAAGGATAATTGATTCCGCGCAGGGTTGGGATATAGCAAGAGCGCGTCGCTTGCTTCTGACAGGATTTTTTCTTGATTGGGTTTATCGTTGGATACTTCTGGCGCGGCGCGGTCGTCTGCGCCGGGCGGCGGGAGCAACATACCGCCCGGTACGTTCACCGTCGCAGAAGCGGTGCAAGCGTTGTTGTCTTTGACCTGGACGGTGTATGACCCGGCAGGCACATTGGTGAGGACGTTGCTTGTTTGCCAGTTCGTCCAGTTGCCATTGGGTTTGCTGCGGCGGTATTTGTAGGGCTGGTTGCCGCCTGTCGCGCTGACCGTCAACTGATAATTCCCTCCCGTTGGCGTGACGGTCACGTTTGTAATAAGCAGTTCGGCGGGTTCGCCGACCGCGACGCTGCCAATTGCCGTGCAGCCTTTCGCGTCGGTCACGGTGACGGAGTATGTCCCCGCAGACAAGTCTTTGATTTTCTTGGTGGTTTCGCCGTTGCTCCAAAGGTAAGTTTTGTTTCCAGAGCCGCCGCTTGGCTGTGCGGTCGCTTTGCCGTCGGAGCCGCCGTGACAACTGACATCGTCGTGCGAGAAGGTCAGCGTCAGTTGGGTCGGTTGGGTAAGGGTGAAGGATTTGGTGCGGCAACGCCCCAGCGCGTCCACGACGGTGATGGTGTGCGTACCTGCGGGAAGACCGCTCGCGTCCTCGGTCGTGGCGCCATTGCTCCACTCGAAGGAATAGGGCGCTTGCCCGCCGGTCGCATGGATGTTAAGGCTGCCGTCGCTGCCGCCGTAGCAAGAGACGTTTTGCTGCCCGTCCTTGTGGATTTTGATTTGGGTGTATTCTTCATCCGTGAGGCCGTCGCAGTCGTCGTCCGTGCCGTTTCCGCAGATTTCCAGCGCGCCGGGGTGGATGGCGGCATTGTCGTCGTCGCAGTCGCCTTCTTCGACGGTGTAGCCGTCATTGTCTAAGTCGCCGTCATCACAGTAGGTGTTGATTTCCGCCTCGCTGTCGCAGCCGGTTTGGTTGTTTGCAATGGTAATGCTGCCGCCGATGGCGCCGGGGGGGGTTAGGAGGTCGTAGATGGCGCAGCAGTCGGTTAATTGTGTGTTGTTTTCAATAGAGAGGCCGTTGCCAATAGAAGTAAGATTGTCTAATCCGGAGAGGCTGGTTAAGGCAGCATTGGCACCAATGTTGACAAATACTCCGATAGTAGCGAGTTCGTTTACACCCGTTAAACTCGTAAGTGCATCATTAAATATAATGGCAAAATTTCCACCAATAGAGGCGAGTGAATTTAGTCCTGTTAGACTCGTCAGGGCATCATTGTTACTAACGATGAGGTGCCCACCAATAGAGACGAGGGAATTTAATCCTGTTAGACTCGTCAGGGCATCATTGTCAAAAACAGAAAGATGTTGTCCAATAGAAACGAGTGCATCTAATCCTGCCAAATCCGTTAAAGCCGCATTCTCAAAAATTGCGACTAGATCAACAGAACTTAGCATATTCAATCCTGTTAAATTCGTCAAGGAGGGATTGTTGTAAATATTGAGGTATCCCTCGATTGAAATAATATTCTGCAAAGGAGTCAAGTCAATGATATCCGCCCCAGAAATGGTTAAAGTCCCAGTAATTGAAGTATAAGCAGGTGACCAAGCATCCACCTCCGCCTGCGAGGTAAAAGTGACATCGCCACTATAAACAGGCTGCCCCATCGCCAACTGAGGCGACAGCCAGAGCAATAAGCCGAAAAGGAAAGAGGTGAAAATTTTGGAGGAGCGGGCAAGGAGAGCGCAGCAAAGTGTTTTCATAATGCGGTTTTTAAATCGTGAACGAAAAAATGAAAGACCGAACTTTCCGGGGCTGGCGTGTTTGCTCCAAATTTTGGTGGAAAGTTAGTCCTTGTTTTTCATTTTCTCGTGCTGTGCAAGGTTTTTTCTACCTTTTTGTCATCCCAAGTGCAAAAGCGAACACGCCACGTTTGTCATTCTGCCGGAATCCGTCCGCTCGTAGTGCGCTTTCGTAGGGTAGACGGATTCCGACAGAATGACAAAAAAACGCAACGGTGTGGTTTCCATCGCAGCACACCAATCAACCAATCAACCAATCCCCCATCAACCAATCACCACCTCACACCACCCTCGGCGCCAACAACTTATACAGCACCGGCGTCACAATCCGCGACAGCAAAGTTGAAGAAATCAGGCCGCCGATAAGGACGTAAGAGAGCGGCGAATACAGCGGATTTTCCTCGATGGCGATGGGCGTAAGGCCGCCGATGGCCGTCAGCGAAGTCAGCAAAATCGGCACAAAACGAATCTCTCCCGCCTCCTGAATCGCGTCGTCCAGACTTCGGCCTTCGGCGCGGAGTTGGTTGGTAAAGTCCACGAGCAAAATCGAGTTTTTCACCTCGATGCCCATGAGCGCGATGAGGCCGACCACGACCGTGAACGAGAACGGATAACCCGTCGCCAGCAAAATCAGGATGGCGCCGATGATGCCGAGCGGAATGACCGACAGCACAATGACGGTGCTTCGGAAGGTTTTAAATTCCAGAATCAGGACAGCGAGCAAACCGAAAATCGTGACCATGATGATGGTGCCGAGACCGCCAAACGAGCGTTGGGCACTCTCTTCTTCACCCGCCACGACGTAGGAATAGCCCTGCGGGAAATTCATGGCTTTTAGTTTTTCCTTGATCTTCCCGTTGATTTCAGCAGCGAAATAGCCACTTTTCACAAAAGCCGTCACGGCGGTGAAACGGTCTTTGTCGTAGTGCTGGATAAAGTTGGGCGAAGGTTTGAACTGAATCTCCGCGACTTGGCTCAAAGGAATGGCCGTTCCCAAAACGTTATTGATATACAGGTTTTTAAGCGCGTCCAGATTGGCAAACGCGCCGGATTTCGGCACTGTCACGGTCAGGTTGTACTCCTCGCCGTCGGCTGCGGCGGTGAAACTCCCGACGTTCAAACCCGCGATGGCAAGCCGCACCATGCGCTCGATTTCGGCGACGGGGATGCCGAGCGTGGCAGCTTTGTCCTTGTTGATTTTCACCTGCAAATCGGTTTTGACCGTCGAAATCGGGTTGTCCACATACATCGTGCCTTCCGTCTCGCTGATGATGGTTTCCACCCGACTCGCGATGCCGCGCAAGGTGTCGAGGTTTTCGCCAAAAACCCGAATCACAATCGGCGCTTCAATCGGCGGCCCCTGCTCAAAATTTTTGACGTTGATGACCGCGCCCGGCGTGTTTTTGAACTTTTCACGCAATTCGTCGAGCAGTTCGATTTTCACCGGCGGCGGCGTCCGGTCTTCCAATTGCACAAAAACCTGCCCGTAGTCCGCAGCCTCGTTTTCCCGAATCACGTTGTAATAAATGCGCGGGTTGCCGCGCCCGACATTGCTGGCGAACCAAGTGATTTTGGCCTTTCCGCCAGAATATTTCGGGTTGGGAATTTCCGATTGTTGATTGTTGATTGTTGATTGTTCGTCTTCGGTTTTCAAAGAGGTCAGCATAGCATTTCTCATTCCAAACTCCGAGCTCCCAAATCCCGGCGCGGTGTACTCATTCAACACGGAATCAACCATTTGCACGGTGCGGTTGGTTTGCTCCAAACTCGAACCGGCGGCCATTTCCACATCAATATAAAACATCGGGCGTTCGCTGGCGGGGAAGAGCGCGAACCCGGCTCTGCCCGCCAGACTCAATACAGCGAAGAACAAAACGCCTGCTGCCACCATTGTCAATTTTGGCCAACCGAGCGCGAGGTGCAGCAAGCGGGCGTAAGTGCCGGAAATGAGCCATTTCAGGCCGCGCAGGAAAATGTTGCCGCGTGGGTCGTGGTGTTCGGCCAGGAGGCGGCTGCTCAAAAAGGGCACAATCGTGAGCGAGACAAACAGCGAGGCCAGCACCGTCAGCACGACGGCCAAGGGCAGCGAACGGATGAAATCGCCCGATGCTTCCGGCAAAAACACGAGCGGCAGGAACGCCAAAACAAGCGTGGCTGTACAGCCCAACACGGCGAGGCCAATTTGTTTGGTGGCGAGAATGGCCGCTTCTACCCGGCTGTGGCCTTCTCGCAGCCAGCGCTCTATGTTTTCCACCACCACGATGCTATCGTCCACCAAAATGCCGAGCGCGATGATGAGGCCGACGATGGAAAGTTGGTTCAAAGAATAGCCCATTTGGTCGAGCGCAAAAAGACCGATGGAAATGCTGAGCGGGATGGAAATCATCACTACGAGCGCGGCGCGCCAGCCGAGCGGCAGCAGCGTGAGCATCACGAGCAAAATGGCGATGCCGAAATCTTTGGCGAAACGCCCCAGTCGCTTGCTGACCGAGTCGTTCTGGTCGAACACTTTCACATAATCCATGCTCACCGGAAGGGCGCTGCGCCATTCGGTAACGGTTTTGTTGACTTCTTCGCCGACGTTAAAGATATTTTGCTCGTCCTTCATGCGGGCAGTGACCCACACGGTGCGCACGCCGTTGATGCGGGCGAGGTGACGCGGTTCCTCATAAGCCCACTCGACATCGGCTATGTCTTTGAGATAGAGGACTTTGCCGTCCGCGCCATTGACGACGGTGTTGCGGATTTCCTCGATATTTTCGTAGTCGCCGCTCGTTTCCACAAAAAACTGGCGGTCGCCGACGTTGACCGAGCCGCCGGGGGTGGACACGTTTTCGCTTTGCAACGCGCCCAACACGCGGCTCGCGGGCAGGTTTTCCGAAGCCATTTTGGGCAAATTGAGGCTGATGCGCACTTCGCGTTTGGGGAAGCCCCACGTGTCGGCTCCTTTGACGCCCGCGATTTTTTCTAATTTTTCTTCCAGCCGCTCGGCCTCGCGGCGGAGGTCGGCGTAAGAGGCGTTTTCCGACACGATGCCGCCTTGCAAAATCGCCACGTCCGACGACGTAAACCGTTGAATGGTAATGCGGTAGATGTCGTCCGGCAGTTCGGGCCGAAGGGCGTTGATTTCGCGAACGACTTCTTCGTACTTTTTGTCGGGGTCTTCGCCATGCTCAAACTCGATGGTAAGAATCATCACGCCGTTGAGCGAGAGCGAGGGCATCCGGTCAATGTTTTCGAGCGCGCCGAGGCGGGCTTCCACCTTGTCGGTGATTTTGTTCTCGATTTCTGCAGGCCCGGCACCGGGGTACACGATGACGATGTTGTAGCCGGGCGGAGCGAACTTGGGGTCTTCAGCGCGGGGCATATTGAGCAATGCACCGACGCCGAGCGCCATCACGAAGCAGAAAATGATGAAGGTGAATTGGGGGTTGCGGACGGAAAATTCGGCGATTTTCATGGCAATAAGTTTTGTAACGCCAACCTTCCGGTTGGCATCATGGAATTTGCTTTTTATTGGTCAAAATGGTTTTTCACTTCACCCATTTCATCCACTCTACGAACGCCTCGTTCAGGCGATATTCTGGCTCTTGGCCTTCGGCCTTTTTTTCAAAAAAATGGTGGTCGCAATTCGGGTAAATTTTCAATGTCAAGTTCGTTTTTCCTTTTCTCAAAAAATCCAACGGCAAGGTGGCGCAAGGTGCTGCCGTCAAATCTGCCGTGCCGAAAGCGACCAATACAGGGATGTCCAATTGGGTCAAATATTCTCGTGCAGGCTTTGAAAATGAGACAGTTGTCTTCGGCGGGTCGCCATGTGTATCATCGCTGGATTCAGCATTGGCATAAAGCCATGTCCAATAATTTTGTATTTCGCTCAGTTTTGAAACCGCAGTTTCGCCCGTGATTTTTCCATCTGCGACATCTCGCTGGATGCGACGCACCTCTTCATCGAGACGACCATTGGGGTTGCCAGAATAGTAGATGAGATGGGTAATTTTGGGCTCGACGGTTGCCCATTTTGCCGCCACGGTAGCACCTTGAGAGCCACCACAAGCTACGATTTTCGACATATCTACCCAAGGTTGTTGTGCCAGCCAATCCAATACGGTCGAGTGTTGCTGGACATAAAAATCCAAATGGTTGTTGGCAACATATTTTGCCGGAAAACGACCTGTCGTCTTGTCTTTATAACACATCTGCCCATCCAGTGTGCGTGTGTCCGCCATCACCGGGATTCCCGGTTTTGATACTGCTACGAAGTGAAAACTGTCGCGGTAATCCCCAGTTTTGAATGGGAAAACGCCATAGACGTGTTCGTCATAGAGCAGGAGCGGATTGGGCAATGAGCCTTGAACGAACAAGAAAACAGGTTTTTTCCGCTGCAAATCCACACCCGCTCCGTTCACTAAAAACTGAATGCTGTCTCCCGATGCAGATGCAATCTTGAAGTGCGTATAGCCCGCTTCTTCCGGTGTTTTGATTTTTTGGGCAAAAACGGGGGCAGCAAGTACTGCCAATAAAAAGATTTGAAGGACTGATCTCATTTGCTACTATGTTGATTTTAGAATAAAGAACCTTGCAAGACTGCGAACAGAAATACAACCAGCGCAAAAATGGACAGCCAGTTGCGCCATGTCATGTACTTAATCCACAAGTCGCGGTACGTTGTCCAATCCATCGGATGGGCGAGTGCTTGCCATGTGTTAATCTCCTTGTTAATCGGCGCGTTGCCTCTGGTCGCGATGAACACGTCGGCCAATAACAACAGAAAAGCCATGATAGTGGCTGCCAATTGCAACTGAGGTGCCTCATTCCAGACTAAGAGAAAAATGTACGCGGCGCTGTAAGCCAGCGCGAGCAAATAAGAAATGCTCAAACTCCGGGCAATGGCTTTATCTACCGATTGCCGTTGTTCGATAAATGCGCTGGCAGAAAGTTGTTTGAGCGCTTGCGAACCGCCGAGCAACATGTAGAATCCCTGACCGGCGATGAGGGCATAAAGCAAGATGTTAAAAAAGGCTAAGATTTTCATGGCAAAAGATTGTCAGAGTACCGGAGTTAGATTTTTTTGACCTTCTTCTTTTCGCTCAAATACGGCGCACCGCTCGTCACCACTTCCGCCACGCCCTCTAAACCCGAGGCGATGACCGCTTGATTTCCTTCCAAAAACGCGACTTGCACAGGCACTTTTTTCACACGCTCTCCGTCGGCCTGTAAGGCAAAAACGAAGGCCGATTTGCCGTCGCCTTCCACAAGCGCCTCGACAGGTACGGTCGTGTAATTCCTTGATTTCGAAGGCGTGATGTCCACCTGTGCAAACAAGCCGGGCGCAAAACGTTTGCCTTGCGGGGTGACTTTTACCTCGACTGGATACAGACCGCTGGTGGGGTCGGCAGCGGGCGCGAGGTCGCTCACTTTGCCGTTGAATGGCACATCGGGATAGGCATCCATCACGACTTTGGCTGGCATACCGAGGCTCAGTCGCGCCCAGTCACGGTCGCTGACGTTGATTTGCACTACCCAGTCGTCTTTGCCTGTTTCAAACAGGACGAACACAGGGGTGCCGGGGCCGGTGATTTCACCTTCGTTCATCAGTTTTTTGATGATTTTTCCGCCGCGTGTGGCGCGGATTTCGGCGTATTGCTGATTGAACTGCGCGATACGGGCCGTTTCCTTTGCTACATCGCGGGCGGTGGTGGCGTTTTGCAGCAATTCGAGCGTGGCACTGCTGTCTCTGTAGAGGCCTTCTACACGCCCCAAATCGCGCTCGGCTTTTGTCAAACCTTGCTGTGCCTGAGCGACTTGTGCGTCTATCTCGGTTTTGTCCAACACGGCGAGCAGCTGGCCGGGGCGCACCACGTCGCCTTCGTCCGCATAAATTTTCCGAATCACGCCGCCGACTTTGAACGAGAGGCGCTGTTCAGCCGACGAGGTCAAAATGCCGCTCGCGTGTACGGGCAATGCGATGGTTTTTTGCTGAACGGTAGCGGTGCGAACGGAAATGCGCTCGTCCACCGACGAGTTTGAAGTTTCAAGTTTGGAGTTTGCCGTGGCCTTCTCTCCGCAGCCGCCAGTGAGGCAAAACAAACCAATGGCGGCGACGGTGACCATAGAGGGGAGGGCGATTGTCTCAAGCGATATTTTTTTCATAAAAGTGAATTTTAGATTGCCAATGGCGAGTTTGGAGTGAAAACAATTTTTTTTGTAAAAAAATGGTCATGGGTGATATTTCATTCAAGCAGTTCAAGGGGATTTTCTTATTCGAGTTGACCAAAAAGTGTTGGAGCAAAACTCTTTTTCCGAACTCGCAAAAATGATTCGGCTCAAATACTTGGCCTACAAGGCCAATCTCGATGAACAAACTGCCGACGAGTTGGCAGAATTGGTCAACAAATCTTGGTGGGATCGGAACGGCGAAGCGTTAATCCAAGAGATTGAAAAATGAACGCTGTTGTCGTTGATGCCAATAAGATTTTTTCTTCATTGGCCAGGCACAACTCGCCTACGCTGTACACCATACTTACCACCGAAGTCAAACTTTTCGCCCCCGATTTTCTGTTCACCGAGATTTATCGTCACAAAGAGCGATTGATGAAGGCCACTCATCTGAATGAGAATAAATTTTATGAGGCTTTCGAATTGCTTTTTGCTCATTTGCATTTCTTCAATATGCGAGAAGTGCATTTGCGCCATTACATTCAGGCTTTTGAGTAGTGCAAAGAGGTTGACCGCAAGGACATCACCTATGTCGCACTCGCCTTGCAATTAGAGACCAAAATTTGGAGCGGCGACCTTGAACTCAAAAGCGGCCTGCTATCCAAGGGCATTGATATTTTCATTGACTTGTAGGGACTCACATCCCTGCCGCCTTCCTCAACGCCGCCTCCTTCACCAGCACATCCGACCAAGCCAACACTTGTTGCAGCCGCGCCGTTGTCACTCGATTTTGCGCATCAAGGAATTCGATGAGCAGAGCCTGGTTCGCCCGGTACTTGTTGTTGACAATTCGAAACGTTTCTTCGGCGGCTTTCAGGCCAGTTTGAGCGGTGGTGAACGAGTTGCGGGCGGCTTCAAAATCATTCCAAGCCTGTGTCACTTGCAGCGCGATTTGCTGCTCCACCTCTGCATATTGGGCCCGGATTTTCTCGGCTTCGAGACGGGCCGTCTGCGTTTTGCTTTTGCGCAGACCGCCGTCGAAAATGTCGTAAGTCATGCCCACACGAGCCAGTGCGTAAGCTTGGTCGTCGTTGAAGTGATAGCCAAAACCTTGGAAACCCGCCTCGCCGCCGATGTAGAAATCTGGGATTTTGCGATTCGCGTCGTTGCGCCGCACATCCGTCTCGGCGGCGTTCATGCCAGCGCGCAAAGCGTTGAATTCTTGACGATTGGCAAGCGCATTTTGGAGCAAAACGTCTGGCTGATACGTTTCCGCTTGGGAGCGGAGCAACGTCGTGTCCACTGTGACTTCACTTTGCAAGTCTTTGTTTATCAAAAAATTAAAATAAGCACGGGCCGTATTCTGACTGCTGCGGAACTTGAAAATCTCGTTGTCGGCTTTGCTCAGTTCGTAATCGGCGGTAGCGACCACGTCCCGCGTGGCGACGTTGTTTTTGACCAAAGACTCGTTGAAACGGCGCAGTTCGGTCAACACGGTTTTGCTGTTCTGCCAGATTTTTTCGGCTTCCAGTGCTTGCAAATATTGGAGGTACGCATCGGTGATTTGATAGCGCAATTCGTGTTCGTAAGCTGCCTTTTGCGCCGATTTGCTTTGGTACAAATGCTCTTGAATTTGGCGGTTGTATTTCAAATCGGAATTGAAAAGCGGGTAGGCAAAACTCAGTTTCGTTTCGTGAAAATTATTGGGCAAGAACTGTTCGTTGACGTTCGGCACATCGGTCGGGTAGTCAGGCGAGCCGGGCTGGGCGAGTTCGTTCAACTGGTTGAGATTTGCAAAAATTGGGTTCACTAAATCGCCCACTGCGAACTCGATGCGGCGGCCTCCGGTAGCACGGGTGTAATTGGCGTTAAATTGCAGGGTGGGGTAAAACAGCGCTTTCGACTGTCGAATGGCCTCTTGGACTTTCCGTAAATCAAGATTCTGCTCCTGCAAAGCGAGGTTGTTGCTCAAACCTATCTGGATATACTGTTCCAAAGTTGCCGATTGTTGGGCGTAGGTTTTTGAAAAACCAAAACCCGACAAAAACAGCATTAGCAAAAGAGGGGACGATTGTTTCATTTTTAAAAAACAGTTTTTATTTTCTGAACAGCGTTTAGTTGTTGGGACAAAAAAAGGCAGCATTGATGCATCGCGAAACTTGAAATCTCTGAACGGTTGATTGGGGCGGTTGAATAGTCACAGATTTGACTTGGTTGGTTTCAGATTCTTTGAATATTTTTTTGAGGGCGCTAAAGCGACTCCGCCATTTTCACCACCATCGCAAATGATTTCTTCGCCAATTCCTCCCGCTTCTCCTCCGGGTACATCCGCATTCGCTCGCGCACGAAGAGAGAAACGAGTCCGTGCGCGTGACACCAAAGCGTGTAGGCAATCGTCTCCGCGTCCGTGCTTTTGAAATACCGCGCGTCCACGCAAGCCTGCACCGTCTCCGCAAAAAAGGCGTGCGTAGCAATGCCAAGTTTCCAACATTCTTGATTCTCAATGGATTCCATCGGTGTCAGCGTGATGAATAGCAGGTCGTAGAGGTCGGGGTGTTTCATCCCAAAATCAATGTACCGGCGGCCAAACTCAATAAGCCGTTCCCACGGATTTTCGATTTCAGCTACAGGCATCAGGTGGTCGCGTTTCACGGCAGCAGCCTCGTATTGCAGCGCGAAAAAGATTTCGCTCTTGTCTTTATAATAAAGGTAAATGGTCGCCGGGCTGTACTCAATGGCTTCTGCTATATTGCGGATGCTGACACCTTCGTAGCCTCTTTCGCGGAAAAGTTTGAGTGCCGCGTCCAGTATGTTCTGGCGCATCTCTTCTTTTTCTCGTTCCTTTCTTGATACTATTCCCATATCTGAGATTGGTTGTTCGTTCTTTTTTAAACTGAACGCCGCAAATATACTGAACAGCGTTTATAAAATGCAAGCAAGTTTTGATGAAAGGTTGAATTTTGTGGTCGAGCAGCGGACATGAAAGGACGAACGGCCGGGCCGGGTAGTTAAAAAAACAATCCCGGCCAGCGTGGTGCCGGTCGGGATTGCAAAAAATGGAACGGGTGTGAGTGTGGGGAGGGTCTGAGGTGGGATTGGTTTGGTTTTGCCGGGGTTACTGTGTTTTTTTGTTTTGTAAACAGTCCCGGGGATGAGTGCTTTCTGGGGGAGCCCGAGGTGATATTACATCAGTCAGCGGGCGGCGTTCATTTGGTTTTGCTCAGTGACCCGTTCCGGGTGAGAGAGATTGTTGGTTTTGAAGGGTGTTTAGAGATATGTGTCGGATTTGTGGAATGACCTCTCAATGTCCACCGCCTTGTTTTCCCGCTATCCCCGTCCGCAGTGCGAGGCTGATGGCTTCGCCTTTGGAGTTCACATGAAGTTTGCGGTAAATGCCCTGAATGTGGTTTTTCACCGTATCGGGGCTGATGTAAAAGCGGCTGGCAATCAATTTGTAAGACAACCCATCCACCAACCCCTCGAGAATTTCTTGTTCCCGAGGGGTCAGTCCGGTGGAAAGGGCATCGTCGTTTTCACTGGCTAATTGGGGGTTTGGTGTTTTCAGGGTTGCGTTTTCACCGGCATTTTTGGAATAGTTAGCCGTCGGAAGATTGTTTTCATTGGCATTCGGGCGGAAATATTGGAGTACTTTTCTTGCTATCGCGGGACTCATCGGCGAACCGCCTTTACAAACTGAGCGGACGCTTTCTGCGATTTCTTCGGGGTCGGTTTTTTTGAGGAGATAGCCGGTGGCGCCGTTGCGCAGGGCTTGAAATATCCGGTCTTCTTCTTCGCTCACGGTCAACATCACTACTTGCGTCTTGGGGAATATCTCTTTCACGATTGCGGTGGCTTCGATACCATTCATCCCCGGCATATCAATGTCCATTAAAATAACATCTGGCTTTAACTCGCTCACATTCAACGTCAAATCAGAACAATCTGGAAATGCCCCCACGATTTTTATATCAGGTGTGTACCGGAAAAATTGCAGCAGGCTCTCCCGAAAATTATTATTATCTTCAAATATGACCAGATCCAAGGCCGCCATACAGGGCGTCGTTTTTATTTTCTTTGACATGACAAAGGTGGGGTGAGTGGGGGCGTGCGCGCAATAGTACATTCATACTAATTTTGACTTGGCGCTCGCCTACTCTGCATAGGATTTACTCGCGGTTGCGCAAAACCGCAGCCAATATCCCCGCCGCCACCGCCGCATTGAGGGATTCGGCTCCCCCTGAATCTGAACGCGGAATGGTGAGCCGGTGTGTGAGCCGTGCTGCCGCTGCTGGGCTAATGCCTCTGCCCTCATTGCCGATTATTATTATACCGTTCAGAGGCCATGTGGTTTGAAAAATATTTTCCCCATGTAGAACTGCTCCCAAAACGGGCACATCAGGTGTGTTTTCCAATAAATCTTCCAACGGCATTTCCCAAATTTTTACCCGCAAAAAAGCCCCCATGCTCGCCTGCACGACTTTTGGGCTGAACGCATCGGCGCTGTCGGGCGAACACACCACCGCCGGGATGCCAAACCAATCGGCGGTGCGGAGTATCGTGCCTAAGTTGCCGGGATCCTGTATCCCATCAAGGTAGAAGCAAAAGTCGCGTCGCAATATTTCAGGCTCGAAGGACTCTTCGGGCAAGTCGGCGACGGCGAGGACTGCATTGGGGGTGGTGAGGGAGGATACTTTTTTGAGTTCGGATGCGCCAATGGGGTTAAATTTTTCCAAATACGGCCCCAACAGCACGGCATTTTCGGCAGCCCAACGTTCCAAACCAAATACGGCGGACACTGCCACACGCTGCTGGGCAAGCAGTTCGGCCACCATTTTCTCACCTTCCACTGTGAACTTTCGATACTTTTGCCGGTACTTTTTTACCTGCAGCGCGGTGAGCAGTTTTGTCTGATTGTGTGATAACACGGGAAAATGCTATTGAGACTTTTATTCTGAATCAATGATTTACAAAAAATCAGGTTGCTTTCAATTTGCTTGTTACCTGTTGCTCTTTGCATTTTGCCAAAGCGCCTGCAATGTTACGAAGCATCTCGACGAAGCCAAAGGCGAACGCCTGTTGGTGAAAAATTCGCTCGAAATCAAGTCGCCAAAACGCCTCAAGTATTCGGAGCGTGCGCCGTTGGCCTATGAGCTGAGTTCGCTCTACAAACAAATACCCAACCGTCGCCCATTTGTGTTGTTCCGCGCTCCCACCCGCTTGTGGCTTTACTATCGGTTTCGCAACAAAACCTCCACATCTGCCAAGTGGATAGTCAAGAAAGTGGCCGAGCCACCTACTATTTATGATGAGCGGCTCACCCAAACCACGGCAGGGATATTCAAAAGCCATGTGCAACAGCGTGGGTATTTCGACGCGACGTGCACCTATGAGACAAAATTGGTCGGTAAGCACAAGGCAAAAGTAAAATACACGCTTGACCTCGGCCCGATACATACGGTGGACACTGTTCGGTTTGAAAGCCGCGACACGCTGGTGCGCCAAATCCTGCATTTGACCGCCGGGAAATCGCTATTGAAAAGCGGGGTTCCTCTTGACAAACGGACTTTCGAGGCGGAAAAAATCCGCGTCACCAGCGAGTTGAAAAACAGGGGCTATGCGTATTTCGCACCCAATTTCGTGGAGTTTGAAGGCGACAGTACCGGCACACGCACCAACATAACGGTGAACATACTCACGCCTGGTGATTCGGTGATGCACAAAACCTACATCATCGGGAAGGTGGAGGCGTTCTCCAATGTGCGCCCCGACATCGCGGGGATGCGCAACGACACCACCATCAACGGCATTTACTTTGGCTCGGCCACTACGCTGTTCAGGGTGAAACCGGAGCGCCTTTACCGCTCTATCGAAATCAAACCGTATTGGACTTATCGCCAGGAGGATTTTGACAATACCCTCCGCAATCTGAACACGTTGGGCGTTTTCAGGTTCGTATCCGTGAAGCCCAAGCAGGACAGCCTTGACCCAAAAAAAATTGACGTAGAAATCCTGACCACGCCCAATAAGCGCATTTCGTTTGGTGCCGACGTGGATTTGAACTCGTCCACCAGCGCCAGCGCCCTTGCGAGGAATTTGCTCGGCGTGTCATCGTCCGTCACCTTTCGCAATCGCAATCTTTTTCGGGGGGCAGAAAATTTGCAGAGCAATGTGCAGTACAACATCGAGTTTGACGTGGCCACGCGCAACCGCTTTATTTTTTCGCAAGAATTTAAAATCCAGAACCAACTCGTTTTCCCGCGTTTTTTTGACTATTTGGGGCTTTGGGGCGGGATTAACAAATTGAGAAAAGACACCCTCGCGGGCGAAAAATCCTTTTACCGGAAATTGCAGCACGACGCCCAGGCGCGTCTGTCGCTGAACTACAATTATCTGGATTTGATAGATTTCTATGACTACAATCTATTCAACGCTTCCTTCGGCTATGACCTGACCGACGGCGAAAACCGCTTTTCATTTGACCATGTCGGCATTGATGTGCTGCGCCCACGCACCCGCCCACAATTCGACACCATTTTCGGCCAAAACGAATTTCTGCGAAACAGTTTTAACAACCAACTTTTCACGGGCTTTTTGTTGCGTTCGTTTGGCTACAGTTATGCAGGCAATATCAACCGTTTTGGCGAACACTGGACTTTCCGGCTCAGCAGCGACCTTTCGGGATTGGAAGAATTGGGGCTCAACCGCTTGTGGTCGGCCATTTTCGGCAAACAGACTTGGAAAATATCCGACCTCGATTTTGCCCATTATTTCCGGCTGGACATGGACGGTGTTTATACGCGTGATTTTCGCAAAGATTTGGCTGGTGTAATACGTGTGGGCTCGGGCGTGGTGGTGCCGTTTGGCGACAGCGACGCAGCGCCTTATGTGAAACAGTTTTTTGTGGGTGGCCCGGCCAGCTTGCGGGCTTGGCGCATCCGCGAATTAGGCCCCGGTGGCTATGTGCCGCGCAATCAAGACACTGGTATTCCGAACCCGCCCGAGCAGCAACCGTTTTTTCAGGCCGCAGATTTCAGGTTTGAGTTCAATGGCGAGCTGCGGTTTGCTATTTTTTCGTGGTTCAAAGGAGCCGTGTTTTTGGACGGCGGCAATGTGTGGACGCTCAAGCCTGACCCGGATCGCGACAAATCGCAGTTGCGCTGGGATTCCTATAAAAACATAGCGCTCGGGACAGGATTCGGCATTCGCGGCGATTTCAGTTACCTCATCATCCGCTTCGATGTCGGCTATAAATTGCGCAATCCTTACGCCGACGAAAACGGGCGGTATTGGATTCCCAACCTGATTTCCAAATTTGAATGGAAAGACCTGAACCCCAACATCGCGGTGGGCTTGCCGTTCTGACGAAAATGCCGTGGGGTCAATGGCTGCCCACAGGCGGCGGCCCGTCGGGCAGCATGGCTTTGTAAATATGCCCTGCCCGCC
>CAYZVM010000122.1:0-17415 GCA_964481485.1 uncultured Saprospiraceae bacterium | reverse complement strand
TCTACCTGCCATTCATTTTTGGTCACATCCCAGATGCGAACGGAGTAAAAAAGCAGGTGCCCGGTAAGCAACGTCGGTGCTCTGCTGATGAGGTTAAAATCGGGTGGAATGCCGGTGTCTATCCTGAAACTCGACAACAAAACGGGTATGGCCAAAAGCCCGGAAAGTGCCGGAATGATATAATGCAAGGCGGCTTCTTTGGCAGTGTAATCCTCTTTAAATGTGTCTTTTAAGTACAAATACAAAGAGGGCCCGACCAGCAAGGTTAAAAACGGCCACCCATTTTGCAAGTAAGGGAAAAAATACGCGTAATTCGTCCAGGTCAACACATAGGAAGTGAGTATGAGTGCGAACGAAAACATAACCAATGCGAGCCGCTTCTCTCCCGCAGAAAACTTGGATCGTCCCAATAACAACACAAAACCAATCAGCAAGCCAATGGCCGCGATGGCCGCGAGCGCGCCCGTCCAAATATTGAAGCTGGGTTTTAAGGACTCCTTTAGTTGGACAAACGCCACGTTGTTTTTCGCCAGACGATCGAACATCGGCTGCGTCAGCATGGGGTAGTTGAGTTGACGTGGCGGTATGGCAAGAAGGCTTTGCAAAGCAAGGCTATCTTGTCCAAGAGAGGCAAAACATTTCGCTTCCCAAAAAGCGGCAATATGCTGCTTTTGTGCTTCCAATTGCTTGATTTCCTGAAACAATGCCAATGCCCGCTCCACTGCTCCATTGCGAAAAAGACAGACCGCCCCGTTGAATTTCATGTCCTCGCTCAGAAGAGGGGTACGATTTAGTTCGTCAGCAATTCCGGCGCATTGTTGCTGCGCCACCGCAGCCGCGAGGGCATCTTGCGTAAGTTGCCCGAATGCGCATACGGCACTGAAGAGAACAAGTATGAAAATTGCTATATCTTTCCGCATGGATGTACCCTATTTAGCGTGGGCCTACCTCTGCACCACTACCGTTTGTCGGCCAATAACCCCATCCGGCAGTTTCGCAGTAACATAGTAAATGCCCGCAGCCAGATTGGATGCATCCCAAGTGGTACTGTCCGCAAAGTTAATTTTCTGAACAAACACCCCCACCGAGTTGTACACCTCGAGGGTTTTCACATGATCCATAGTCTGCGGGTTGGCAAACTGAAAAAAGGTCCCAACAGAGGGCATCACGAATGCCATTTCTCGGTACGCCTCTTGGGTAGATAAAGTGGGCGCGGGACGCAGCACCACGGCATTCGGCCGGAGCAGGTTGAGCGTGCCGGACGGCACGAGGTTGTTGAGAAAGGTGCCAGCGGCATCGTACACCCGTACCGAGGAAGTTCCCCCGCATCCAATGAGTATATTGCCGTTAGGCAGAAAATCCACGCCTTCACCCTGTGGAAGCCCGGAGATAAAAATCCCCTTGTAATTCCCTTGGCTGTCGAAGTGCTTGACGGAGGCGCTGTTGTAGTCTATCACCATCAAATCGCCATTTTCTGCAAACCAGATATTGGTCGGGCCTGCGAGGTTGGTGCTTACGAAATTGTCGAGGTCAGCTCCGGTAGGACTGAATTTCCGTACGTACTTGCCATTGTATGAGGACACATACAGGTTGCCCAAGGTATCCCAATCCAGTCCGATACTAAAGGGCACTCCGATTGCGGTGAAATCATCTACAAAAGCCCCATCGAGGCTGTATCGCTTCACCTTGCCGTCCCCCAACCATTGCAAGACGTACAACAAGCTGTCGGGGCCGAGCTTCATACGGGTGGGGCCGCCGATGCCCGTGGCGAACTCTCCGAGGTGGGCGCCGGTACTTGCATCGAATTTGGTGATGCGGCCATTGTGCAGATTGGATACCAGCACCACGTTTTCGTTTTCGAGAAAAAAAATGTCCTGAGGCCAGTCCAAGTGTTGGGAGATAAACACCTGGCCGTTTTGGCCATTGGCATCGAATTTCAAGATTTGGAAGGGCGGGTTGCTGAAGTTGCCGGCATCGCTAACGTAAACCGAGTAGTTTTGGGCGGTAAGGGATGCAAGGCAGTTGGCCACAAGGAGGGCGGCGAGGAGCAAAGTTTTTGTTGTCATTGCATAATCTTTAGTTTGATAAAATGATAGCAAAACAAGGGTCTTGCCATGGAAATGGCGTTCCTATTTATCAAGGTTTACCTTTTCAAACGTTCTCCAAAAAATAATTGATCGCAATACACGCTCTTTGGTCTTCTCTGCTGTGCGCGGATCTTACGACCCCGCAAAGACAGGCTGGAGCGGTTTGGGCGCTGAGATTTGTACCCAAATTTTTTCTGCTTCCCAAGTACATTTGTGGCGAAATCCATGACTGCACAATTTTGGATACGCGCCCTGCTCCTCTACCTCCTGCCAGTGGGGGCGGTGTCTGCACAATCCAATATCATCTCACTCGGACACCTGACCACAGAAGATGGTCTGTCACAAGATTTTGTGAACGATATCGCCCAAGACGATTTGGGGTATATTTGGTTCGCCACCAACGACGGCCTGACGCGTTATGATGGCCGCACGTGCGTCGTGTACCGGCATCAGCCCGACGACACGACTTCGTTGCCCGACAGCCGTGTCAGCGGCTTGGCCACCGACGCGAATGGCCGACTTTGGGTTTCTACTTACAAAGGCATTTGTTACCTTGACCCCGGCACACGGCGTTTCCACCGGGTGCGCATTGCTTCACCCAGTTTTCCGCAACAAGCACAGGATAAACATTTTAGCAATCTTTCTTTTGATAAAACAGGAACAGGCTGGGCGGTCACGGACAGTTTCCTGATGCGCTTGGATGTTACTTCATTTCAGACTGATTTTTTCAAAATACCCTGCCGCACCAAAACAGAATGTCAGGTATTCGCCGACTCAAAAGGGCGCGTCTGGGTCACTTTCGTGGGCCAGCATTTGCTGCGCTTCGATACGCAGACCCGGCAGTTTGCCTATATGCGCGGACTCGACAAACCCAACGGCGAGAGAAACCCCTGGCCAATGTCGGTGCGAGAAGACAGTCAGGGCACCATCTGGAATTCCGATTGGGATCAAGCATTTTATACCTACGACGAGACGCGCCAACAATTCGTCAACCTGCCCGATTCGGCGGGCATCGCCACGGTGTTTTTATTGGAAGAACGCCCCGGTGAGCCGCCTTTGATTTGGGCTGGTGGGGGCGAACACGGCTTCTGGCGTTTGGACTGCTCGAACATGGAGCGGCTGAATTTCCCGCCCAATGCCCGCAACAAATTTGCCCACAACAACACGCGCGTCTATGCTTTGTACAAAGACCCCAAAACGGGCATTATATGGATAGGGACGGAATTGGGCGTAGAATACTACGACCCCAATGGCATCAAGTTCGGGCGCGTTTTTTTACCCGAAAATCCCGGGCAAAGTCAGTTTTACAGCGTATCCGGCCTCATGCCCGACCCCGATGACCCCAACCGATATTGGGTGAGCGTGTGGGCCGTGGGCTTGTTTGAATGGAACAGACAAAAAAATACTTTCAAACGCTACGACTACAACAATAAGGGCATCTATTCCAACGAGATATTCGACATCGCCCGAGATGCGAAGGGGAATTTGTGGTTGGCAACTTTTCAGGGCGTGGAACGATTCGACCCGCGCACCAAGCAACGGCGGCACTTCATGCAGCCCGCTCCGTGGAATACTTCCGCAGACAAGACGCTGAGCGTGGAAGTTGGGCGAGACGGCCGTGTGTGGCAAGGCAACAACCGGGGCAGCTTGGTCGAGACAAACCCGGCGAGCGGTCGGAGCCGCATCATAAAGTTGACAAAACACGACGGCAGCACATTCCCATATTATCAGATTTGGAACCTCAAATTGGACAGCAAGGGGCGTGTTTTGGTGCCTTCGCCCGACGGTTTGCTGCGCTACAACCCGACTACCGAAAAAACTGACCATATCCTGCGCCGCACACCTGCGCTGGCCGTGCTGGATGCCGTGGAAGCACCCAACAAACGGCTTTATATCGGGACGCCGGAAGGTGTATATGTGCTGGACGAGCGCGACTCTTTGCTGTTCTCGCTCACCACCCAAAACGGGCTGCGCAACCAAATCGCGCAAAAAGTAGATGCCGACCAGCAGGGGAATATTTGGATAGCCACTTCCAACGGACTCCACCGTTATACCCCCAATAGCGGGCAAATTGCCTTTTTTTCAAAAGCAGACGGCCTGTTCCTCAGCGACCTCACGCAGGGTTTTCGGGTGCTGCCCAATGGGGAATTGTTCGTGAGCGGCGAATACTCATTCAACGTTGCCTCCACCAACCATCTGCTCAGCAATGGGTATCCGCCTCGATTAGCGATTGATAACATAAAAATAATGGACAAGCCGGCTGCTTGGGAGTCGTGGAAAAACCTGACCCTGCGCCCCGGCGAGACGGTGGTTACTTTCGATATTTCGGTCATCCATTTTACACAGGCGGACAAAACCGTACTGGCCTACCGACTCGAAGGTTTTGACGAAAAATGGACAGAAACCCACCAGAATATCATCACTTTCACCAACCTCGACGGCGGGCGATACACCCTGCTGGTGCGCGCCATCAGCGGCAGTGGCGTGTGGAGCGAAGAAACTTTGGAAACTCCCTTTTTGGTCATCTCGCCTTTCTATAAAACTTGGTGGTTTCGCATACCATTCGCCCTTGGGGTGGGCGCCATACTTTTTGGTGTTTACAGATACCGGCGCCGGGTGCGCGAGCGCATGGAATCCATGCAAAAACGAGCCCGCGAGCTCGAAAGGCAGCAATTGCTCAACGAAATCGCGTTGCTCAAAACACAGGTGAACCCACATTTTTTGTTCAACAGCCTGAGCATTCTCTCGTCGCTCGTTCATGTGAATGCCGATTTGTCAGAGCAGTTCATTGACCAGCTATCGCGCTCCTACCGCTACATTTTAGAACAAAAAGACCAATCCCTAGTGACTATGCGTACGGAGTTGGAGTTTATCCGCTCTTATGCTTTTTTGTTGAAAATCAGGTTTGAAAACAAATTTGATTTGCGGATTCAGTTGAACGACGCGGTGCTGGAGCAATACAAAATCGCCCCCTTGACCCTCCAACTTTTGGTAGAAAACGCCGTGAAACACAACCGAATGTCCGAGCGGGAGCCATTGGTCGTGGAAGTTTTTATGGAAGACGAGACATTGGTAGTCAAAAATCGGCTGCAACCGCGCACCACTCCCGAGCCGTCCACCGGCACTGGGCTGAACAACATCATCAGTCGCTATGCCCTGCTCACCGACCGACCTGTGTCGGCTGGCGAAACGCCCGATGGTCATTTCGTGGTGAAGGTGCCGCTGCTCAATTAAATAACGAAAGTTGTGTGACCCAGCCGAGACCTGTCATCCTGAACGAAGTGAAGGATCTGCACAACTTCCATTAACCACAGAGTCACACGCTATTTTGCAGCAAATCAGGCAATTTGGCTTGTGCAGTTCCTTCACTTCGTTCAGGATGACAAATTTGGAGAGGAGATTTTCATAGGTGACAACTTGGGTTAAATACAAAATCCACCCACCCTCCAGCGCAAAAGCACGGCAACCCAAGACGCATGGAGTTTCCGAAAAGCCCTACCTTCGCCCCCGTCCTTTCCAAAAAAACACCAAGCGCCCTTTCGCTGTTTGATAAAACCAAAATGCCCAGCAGGGTCAAGCCGGGGTTTGTAAAAGTTTGAAAACCAAACACTTTCAGCCTCGTTCATCAGTTAACATTCATCATTTATCACTACACTCATGGTTGGGAATCTGACGCAAAAAGGCGCCAAACTCAAACGCATTTATATCGAACCCACACTCCCCGAAGGACTCGCCCCCCTCGCCGAACTTTCGCAAAACCTCTGGTGGTCGTGGAATCACGACGCGATAGACTTGTTCAAAAGCATTGACCCGAAAAAATTCGAGGCTCTGAATTTCAACCCCGTCGCCCTGCTCGACGAGCTGAGCATCGAAAAGGCCCAAGAATTGCTCGCCAACAAGGATTTTACGGCCAAAATGAAGCGCATCCATGCCGACTTCCGCGCGTACATGAATGCCCCGGCAAAGACGGAGCCCCTCATTGGTTATTTCTGCATGGAATACGGCCTGCACCAAAGTATGCGCCTGTATTCCGGCGGCCTCGGCATCCTCGCGGGCGATTATTTGAAAGAAGTCAGCGACCGCAATTTCAACCTCGTGGCGGTCGGGTTGCTGTATCGTTACGGCTATTTCCAGCAAGGCATCTCGCTCAACGGTGAGCAAATCCACCATTTCGAGCCGTCCAAATTCACCCTGCTCCCGCTCCGACCCGTGCGCGACGAACGGGACGAATGGATAAAAATAAATGTAAACCTGGCCGGGCGCACTGTGTGGGCAAAAGTGTGGGTGCTGCCCGTTGGCCGCATGAACCTCTACTTGCTTGACACCGATATTGACGACAACGTGTGGGAAGACCGCGCCATATCGCACCAACTCTACGGCGGCGACAACGAGAACCGGCTCAAACAAGAATTGCTGCTCGGCGTAGGCGGCTGGCGTGCGCTCCATGCGATGGGTCTCAAGCCCGACCTCTACCACCTCAACGAAGGCCACGCCGCCTTCCTCGGTTTGGAGCGCATCCGCAACTACATGAAAACCAAAGGTTTGAACTACGATGAGGCCACCGAGATAGTCCGCGCCACGCAACTTTTCACCACGCACACGCCCGTGCCGGCTGGTCACGATACTTTTTCGGAAACCCTCCTGCGCGAGTACTTGTACGAGTATACCTACGCGCTCGACATCACTTGGGAAAACCTCGTGGCGCTCGGCAGAATAGACGCGCACAACGCCGACGAACTATTCAACGTGAGCCATCTCGCCATCCGCACCTCCCAGGAAATCAACGGCGTGAGTCGCCTGCACGGCGAAGTGAGCCAACGGATGTTCGCCGAAATGAACCCCGATTACAGCCACGCAGAAAGCAACATTGGCTACGTCACCAACAGCATCCACTTTCCGACTTGGGTGGCGCGCGAATGGCTCGAACTTTACCAATCGGCATTGGGCAAGAATATTTTGGGCGAGCAAATCAACCGCAAGTTGTGGGCAAAAATCCATGCGGTGCCAGGTACGAAACTCATGGAAATCCGCCGCCTGCTGAAAAAACGTTTGCTGGATTGGGTGCGCCAAAGTTTGCAGGACGACCTCACCCGGCGTGGCGAAAACCCGCGCAGCACATTTGAAATCATCAATACCCTGCGCGACGACGCATTGGTCATCGGCTTTGCCCGCCGGTTCGCTACTTATAAACGCGCTACTTTGCTGTTTACCAATGAAAAACGCCTCGCGGACATTGTGAACAACGCCGACCGCCCGGTCATTTTTCTTTTTGCCGGAAAGGCACACCCTGCCGACAAAGCAGGGCAAGAATTTATCCGCCTCGTCTATAACACCACGAAAAACCCGCTATTCAAAGGCCGGGTCATTTTCCTCGAAAATTACAGCATGGAAATGGCCAAACTGCTCGTGCAGGGCGTGGACATCTGGCTCAACAACCCCGCCCGCCCGAAAGAAGCAAGCGGCACTTCGGGCATGAAGGCCGTGATGAACGGCGTGATGAATTTCTCGGTGCTCGACGGCTGGTGGTGCGAAGGTTATCGCCCCGGTGCGGGTTGGGCGCTGCCGGAAAAAGAAACATTCGAGAACCCCGCGCTGCAAAACGAACTCGACGCGGAGACGATTTACAATATCCTCGAAAACGACATCGTGCCGACCTATTACGATTTGGACAAAGACGGCATCTCCGAACGTTGGGTCAGCCACATCAAAAATACCATCGCCGACATCGCGCCCGAATTCGTGATGGGTCGTATGCTCGACGACTACCAAGAGCGGTTCTATTCCAAACTTTGGGCGAGCAGCCATAAGTTGAAGAAAAATGACTACCGCGCTGCCCGCGATTTGGTGACGTGGAAAGCCCGCGTCCGCCGCGCATGGGAAGCCATCGAGGTGGCCGAACTCGATGCGCCGGACACCTACAACCACCCGTTGCCGCTCGGCGAGCACTTCAAAGCCTCTATCACGCTCCACATCCAAGACCTGAAAGCCAATGACTTAGGTGTGGAGGTGGTGTTCTACAAACGGCTCGACGAAAAGGAATTGGAACTCATCACTACTTTCCCGCTCGAACTGAAAAGCCAAAAAGGCGCGCTGGCTACTTTTACCTGCGACATCCAGCCGCAAATGGCGGGCGTATTTGAATATGGCTTCCGGCTCTACCCGAACAATCCGCTGCTGGCACACCGGCAGGATTTTGGGCTGGTGCGGTGGTTGTGATTTTATGGGTTTTGAAAATGGAAATCCCGGCAAAGCGGTGTGTGCTTGCCGGGATTTTTTATAGTCAAATCCTTGTTTGAGGAGAAGCAACTTTGCGGCTTCAGCTGTTCACCAATTCGACATCAAACTCAGGCCGGTCGCCCTCTACCGTTTGCAAAATGATTTTATCTATGCAACAGTTGAATTTAATCTTGTAAGGGCCTGCGATAGCGCTGGAGGCTTTCAGCACCAATTCGATGTGGCTGCAAGAACACGGGGCAATGCTGCAAAATGAAATGAGTTTGGATGGCACAACCATGGCGACAGGTGTGTTGTTCGGCAACAATTCGACTGGCGTGCCATCGGCGTGTGTTATTTCAATCTCCGAAAGCGTGATACCCCTGAATTCCACATTGTCGAAAGGGTTGCAAACACTCAACACAACCACTTCAAAATCATCTGTATCAATAACATCCTGCGGGCTGTCGCCCCAATGCAGGTAAAAACAGGGTTTTACTTTCAGGGATTGGCACCCGCCCGCGCCGTTGAACACTTGAAAGTCGGGGCAGCTGCCCAAACTGCTGATATGATTGGCTTTGCTGTTTGCCATTTCCAGCAGACTCAATTTGGCCGCCTCTTTCAAGCCACTGCAACCGCCTTCTCCTCCAGCATTGAAACTCAAGGCCGCGAACACGTCAATCCGCCCGTAACCCATTTCCTGATTGCGGGTGCCATTGGGAAATTCTGCCCTCGCGGCATAAGGAGCAACGCCGACTTTGGCAGCAGTTTTTTCAATAATTTCTCGAATTTGAACATTGCTGCGGGCGGGGTTTTGGCTTTTCAATAAGGCTGCAAGGCCGGCGACGTGCGGTGTGGCGGACGATGTGCCGTTGAAATTGGGCATATATTCGTCCCCCGAGTAGCCGTCCCATCCTTGAATATCGGTAGTCGGGCAAAGCACACAGGGTGCCACCACCGACAAGCCTGTGAGTACGCCGTTGTAATATTCCTCACCGTAATTCGCACCCCACCAGTATTCGCCGTCGGGAGAGTTGGGCGATTTCCTATTGTCGTCAACAGAGGAGCCGCCAACAGCCATGACTAAGGGATGTCTGCCGGGGTAGCGATTGTTGAAACCATCATCTTCATTGCCCGACGCGGCAACCAACACAACATTGTTGTCAAAAGCGTTTTGTATTTCAGGGTCAATGACAGCGTAGTCCCATCCCCATCCGTCGTACACTCCGAAACTCATGCTTATCACATGCGCGCCATTCGCCGTCGCGTAATTGATGCCGATGGCACACTCTATGTCCGTCCAGTAAAGAAAGGCGAGTGGCATGATGTAGCAATCGCTCGCCACGCCTGCCACACCTGCGTTATTGTTCATCGTAGCAGCTGCGATACCGGCACAAGCGGTGCCGTGGGCGCCGGTGGGCGAGCCGGGTGGCTGCATGGTGCCGAGGTTGATACCCTGTTCGGAAAATTTCAAATCCGGATGGCTCAAGTCGCAGCCCTCGTCCAAAATACAAATGACCACTTGGCTGCTGCCTTTTGTGATATCCCAGCCGTTGGGAGCATTGATTTGGAGCATATCCCATTGATTGACCCACAGCGGGTCGTTCGGCGAGGTGGCTGTCAATGGCTTGAACAACGGCATATTTTCAAAATACATTTCTTGTCCCGATGCTGCCAATTTGTTTTTCAGTTCAAAAGCACTGCTTGTCTTGCCGCTTGCTGGCACCTGTAAATAGTAAAAGGTGCTTAAGTATTTCGACCGCTTTTCATCAAGTGTCAAACCGTTGTCTTTGGCGATTTTGGCGATGGAAGAAATTTTCGAGTCTTTGGTCTTTGGCAAAAGCACAACATTCGGTATCGGGCAAAAACAGCTCTCCACGCCCTTCCTGCTGTAGTTTTCGTACACGGGGCCAATCCATTCTGCCCGGTCGCCGAGGCTTTTTTCGATTTCTTCAAACCTTGCGTCGCTGATTGATTTGCCATCTTCTGTTTTCAGCCAAAACCGGGTGTTGGTGTGATTCACCCGCTTCCATCGTGCATTGTCGTTCGGCTCGTCGCCAGAAAAAACGACTAATTTGAGTTCTTTCGCAATGGATTGGACATTGTTCATCTCCATTGGCTTTTTGAAACTTACGAGCATCATGCTTGGCTCCAATTTGCTTTCAATGCCCGGCGAAGCGGTCAGGGACTTGGGAAATTTTTTCATTCGCAATGAATTTTATTGGTGAAAAGGAAATGATGCCACTTACGCCTTTTTTGAAACCTCTCCCTTGCGAGAGTTTTACCTTTCAAATTGTGTTGCACGGAAGGCATCATGCGCATATCGCCAGTAGTAAAACAATGTTACCCTTCACCCAAATATTTTTTTAAAACAACCCCTGCTCTCGGCACATTCGCTGGAACTAAAAAGTTAAAAAACGCCCACGCTGTCTTTGCCTGCGATATCCAGCCGCAGATGGCGAGCGTGTTCGAGTACGGCTTCCGGCTCTACCCGAACAACCCGCTGCTGGCGCACCGGCAGGATTTTGGGTTGGTGCGGTGGTTGTGAGGGCGTGATGTTACTGCCGTACAAATTGAACAAGATATTGAATACAATCGTCCGAGATTGAAATGTTCAATGTATTACCTGAAATAGTGTATACATACGAATCACAGTCGGCAGGATCATCTGGTTCGCATACTTTAAAAGTGGCATCCGTAAAGGTGTAGGCAAGGGTTTCCGATATCGTTTCCGTCGGCATACCAGGCTGCGTCCAAATCTCTTTATCTTCGAATGATTGACTTGTAAAAATAAAATATCGAGTAAGGCAAGAATTGGGGTTATGATCCCAGCCACAAAGCACACCAGAAGCGTTTGATGCCGAGAAATTATTATTAGGGTGTGCGCAGTCAAAATCTGAAAAACTTGTCATTAACCAAGTGCCAATCAATGGGTTTACAAAGTCAACTTTTGCCTCAAACGCCTGGACACCAATAGGACGAACCAACAACGGATTGATATCTACCATTGTAAATGTTGCAATTTGGGATGCATCTGTACCTAAAGTCCAGGAAGTTTGAGCAATTCCTTCGGCATTAGTCACTGCAATGGTGGGGTTCAATATGCCATCTCCGTTTCCTGTTCTGAAACGTACTTTTATCCCATCGACCCCATTTCCATTCAAATCGGTCACCTTCACTTTTATAGGTTTCGGAAAGGTTGAGTTAGGTACACCAGCCAGTTCATAAGGAGGGATGGCTTGAATTTTATACTCTGGAATTTCGCCGAAATTGGGGGGGAGAGTGCTATTATTGCCAAAGTTCAACTGGTTGACAACTGTGTTATTTTCGGCGCTCGTTTCTTCGGGAGTAGCACGCTTAGCCTTTTTGTTGAAAGCATCTTCTCCTTCTTCTTCTATCGTGTTTACAGGACCATCTTTTCTGAACAATTCTTTAGCATCAGTCCACAACTCCTTGGTTTTGTTCTTGATATCGTCGGGCAATTCTTTGGCATTATCAATTGCTTCGTCTATGAGTTCATACAATTTAGTAAAAGTGCCCCATATCAAGTGTGTTTTACCTTTTTTGAAAGTATCAATAGCGTCATCAATAGCATCATCTAAGTCATCTCTGAAGTTTACCCCAGATTCATCATATCCTAATGTATAGAGCAGCTCGCCAATATTGGTGTTCCAATCGTACTTGTAAAAATACATTTGATAATGAATGGAGTCTGTTTCTTCAAATTTGACTATCCGTAAGACCAAGCTATCCTTTTGGAGGTTCTGCAAAATCTTGAAAGCCAACATCTCGTCGCCTGCATCAGAAAAAAACACTCCAAAAGTGTGTGATTCATCCGGCGATTTATGCAAAATTGAGCTAATCTTTTCAAAGCGCCCATCTTGATTGAATTTTCCAGAAACAGTAATGGCCTCTTGTGTTTCTGCCATTTCCATTTTGCAGAAAACACTTGCTTCGTCAAGATTGTCCTGTGGTGTTTGGTAAAAAATAACCTTTGAAAAGATGCTTTCTGCTTCAGAAGGTTGCTCACTATCCTTATTGCAGGAGAGGAACAAAGTAAACGTCAGTACAAGTGAGCCAAGTTGGGTAATAAGTGTCTTTTTCATAAGTATTGAGTTGAGGTTGAACAGAAAGGAGTTGCAGCACTTTTAAATCACTGCCATTGAGTGTTTTTTAACTTTCAAAGGTAGGATGCTAAAATGGAGTTTTATAGGAGTCGAATAGTCGTGTGGGTGACACCTGCCGTTTAAATTTGGGTGAACAAAAATGTACTCCTTCTGAAAATCTTATTTTAAGCAAACTAAAATCCGATTCCATGAACTACAACAACAAAACTTTCCGCCCCGTCGCCAACACAGAAAACGGCGAAGTCTCGGGCGACACCATTTTTCATTACCGGCAAACAGGGAATATCGTCACGGCGGAATACGAGGGCGGCAGCATCGTCAGCGGCCATCTCATCGCGCAGGTGGACGAAAACGGCTGCCTCGACATGCGCTACCATCAGGTGAATGACAAAGGAGAATTGCACACCGGCATCTGCCGCTCCGTACCGGAAATCTTGCCCGACGGGCGCGTCCGGCTACACGAGACTTGGCAATGGACGAGCGGAGATGGCTCGAAAGGCACTTCAGTTGTGGAGGAAATTTGATGCGCTCTGCAAAACTAACCCACTGACAAATAAAGAATCACGCCGATAAAGACCAAGAAGAAAACCCACGCCCACAGGCTGAGGCTGTTTTCGCGCCAGATATTGAAGAGTTTTTCCATGATGTTGCGCCAGTCGAGTTCTTTGCCGCCCGCGCGGGTGGCGGGTTCGTGCATCAGGCAAAAATAGCGGCGCAACCCCTTGCGACCCTGGTCGCCGTGTTTGGTGAGTATCATGAATTGGGGGTTCAAGAAGCGCAAATCAAAAAGTTCGCTTTTGCCCGCGATTTCGAGGATGAGCGTGTTGTCCTGGTTCAGGCGTTTCCAAGAGCCTTTCACCACGTTGCCGTCCAGCGAAAGCAGATATTCGCCGCCAGCGTTGAAAATGTGCAAAATTGCCTCGTGGAAACCTTCGTCGTCGCGCACCTCTTTCCAGCGTTTGCTGAGCCAGAATTTTTCCTCCCGCAAGTCCTCCCCGTATGGCACGACTTTTTTCAAAATAAAATCAAGATGCGCATCCATGTCGCCGAGGTCTTTCGGCAAGTCAGGACTGAGCGCATGGGAAATATCGCGGTACAGGTCGGAAAAGAAATCCATTTTTAGTTTGAAGTTTG
Source organism: uncultured Saprospiraceae bacterium (assembly GCA_964481485.1). Classification (GTDB taxonomy): domain Bacteria; phylum Bacteroidota; class Bacteroidia; order Chitinophagales; family Saprospiraceae; genus M3007. Next base: position 3,854 of record CAYZVM010000122.1, on the reverse strand, counting down.
GGAAGTTTGGAGTTTGAAGTCAATCAGATTCCGAACTCCAAACTCCAAACTTTTTAGGAAGCGCAAAAATCGCTAAAACGACGGCATTGCCAATCTTTTCGCAAATTTGCATTATGAAAAATACCCTTGTTGCCGACAATCGTCGCATTGCTTACCAATTGACGGGGCCATCCGAAAGTTTGCCGCTCGTGCTGCTGCACGGATTCTGCGAAGATGCCTCCGTGTGGGACGGTTTTATTCCACATTTGGATGGCCTGCGCGTCGTGCGGATTGACCTGCCCGGATTTGGCGAATCAGATTTGCCGACCGCCCCCGGCATAGAGATTTATGCCGATGCCGTTCTGGCTGTGCTGGAGAGCCTTTCTGTCAAAAAATGCGTCCTCGTCGGTCACTCCATGGGCGGCTACACGGCGTTGGCATTTGCTGAAAAATACCCCGAACTCCTTGCCGGTCTGGGGCTTTTTCACTCCCACCCGTTTGAGGACACACCGGAAGGCATCGCCAATCGCCGCCGGGGTATCGAGATGTTGCAGTCGGGCAAACGCGATTTGTATGTGGCGCAATTGTTCCCTACCCTTTTTACCGAAAGTTTTGCAAAAGCAAATCCAGACCTCATCAACGCATTGATTGACAATGGAAAACGTCAATCTCCGGAGGGCATCGTCGCTGCATTGGAAGGAATGATAGCGCGGAAAAACCATGAAAACACACTGCGTACATCTACTTGCCCGGTGCAATTTCTAATCGGTTCGGAAGATACGATTGCCCCCCCTGAACGTGTGATGCGGGCCGCCGTTTTGCCCGCTATTGCTGATGCCCAGGTATTACCCGGCGTGGGACACATGGGAATGTTGGAGGCGGCTGAAAAAACGGCAGGAATTGTGCGGCGATTTTGGGAATTTTGTGCGCAAAGATGAACCCGCTGTTGCTTGCCCTGTCCGCGCTGCCCGGCTTCCTGCTCAGTTACGCCATTTTTCGGGTGGACAAATACGAGCGCGAACCACTCGTACCGCTGCTCGTATGTTTCGTGCTGGGTGCCGCCATGACGTTCCCAGCATTGGAACTCGAAAGGTGGGCGCTTTTGCAACTTCGACCTTACGAGCATGGGTTAGGGAGCATTTTGCTCACGGCCTTTTTCGTGGTGGCGCTGAACGAGGAAGTTTTCAAATTCGTGGTGTTGCGCAGCGCGGCGTTTCCGTGGCGTTTTTTCAATGAACCTTTGGACGGCATCGTCTATGCCGTGATGGTGGCGATGGGTTTTGCCACCGCAGAAAATCTGTTTTACGCCTATCGTTTTGGCATGAACACGGTGTTGCTGCGGGCTTTTACCTCCGTGCCAGCGCATCTTGTTTTTGCCATCGTGGCCGGATACTATACGGGGCTGGCGAAATTCAACTCCGCCCGTCGCAATCGCCTGTTGTGGTTGGGACTCGGTATGGCCGTTTTGCTGCATGGCGTGTATGATTTTCTTATCCTCCAACTTTGGTCGGATTGGCTGCTCGTGCTGGCGACTTTATCGCTCTACTTGTGCCTTTTTTATTGTAAAACATTGATTGAGGAGCATTTGAATAATTCGCCGTTCAAAGTATGACCATCGAAATCTTCGGAATCCGCCACCACGGCCCCGGCAGCGCCCGCAGTCTCATTCGGGCATTGAGTGATTTCGGGCCGGACATCATTCTTGCGGAAGGCCCGCCCGATGCCGATGCGCTGATCCCCTCGGCAGCCGATGCCGCGATGCAGCCGCCGGTGGCACTTTTGGTGTTCAATCCAAAAAACCTTGAACAGGCTTCTTTCTTTCCTTTTGCCGAATTTTCCCCCGAATGGCAGGCTATGTTGTTCGGCATCCACCACAAAATTCCCGTCCGTTTTATGGACTTGCCCATGAGCCTGGCATTCGGCCTGCGCGATTCGGATGCACAACAAACATTTGATTTTCAAGAAAATAAAACCGCTCCCGATACAATTGACCCTTTCCGAAAAATCGCCCAACTCGCGGGCTACTCCGACCCCGAACGCTGGTGGGATGCGATGCTCGAACGGCGAATGGAAGACGGCGAACCGGACGGCATTTTTAGGGTAATATTGGACTTAATGCATGCGCTGCGCGACGACAAAACCAAACCCGAATCCCGCGAAACCCTGCTCCGCGAAGCTTTTATGCGGCAAACCATGCGGGCGGCGCAAAGGGAAGGTTTTCAAAAAATCGCCGTCGTGTGTGGCGCGTGGCACGCACCGGCGTTGGCGGAATTGGAAAAAACAAAAGCCGCCGCAGATGCCGCACTCCTGAAAGGTTTGAAAAAAACAAAAACCGAAACGATCTGGATTCCTTGGTCGTTCGACCGGCTCGCCGCCCAAAGCGGCTACAGTGCCGGGGTGGTCGCGCCCGCATGGTACCGTCTGCTGTTCCACTCCTCGCCCCTCACTCCTCACTCCTCGCCCCTCACTCCTCACTCCTCGCCCCTCACTCCTCACTCCTCGCCCCTCGTCCCTCACCCTACCCACTCCTTTTTGGCACTCGCCGCCCGGCTGCTCCGCGAAAAAGATATCCCCGTTTCGTCGGCGCACATCATTGAGGCGGTGCGGCTGGCCGAGAGTTTGGCCGCGCTACGCAACACGGCCTTGCCCGGCATCGAAGAACTGCGCGAGGCGGCAGTCACCGTGCTGTGCGATGGGGCGGAAAAGCCGCTCGAATTGATTGACCAGCAGCTGGTTATCGGCGACGTGCTGGGCGCAGTGCCGCCGCATTTGCCCGTGCCGCCGTTGAAAGCCGACTTCGAGGCGCAGGTGCGGAGTTGCCGTTTGGAAAAAAACACACAGGAAAAAACGCTCGAACTTGACCTGCGCGAGGCAGCGCATTTGCGAAAAAGCCGGCTGCTGCACCGGCTCGATTTGCTCGGCATCGCTTGGGGAAAAACGCAGGAAACTGGCTCCGGCAAACAGGGCAGTTTCCACGAAAATTGGAAACTGAAATGGCTGCCAGATTTTGAAATCCGCCTCATCGAGGCCGGAACTTGGGGCAACACAGTGGAAGATGCTGCCGGGCGCCGCACCCACCGCCGGGTACGCGATTCCGAAAATTTGCTCGAGCTCACCCGCCTATTGGGTGTCGCGCTGAAAGCCGATTTGCCCGCCGTGATGCCGGGCTTGTTGCAAAAACTCCAGCACATCAGCGCATTGGCAAAAGATGTGCTGATGTTGGCCGAGTCCGTGCTGCCGCTCGCCGAAGTGCTGCGTTATGGAAGCGCCCGCCGCATGAATCTCGGCGCGGTGGAGCAATTGTTGGGGCAAATCATCCCACGCGTGTGTGTGCAATTGCTGGCCGCCTGCACGAGTGTGAATGAAGATGTGGCTGCCGATATTTTGAAAAAAATACTTGCCGTCAATCGCGCGCTCGGCATCCTCCAAGTGGCTGAATATGAGAGCAGTTGGCAAAAAACACTGGCCGACATCAGCCAATCTGATGCCACCGCGCCACTGCTGTCGGGGCTGGCTGCCCGCCTGCTTTTTGACAAGAATGCTCAAACGGCGACGGAGACTGGCGACATGGTGCGATTCCGGCTTTCCCATGCACAATCGCCTGCGTCGGCGGCCCAATGGCTCGAAGGTTTTCTCTATGGCAGCGGCTTGCTCTTGCTTCACCACGCCGAACTTTGGCAGACGCTGGACGGCTGGGTGCGCGACCTTTCGGAAGAGCATTTTACGGAGTTGCTGCCCTTGTTGCGGCGGACGTTCAGCCAATTTTCAGACCCAGAGCGGCAAAAAATGCTGGATTTGGCAAAAAACGGCGCACCGATTAGCGGTAGGCATAGCGACAACGAGTGGGACGTGGATAGGGCGGAAGGGGTGCTGGC
>CAYZVM010000121.1:0-17678 GCA_964481485.1 uncultured Saprospiraceae bacterium | reverse complement strand
ATCAGAACACAAATTTAAGAGAGTTTTGTGTCCGGCAAAACTGAACCATCTCATATTGTGGTTCCCGAATAGTGTCGTAGTCCTCTTCTGTCTGGATATGCTCTGGAATGCGACTAGCCCCACTTATGCTGTGGCATTAGTCGGGTCGTAGTCCTCTTCTGTCTGGATATGCTCTGGAATTGTGTAAGGACAATCCTCTCTTGCCTTACGTGAGAGTCGTAGTCCTCTTCTGTCTGGATATGCTCTGGAATTTTTCAACACAATGTATCAAACTCTTTTCAAAATTCGTCGTAGTCCTCTTCTGTCTGGATATGCTCTGGAATAGCGGTTTCCCGCTCAAGTGCTTGTTTTTCAGGCAACAAGGTAGAAAAAACTCCCGCGTCGCTGCAAGTTAAAATTTGAAAAAAATTTCAGTGCGCCAAATTATTTTCATGTTTCGAGGCTGAAAACCAACTCGGGGCTTCCGAATCGGCTTGTCCCCCGCGTCGTTTTGAAATGACAATCAACAAGTTGCGCATTTTTTGAGGGGTCATTGCGGAAAAAGGAGGGTGTAAACGGGTGTTTTTTTCAAGTTACGCATTTTCTTTTAACTAAATTGGGGGCATTTTTTTGTCGTTTTGGCGGGTCCCGCCCTCCGCCCGAAGAGGGCATCTGGGCGGCAACGCGCCGAAAGCGCGGGCAAATTCCCGGCAGGACGACAAAATCCGCCCGCGTCCGGTAGTTAAAATTTTACCCGAAACGCAACACTTTTTGTTTTTGTTTTGCCGCTGCCCGGGCATATCCGACAGCGCAACATTTTCAGAATGTGAGAGTTGCGCCAAGTTGTTGCGCGTTTCGGAGGCCAGCGGCTCTTTTGTGATTCCCCGCGTCCCGAAAGATTTTTTCCGCCAGCTATTTCAGGGCATTTCCACTAACCATATTTTTGTAACATCGAAAGCAATCAAGCGACTCTCTCAGAAATGCTGTAATCCGTCGGCAACCTTTCAGCGCCCGCTTACCTGCCATATTTGCTCCGTGCGCTGCATTGTTCGCAAAGGCTGCCGTCTCCTAATCTTATTGTTTTTCACTTACTCCCCCTTTTCTGCCGAAGTCCCGGTGTGTGCGGGGCGCGGGTGCTGTGCAGCCCCGGCGATTCGAACCGAATTGTAATCTGGTGTCCGAGCCGGAGCAGTTATATGTTTGATTTTTAAACACTTAAATCGTTTGCGCTATGGATTTGCACATCACGCGTCATGGTACCAAAGTAGCCGTCAAAGACGGTATGTTCGAGTTGTCGTGGTTTGATGACGACAACGTGCTCCAAAAAGAAAGCCATTCGCCGCTTCAGGTAAAAAGCCTGTGGGTGCAGGATGGGGCGGTGCTCACGATTGCTGCCGTTTTTCTGGCGATGCAACACAACATTGACGTTGCGCTGCTCGACCACCACGGCATGCCACAGGTGCAGTGCGTCGGCTTTGAGTTGAACTCCACGCCGGCGGTGCAAAAAGCGCAAGTCATCGTGAGCCTGAGCAGCCATGCCGTGGCGCTCGTGAAACACTGGACGGCCCAAAAAATGCAGAATCAGGCCGACTTTTTGGAAAAACTCAAATCGCGGCGCGACAAGCACAAACAAAATCTGCTGGACGAAAAAGCGCGTGAAATCCAAAAACTGCGCAAACAGGTGCAGGCGCTCGATGGCAAACGGGTGAAAGACGTGGCCGAATCAATACGGGGGCTGGAAGGCGCGGCAGCGCAAGTCTATTTCCAAACGCTGAGCGATGTGCTGCCCGAAGAATACCGGTTCGACGGGCGCTCCCGCCAACCTGCCCGCGACCCTTTCAACGCTTTTTTGAACTATGCGCTGGCTATCCTGTACGGCAAAACCGAGCAGGCGCTGCGGCTGGCGGGCATCAGCCCCTATATCGGCTTCATGCACCGCGACGACTACAAGCATAAAAGTATGTTGTTCGATTTCATAGAGCCGTTCCGCGTGTGGGCGGAGCGGGCGGTGTTCCGGCTGTTTTCGCGCAAAATGGTGACCGCCAACCACACCCATGCGTACGACGGTGGCCTTCACCTCAATCAGGACGGCAAAAAACTGCTGGTGGAAAACCTGAAAGAATATCTCGACGAAAAGAAGGAGGAATGGGAAGGGGGATTTGTCAGCCGGGAGCGCTTCCTGCGGATGTCGGCGGTGCGTTTGGCCCGGCGGCTGCTGCAACTCGCCGAATCGGAGGCCGAAGCCGCTTTCGCTATTGCTTGACCTAGCCTCTCCCCTCTCACCTTCTCACCCTCTCACCTATGTACGCTTGGGTCATATACGATATCCGGAAAAACCAGACGCGGCAGCGTGTGGCCAAACGGTGCAAGTTCTACGGCTTGGCGCGCGTGCAGAAGTCGGTTTTTTTAGGGAAAATAAAGGGGAAATGGGTGAAGATGCTGAGTGCGGAGCTGACGCAGTCCATCAATCAGCGCACCGACAGGCTTTTCATCGTGCCCATGAGCGCCGAAGAATACAAACGAGTGCTGCAAGCAGGCGCGCCGCCGCCGATTGGGAGCAGCCTTGACAGCACCAGGACGCGGTTTATCTAAGCAATTGGTTTAGATGGTTTAGATGGTTTAGATGGTTTAGAAAGGTTTAGAAACTCATGATTCTCCACTCACAACCCACAACTGCTATGCAATACTTTCGCCAACCGTTCAAACAGCTCACCTCACAACAGGTGCTGGCCAAAGGCCAGATGCTCTCGAAAGCTCGCACCGTGAAAGCCATCGCCGCGCTCTGCATGGCCGAAGAATCCTGGATGCGCGAGCAGGCTGCCAACCCGCAGTACTACAGTTTTCAGGCACCCAAAGCCAACGGCGCATTCCGCCTGATCGAGAATCCGCACCCGAAACTCAAGGAGTTCCAACGTGCGCTGGCCGATATGTTGCAAGGGGTTTATTATGGCATTCGCCCACGCTCTTCTTATGCTTTCATCCCTTCCACTGCGGATGAGACGTCGCCCTGCAACATCTACACCAACGCCCTGCGGCACTGCAAGTCCAAATGGATTTTGCAGCTTGACTTAAAAGATTTTTTTCACAGCATATCGGCGCATCGCATCAAAGAACTTTTTTTGCGCATCCCGTTCGAATTCCCAGAAGATGCGGCACAAGTGCTGGCGCGCCTCGTCACCTCCAAAAATCGCCTGCCCATGGGTGCCCCCACCTCGCCGGTGCTGAGCAACATGATTTGTTTCGAACTCGACCACCAACTCGACAAACTCGCCCGTGACCACGGCTGGACTTACACGCGCTATGCCGACGACATCACCTTCTCCGGTGCGAAACGCTTTTCCAACGAAAGTGTGGAAATTATCCGCCAGCAAATCGAGGGCAATGACTTCGTGCTCAACTACGAAAAAACGGCTCAAAACCGCATCGAGGATGAGCCCGAGGTGTGCGGCCTTGCCATCAAAGCCGACGGCAAGCCTGACCTCAGCGACAAATTTGTGAAAGACCTCAAAGCAGACATCAAAACCTACAAGCAACTGACTTCCGACAAGATGATTGCGCAGGAAATCTTCTCCGCCGAGGCGCTCAACCGCTTCCGCCAGCACATCGAGGGCGAGTTGGCGTTCGTCCGCTTTATCAAAGGCCCTAATCATGGGCTGTACCTGAAATTGCGGTTTACGCTGGCGGACGGGATGGTGGGCGTGGAATGAGGGTGGAAATGAGAGATAGCCGAACGATTCGATTTTTGGAGATTAAGCCGATTGATTCGCATATCTTCATGTTTTTCACCTCTATCTCTATGTTTTCGACCTTGACCTTCACGTTTCAAACGTCTCACCCCACGTTTTTTTCTTGAGTCTTCATGTTCTAAACGTCTCGCTTCATGTTTTTGACCTGAATTTTTATGTTTCGAACGTCTCGCTTCATGTTTTTGACCCGAGTCTTCATGTTTGAAACATCAAAGCCGTCTGTTTTTTGGTACCGTGCGGGCAAAAAAAACAAACGCGGACGAAAGTGTCCGCGTTTGCTGGCATCTGCCCGATGAGAAAGAATCAGTTGTGAAGTCGTGTCGTGTCAATTCACCTGTGCAGCAGGCAATGTCTCTTTTTGTCTGGCGCGTTCGAAGAAAGGTTTGAGGGTATCGAGGGCGGATTTGGCGCCGGTCACGTTGCGGTCGGCGGCTTTTTGGACTTGTGCGTAGATGTCGAGTGCTGCGCGGACGGCATCGCTGCCGAGCGAGGCCATCGTGTCGTCGAATCGGTCGCAGAGCGCGTACATGCGCGCGGCGGAAGGTCGGAGCGCTTTCCACGAAGCGAGGTCGCGTTCCATTTCGGCAAGGTCGGTGTAAGCAGGTGCGAGCGCAGTGTTGGCTTTGGCTATTTCCAGTGCTTTCTCGGCGAGTGGCTGCGATTTGTCGCCCATGATTTTGAGGGCTTTCTTTTCGGCCTTGGTCAGGCTGATGAGGAAAGGCACTTTGCTTTCCAGCACATTGAGCGCGTCTTCGACAGCTTGCAAATCAGCGGGGCTGAGCGTGAGGGAGATTTGATTTGCTTTTGCCATGATAAACAGATTTGAAGGTTAACAAATCCGGGCGGATGCTCTGACAAAAGTAGTCTTCCGGGGGCAGAAAGTCAAGGGGGAGTGGGGAGTTTAACGTTTGAGGGGGGATTCGCTCAATGACCATTTATTTCGGCGGGCCGTAGATTTTGCGAAATTCGAGGAGTTCGCGGAGGCGGGTGAAAGGGTGAATCGGGAGTGGGTATTTTAATCGAAAAGCCCCAACTGGCCTTTTTTGGGCGGGCGCGGCAAGTTGAGATAGCCGCCTCGCAAATCGCCCACTGGAGCCAGCCCTTTGCGCTGGTTGATGGTATCTGCTACTTCTTCCATCACATAGTCTATTCTGGTTTTGAGCATTTCAGTAGTGTAGCGCAGCACCGACCATCCCTGACTGGTAAGTTCGTTGTTTCGGCTTTTGTCATATTTTACTTGGTCAGGCGCGTTGTGGTAGCGGTCGCCGTCACACTCTACGTCTATCGCTCCGTCTTTGCAAAAAACAGCAAAATCGAGCCAATACCTGCGCTCTTTGTCTATGTGCACGAGCCATTGCCGTTCTGACATGATTTCCAAAGACCGCATTTTTTCGAAGAGCAAATCCTCCAGCGGGCTGGCATTGAACAGAGCGTTCAAGTCCTGTGTGTTGAAGAACTTTTCCTCGGTTGTTGGCACGAACAGCAGCCGATGTCCCCGGCGGCTCACGATGGGTTGCGGAAGAAACTCTAACGATTCCAGTTCGATGCGGTAGTATTTTTTATGCGCTTTGGTGCTGCCAGTAGGTTCCTCCGGGAATAACTCTCGCCGCGATGTCTCCGTAATATCGCGCACCTTCCCGTAATGATGGATTTTCCATTTCATGTCGCCGCCAAATACTGCGGGCAGATAAAATCCCATATATCGCGCTTGCTTTTGCGCTATCATTTTTGGCGCTGTCTCCACTGGAATGCGATACCACAACTCCCGGTGCAGAATGGCATGGTCTGCGCGGTCTTTTACGAGCGCGACGAGGACGGATTCGGTGTGGGCAGGGCGGATGGGCATGACTACTCGCTGTGGTAGTGGTTGAGAAAGTCTATGAGTTCGCGGATGCGGGCGTAGAGGGTGAATTTGGAGTTGGCTGAGGGGCAGCGTTCTTGGTTGAGGTTGTAGTAATACTTGCCAAAGAACACAACGTATTTGTTGGTATCACTCAGATAGCGGTCGAGCAGAAAGTAGTGTGCCTGAATGTCATCGGGCAGTTTAGTAAACGCTTCCAAGTTAGATGCGGGAGGAAGGTTTCGGGCATCAAAGACGATAAAATCATACTTGTCTGCTGGGACGAATTTGCCGACCTCGAAATCAGGTTTGGCAAATTGCGTGCGCTCGAAAAAGTCTTGCATATAGGCGCTGTCGTCGGGGGTGCGGGAGATGGTTAGGATGCGGGCGGTGGAGAGAGTAATGGGCATGGATTCAACGTCTATAAATAGTAATAAAATTGGCGAGTTCCTTGAGCCGAGCGTATAGGGTGAACGGGGAGTTGGCAGAAGCGACGCGGTAGCGCCATTCGTTAATTTTGTCATAGGTGGGGCCGTAGTACAAAATCAGGTGGTCAGTGGTTTTTACCAATTTTTCCAAATCGTCGAACCACGATTTTTGCGAGCCTTGTAGCCGGCTGTACCGCACTTCTTCGGAAATGTGCATAGCGTTGAAAATGACGATGTCTCGCTGCTGGTTTTCGGTGGGCAAGTCGCTCATGGAGGTAGGTGTAGCGTTGGGGAAGAACTCGGGGTTGAGAAACAGGTGTAGGTTTTGCTCCCAGTCTTTATCAACGGAAAGTGTGAGGATATGATTCAAGATAATTTTTTCGTCAGGTTCTCCTTGAATAATATCTTCATTTTGAATAGAGAGTGATGCTTGAGGGCGTTCCAGCGAAATATCTTTTTCTTGCAGTTTATTATTTAAATCTATTAATGCTTTATTAGTTCTTGCACGAAATTGATGGAAGTCCTCATAGGCAATGATGCTTCCACTGAAGTCGCGCAAAACATTTTCATAATTTATAGCAATACTCAACAGGTCTTCCCGGTGAATGCTTTCGCGAAGAATGTTCAATTTGAGCAGGTTGATAGCATGGGCGAGGTCTCCCACTTCCATGAAATCTTCTACATTTTGTTGCAAGTCAGCCAATTTCATTTTCTGATTGTTTTTCTTGTCCTTCGGCTATTCGAGTCAAGCAATTTTTGATTTCGTCGCCGAGGTGGCGAATGTTAATTAGTTTTATGGAAGGACACAATTTCTGACATATAAAAGATTGTGGCGGATCAAACAATAGTTTCTCATACTTTTTTGGGCCAGCTTCCATTTCCAACATGAACCATAAGAAATCTTGCATCGGCTCTGTTAATTTGGAAAAATCCCTTGTATGCTTGTGGTCTATAATTCCTGTCAAATCAAAAAGAAAGATGAATGAATTGTCGGAGGATGGCATCGAGTCATCCAAATTTTTAAAATGGATGTTATTTTTTACTCCAATTTTTTCAAATTTTTCTTCCCAATGTGTTTTGCTAAGGTCGAGGTCAAAGCAATAAATCCACACCTCAAATTTATTTGTGACACTACCTGGCTCTGAGATCAGTTCATTGTCGGAAAAATCCATGCTTAAAATAGCATTGACAACATTATTGCGACGCATTTCGAAGTCCTTTCCCTCTATTAAACTCAAGTTTTTCTCCTTCTCTGCTTCCCTGAATCGCGCTTTAATCTGAAGCACCTCGTTTCGTTTTGCACCGGGACGGACGACATCTAAAAGACGGGCAATGCACTGTTCTACCTGATTTTCTCCAATCAAGTTTTCAATATCTGTTCGTAACATTTCTGCTTTGAACTGCATTGCCATTATGTTTTACCAAGTTTGTTTTCAGCAGGTCATCTTAATCCACCCCTGCGGCAAATAATTATGCGTCCCCATTGCGGCTGTAACTGGGAAAAGATAGCCCCGCGACTTAGACAGCCGGTAAATCCGCCTGAGAGCATTGAATGCTTCTTGGCTGCTGTCGAAAATGGCAAGGCCGCAGGAGTTAGCGTAGTAGGTTTTGCCCGCGCCCACTTGGAGGTAGGCAGTGTTGTCGGGTGCGGATTTAATGTCCTCGTACAGTTCTTCCAGCCACTCGAACAAGGTGTCGTAGAGTTCGCCGTTGTCCCGTTGTTCGATGGCGGCGCGGTTGTCCTCCAATGTGTCTAGCAGCAAACCAGCATGGGCGCGGGAGAAGGTGTTGATGATGGGAAAAAGTGCCTTGACACCTTCTGTGTTGAGCGATTGCAGTTCTGGGTGTTTGAAATATGGCAATGCTTGGAGCGCGAAGCGCAGTTCCTGGCCAGCCGCAACTGCCTCGCTAACTACGGGGATGTCGAAAGTGCCGCGCATGAAGTGCAGCCTTTTGGTCGCCGCGATTTCAATACTGGCGGGTTCGAGCGGCTGTGAATCACTGACCCGTAAGTTGTTGAACTCGGTGGTGACTTTATCGGTCATCCCTTTTTCATCTTTGCCTTTTGGCTCCAGCAATTGATTGATGCTGAATTGCAACACATCCTTTCCGCCAAATCTCGTTGCATCACGGAGCAAGGCATCCACCATTTCTTGCAACACGTCTTTGCGTTGCTCGGTTAGCCAACGGTGCAACAGCGCGGTCTTGATAGCGCCTTTTATGCTGCTGCCGGGCAGGTAGGGGCTATCTGCGTTTTTTACGATGGTGCGGATTTCGATAGGGTTTTCGGTGTAGCGCAAGGCATAAGACTCGCCAGAAGCAATTTGCCGCAAGTCGCGCAGTCCGATGTAGTCTTTCCAGAACTTGTCTTTGGCAAAGCGGCTCACCGTGCGCACGGCTTCCATATAGTCTTCTATTTTGCCGTTTTTGTCCAACCATTCGGCCAAGCGTTGGGGATGGATGCGGTGCAGCCGCCCTCCATCGAGGAAATAGTCGACCAAAGGGGAAAGTCGGTCGCCATCGCCCACGACCAAAGGCGTGAGGGTTCTCGCTTTGACAAACAAAGGTCTATTTTCCATATTGCTCATAGTGCAATTGAGTTAAGGTTTGGGAGGTTGGGTGTTTTTATGGACGGGTAGGCAATAGGCCATGCCATTGCGGTAATAAGGTACTTCTGCGCCCTGTTTGAGCAGCTCGAGACGCCCCGCTGCCTCGGCTGATAAATAAGCACCTTCGCCTATCATGCGAACAAGGCCGATTTGTTTGTCAAGTGCCGTGTGCCGCCCACCGCGTAAGAAGGTTTTGTAGTACTGGAATTTTGCTAAGTCAGGCTCATCTTTTGGCAACGCAAGCGATGCTGTTACAAATCCCGATGATTTGGGCATTTCAAGTTTAAACTCCTCCCAAAGCACCCCGTCCAAGTGGCCGCAGCCCCCGCTTCGCTCACCGCCGATGCCACAATCAGGCAGCAGGGCAATCGCGGTTTTGAGCAATTGAAACGGCTCGGATTCGCGGGTTTCTGCATCGGCGTCCAACAAAAAATAGAAATGCGTTTGCCAAGGCGTTGGCAGTTCGTGCAGCACGACATTGGCTAGAAAGTAGAAAGTGTCCGTCGCACCAGAGCGACGTGCATAAACACGGGGATAGGTGACAATGGAGCAGATTTTAGTGTCCGCATCCAGCACGTCCATCCGTTCGCCCTCCTCCTCTGTCACCATGAATTTACGTTGAAACGTTTTAGTTTTTTTTGTATCATGCCAATCATCATCAGCCGGTGTGAGGCCGCTTTCCCATACGCCCGTGCTGATAAATTGCAGGCTGTTGACCGCTTTAAAATCCATTTTTTCATGGAGAATGTAATGCTCTGGGCGCGGCAAAAAATACAAAAAGCGGCGCTCGTCTTTCCCGGCATCGGCGGCCGTGTTTTCCAAACAAAAAAAGCCGGAAGAGATTTTGATTTTGCCAAACCCGAAGAATTCGCGCAGATTGTCCACCTCTGTCTGGTCGGCCACTAATGCCGCAGTAGATAACAAAGCAGAAAAGATGGTGTCCGAGTGCGGCCATTCAGATGTGTCGTGCAAGGCAGCCTCCACGTCAAGTCCTCCCCGGCCAAAGTGGAACTGGCTTTCTGGTCTGCACTTTAGTATGATGGCATTGGTCATGATAAGGCTTGTTGATGGAGGGATTGCAATTTGGTTTGAAAAGTGGCAAAGGGTTCATTGAGCGACTTTGCGGCGACATATTCCCCCGCTGAACCGACGGGTTTGTAACTAACCGTGATGTTTTGGGCAAACCGGATTTTGCCGTAACCCCGCGAGCCTTGTCCGCCGAGGTAATCGTCCTGCAACAGTTGCATGGCATGCTGAATAGCATCCAGATGTGTAGCGAGGCGATTTTCCCTGTCCTTTTCCTCGATTTTTTCATCGGCATCGGAATAGACATCGTACACCAATTCAAAGTCGAATTTGGCTCCGGCAGGTACACGTTCCAATTGTCGCGGGTGCTCGGCTACGCCTTTGATACGATTGATAGTGTTTTCAAATTTCACATCCGTGAAATCAAAGTCTAACTTTTCTCTGGCATCTTCATTGAATTCTGCTTGAAAAGCAGATTCGTTCAGCTCGGCATCTCGCACTATCAATCGGGTAACCATGAACTGTTGGTCGTTAATTTCGCCGGTCTCCCGTTCATCGCCCGATGCGCCAAAAATTTCCTTGATGTACAGTTCATCGTCTTTAACTTCGGCAGTACCGTGCACACGCGCCAAAAGGCTGCGCATTTTACCTTTGAGCGAACTGCCTGGGATAAAAGGTTTGCCTTTGGGCGATTTGATGACGTTTAAATCTACCTCACCAATGTCGAGTGAAGATTTGGAACCGCCGATGTGGAGTCCAGTACAGGCCTCGATATGGCCCTTGATGATGAGTTTTGCGGTTAGTTTGTTAGCCATTGCTGTCGGATTTTTCTGATTCATAAAATTTGTGATAGGCTACAAGTGCCTCAAAAAAAGACTTGAAGTGTTTTACTTGCCCACCCTCGTCTCCTTTTATCTGGGACATAAAGTAATCTAAGGTAGAAATAAACTCTTTGCCTTTTGGCCCGCTCAAACGAGCTTGGGCATAGGCAAATTTGGGGCGGGCCAATTGCACATCTTTCCAAGATTCGGCACGACGCACCAAGTCAAACAATTTGCGCAATTGGTGTGAACTTATGCCTTTGTAGTAAGCTTGCACGAACTCTTTGATGGCATCAATTAACACTCCCGGCTGTGCGGCATCATTGAACCGGAGTATGTCGCCTTCTAGTTTTTTGAGGGCATCGGCGTGTTTTTTTGCTTCTTCCGAGCTGTCCGAACGGGAGAAAGACCTTTGATTTGAATAACTCATGAGCTTTGAATTTTTTCTTGTTTAGTGAGCAATTCCGCCCAACGGGCGGCAAGCGGATAAGTTTGAGGATTGATGTGTCCGCTTTTTCCGGTAATGGTGGCGAGCAGACTTTTTTCGTATTCTACCAGAATTTTGCGGTGGATTTCTTCTCTGTTAGGTGAGCGGCGGATGTAGTAATATAATTTCCAAACTTGGGCACTGCGCAGGCTTTGTGTTTTTTCCAGACGGTCTTGGATGCGCCCAAAAGCTCTTGCGCTACGCGCAATTCTGTCCAGAATACTGCGCGGCTCATTTTTCCCAAGAATCAGTTCACGCACCTCGTAGGCTATCGTGCGGCTTTTGCCAAATTCTTCCCATGTCAGCACGTTGTTGAAAATGCAAATGCGATTTTTCTCCTTGTTGGAGGTTTTGGCAGCATTTAGAGCATCATGAGCCAAAGCAGCGAAGCGCATCACGGGGAATTTCGCGCCCACAACTACCAGGCCAGCAGAGAAAGTCAATTCTTCCTCCTTGTCAGGTAGATATTGCTTCAATTGTTTTTGATATTCGTCAAACGAATTTTTGAATTTCCAAGCAAATTCAAACACCGCATCCCAAGCCCCGATGATGAGGCAATCGTCTCCGCCCGAAAAAACGATGTAGAGATTGTCAGAAAATGGAACTTCGGTTGTTGTCAGTTCGATATGTTTTTTGGTCGAGTCAATTACAACTGGGCGTCCATTAGCATCTAATTTTTGATGACGGTGCGAAAACGTGCCGCGCCACAGTTGGGTGATTTCCGTCGTAAAAAACCTGAGGAGTTCGTTGGACAGCTCTGCCGCGTCGGAGGCTTTGGTCATATCGTCGAGTTTCCGACCTAAACCGTCAAGGTCAATTTTGAGCGCGGCTAATTTGTTGGTACCGGTGCGATACTTAGCAAAAGCAGCCAACGTCTCGAAGGTTAGCGTTTCGTTATTTCGGTAAGTTTCGTCCGGTTCTTCACGTTGCTTGATCTGAATCGCTATTGTGCGGTACGGATCACTCAGATCGCCGAAACGGGGCAGTTGAGCAATGATGTGATCCGCAAGATGCCTTGCTTTATCAGCCGGTTCTATCTCACTTAACTCAAAGCCGCGCCCGAACAAGGAAATGGCTCTATCATCAATTTGATATCTTCCTGCTAAGCCGATTTCAAATCCTTTTGTTTGTTTGGTCAACCGTCCTGTAAATTTTTTAAACTGGTCGCTGTCGTCTTTCGGCGCATCCATCTTATCGAACCCTAACGGATATCCCTGAAAACGCTGCAACTTGTCTTCCACGGAAATCCGGTTGAGCGCCCGCCAGGCTGGTTGAAATCCATCTCGGGGGTCATAATCTATTTTACTTAGAGCGAGGTGCAAGTCGCGTTTCTCTAATTCAACATTGATGGTTGTGCGAAAGATTCTCATATCATCCTCCGTAACTTCTGGAGCCATCAAATAAAAATTGCCGCCGCCGTCGTACATCACAGTTAAGTCGCCGACCTTTTCCCGAATCATCTCAATCGCTAATTTGCTCATCGCAAAAACAAAAAATGATCGTGCGCGGAGCGTTTTAGCGGCACCTTCCGACTTTACGCCAAAAATAAAGTCCTGAATCCCGGAAATGTCACCCTTGATAAAGCAACGGTTCTGTAGGAAAACTTGGTTGAAATCAGGTTTCTCTTGCATTTATGTGAAGTTTTTGATATTCAAAGTTTTCAATGCTGGCCCCGCAACCCCTTCACCACCCCCCATCCCGTACTGCACCCTTTGCCAATCCCGATATAGTCCGGCAACGCGATGTTGCAGGTAAACTCCAGGGAATAGGCCAGCACTTTCACTTTTTTGTAGTCCACCCAACGCTCTTCCTTCAGGTTTTGGATGGAGACTTCCACCCGGCTCTCCGGCTCGTAGCCAAGTTGGTGAAGCAAACCCACCAACTGGTTTTGCAGGATTTGCTGGAGCAAGGCGATGCGTTCGAGCATCCCGGAGAGCCGGGTGTAGGTGGCGTAGTTATCCTCGTTGAGGGCAATCCACTGGCGGATATGATATCGGAAAGGTTTGTCTGCCACGCTCAGCGTGTATTGCTTCACGTCGAGCCGGTGGATGCGGATGGGCGTGTCGCGGCCCCGCATATTTAGCGTCCAGTCAGGTTGCGAGAAAAAATGGTGGAGTTCTTCGATGCCCTCGTTGAGGCACACGAGCATGGGGCGGCCGTGGTCTTGCTTGTACTGAATCAGTGGAAAGCGATAGTGATAGCCGCCGGTGTCGTTGTTGTGGTTATGAAACAAATCATGCTCATACCCGGCTTTTAGCGCCACAGCCCCGCGAAACGCGGGCAACTCCCACGCATGGATGGGAGCATCAAACGAAACGGTGAGTAAGCGAAGTTTGGTAGTCACTCGGCAATGGATGGTGGTTCGTTTACAAAAGGATGGGTGGGATTGGGGAGGGCTAAGAGATTGCAAGTATAATTACCTTTTTTAGGTACGCAAAAATTTCCGAAATATTATTCTGAAAATGAAAGAAAGCCGACAAAAATAAATCGGGCAAATGATGCGGGGCTGCCAAAACCAATCGGTCTTGACAGCCCCGCCAATTGTATAGTCGGTTTGGAAAGTATCGAGGGGTTTGGATGGTTTAGAGTGGTTTAGAGGGGTGACTTTCAGTCTATTACACGCGACCTTGTTGAGTACGTTTACTAAACTCAAAAAAATTTAGTAAACGAGCCTTCCGTTACCCCATTACCCCATTCCTTCCATTATATCCCATTCCTTTCATTATCCCATTCCTTCCAGTATCATTTTTTCCGCGCCGCCCTTACCAGCAACAACGCCAACGCCGCAAAGAACCCAACGCCGAGCAATTGGTAGCCGCCTTCTCCAAACACGTTGGTCATGCTGTGCTCCAGATTTACTGCCGGGAGCCAGCCCTCGCCGCTCGGGTAAGATGCTTCTTTGGCCTGCCAAAGTGCCACTACCAGACCCATGAGCGCGCCGCCCGCCACCAAACCGGTGGCAAAAAGGCTGCCCTTGCCGAGTTCCGAATCCTCCACTGCCTCGCCTTTGCGCCGCGCCATCCAGTCGGTCAGGCCTTTCAGCGCACCGCCCACCCATATCGGCAGGGTGGTGCTGAGCGGCAGGTACAGCCCTACGGCAAAAGAGAGCGACTTCACGTTGCAGAGTTCCATCGTGATAGCCACGAACACACCGACCAGCACAAATTGCCAGTCGAGGTTGAACGACAAAAGCCCTTTGATGAGGGTCGCCATGAGCGTGGCTTGCGGGGCATTGAACTTCTCGCCGATGGCATGCTCGATACCCTGGGCGCGGAGTTCTGCGGTCGGGGTGTCCAAATATTGTACTGTAAAACCTATCACGAGCGACGACACCACCACGCCGATAAACAGCGCCAACTGCTGGTAGCGCGGGGTGGCGCCCACGAGATAGCCCGTTTTCAAATCCTGCGAGGTCGCGCCCGCATTGGCGGCGGCGATACATATCATGCTGCCCACCACGAGCGCCATCGGTTCATACACTTTTCCCGTCCAGCCCACACCGATAAACACGAGCGCGGTGCCCATGATGGTGGCGATGGTCATGCCCGAAATTGGATTGTTACTGCTGCCGATAATACCCACGATTCGGCTCGACACGGTGACGAAGAAAAATCCAAAAATGATGACCAACAAACCGATGAGCAATTTGCTGCCAATGTTTTCGCCCGGAATACTTGGCAGCACGGCCATCAGCAGGATGAGCGCAAGGCTGCCAATGCCCACGACTTTGAGCGAAAGGTCACTTTCGGTGCGTATGGCAGCAACCGTGTTGCCGCCGCTTTTCAGTTCGCCGAAGCTGTCCTTGAACGAGGAAACAATCGTGGGCATCGTTTTAATCAGGGTGATAATGCCCGCGCCGGCCACCGCGCCCGCGCCGATTTGGCGGACATAAGCCAGATATACACCTTGCGAAAGATTGCTCATCGTCTGGGTGGCGGGATCCCAGCCAAAACGGGCGCTGGTTTCCGCTATGTTCAGCATACCAAGTTTGGCGAGTTGCGCCGCGATGACATCCGGCGGCACGAGGGTCGCCAACAAGGGGATGAGGCCAAGCCACGCCAACACGCCACCCGCCACCAATACCCCGGCGATGCGCGGCCCGATGATGTAGCCCACGCCAAGATATTCGGGGGTGATTTCGCCACTCACCCGGGCGGCGGGCAGGTATTTGTTCGCTATGCCCGTGGCCCACACCGGCACTTCGGCGATGACGTGGAGGATTTTTTGCAACAGCGCATACACAAATGCGAAGCCCAATCCGAGATAGGCCGTGCGGGCAAAATCGCCGCCTTTTTCGCCCGCTATGAGGACGTGCGCACAGGCCGTGCCTTCGGGGTAGGGGAGGTTGGCGTGTTCTTTCACGATGAGCGAACGCCGCAGCGGTATCATCATCAAAACGCCCAAAATGCCGCCGAAAATAGCGAGCATCAAAATCGTCCAGTAGTTGAAAAAACCTTTGCCGATGCCGTCGCTGAGAAACAAAAAGGCCGGGAGCGTGAATACCACCCCCGCCGCGACGGACTCGCCCGCAGAGCCTGTCGTTTGGATAATGTTGTTTTCTAAAATAGTGGTTTTGAGAAACTTGCGCCCCAACGAAATGGCGATAACGGCAATTGGGATGGAGGCAGAAACGGTCAGCCCGGCTTTCAAAGCGAGATAAACGGTGGCTGCGCCAAATAAAATGCCGAACAAGGCACCGAGCAAAACAGCGCGGAGGGTGAACTCTTTGACCGAGGTGTCACCGGGGGCTATGTAGGGTTTGAAATCAGCGGTGTTAGGTTGTTCCATGCAAGAAATGTGAGAGGGTGAGAATGTGAGAAAGCGAGGGGGTGAGAAAGTGAGAGAATGCGGCGAAAGGTAGAGAATTTTGCAAGTTTCCAAATCCTGCGACGGGTTTTCACGCTCTTGTTAAAATTTTGGGTTTCTGCCCATTTTTTGAAAATATAGCGTTTGCGGAATTTGCTCAATAATAACCCTGATGACGCAATGACGTACCGACGAATCTCTACCTTTGCCCAAACTTTTCCCACAAGCATGAAAAAAACACTACTTTACTCCTCTTTACCCGCCATAGTCTTTTCACGCGCCTTAGTCTTAACGGCGGCGTGGACGGCGGCGGGTCTTTTGGTGTCCCTCCCAAATGCTTTTTCCCAAGACAAACATTTCACCCAATTCTACGCCGCACCGCTGAACCTGAACCCTGCGCTGACGGGCGCCATGGAAGGCCGCTACCGGGTGGCCAGCATTTATCGCGACCAATGGCGCCAAGTGCTTGAGAACCCCATTCGCTCTTTTGCGCTCGCCGCCGACTTGCGGTTCGACGCGCCGGGCCGCCGGGTGAAAGAGGACGCTGTTGGTCTCGGCCTCATGTTTTTCCACGACAAAGTGAGCGTGGTGGATTTCAGCACCACACAGATTGCCGTGTCGGGCGCGTACCATAAGTCGTTGGGTTCCAGCAATCGCCAATACCTGACGCTCGGTATCCAAGCCGGTTTGACGCAGCGCACGGTCAATTATGAATCGTTTGAGTTCCACGACGAGTTTGACGGCACAAGCGGCTACGTGCTGGGCACAGGCGAGGATTTGCCCGAAAACAGCCTTTCTTTTACGGACTACAATGTGGGGCTGAACTACACCGCCGAAGTGGGGCGCTCTGGCCGCATTTTTGCCGGCGTGGCGCTGCACCATTTCCTGCAACCACAGATTTCTTTTTACGAAAACACGGGCGAGGGCGACAAACTGTACTCCAAACTTTCTGCCCAAATCGCTGCCAATATTCCTTTGTCCAACGACAACCGGGTGTCGCTGCTGCCACGTTTTCTCATCGCCCGGCAAGGCCCGCACATGGAAATCAACACTGGCACCAATATGCGTTTTGCGCTGGGTCAATACGGCAGCACGGCGCTGCACCTCGGCAGTTGGGTGCGCCCCGTCCGCAACGACGATGCGATGGGGCTCGACGCGGTGGTGGCGTTGGTGGGCATGGAGTTTAACAATGTGCTGGTCGGATTGAGTTACGACCTGAATCTCAATGCACTGCAGGCCAAACAACGGCAGGGCGCGTTCGAGATTTCGATTGCTTATCTGGGCGATTACGACAACGAAGAGATTTTGTGCCCGAAATTTTAGGAGAGTTTTAATGGTTTAGAATGGTTTATAATGGTTTAGATTTAGAGGGGCCGTATTTTTTCTAAACCATCTAAACTCCCCTCTAAACCATCTCCAAATATTCCAAATACCGCTCGAACGGGGCAGCATCCATTGCTTTTCCAGACAGAAAATACGACACCCTGCCGGGGCCATCGTTCAGGTGATTGCCCAATTTGGTTTTCAAATTTTTCACCGTCCCGAGGTTGCCGTCAATGATTTGGATGTCGGGTGGCAGCACTTGCTGCATGGATTTTTTGAAAAACAAAAAGTGGGTGCAGCCCAGCACCACAGCCCCGTATTTGGACAAATCTATTCCCGACAATTTGGCCTGCAAATACGGGATGATTTTCTCTTCCTGCATTTCAAAATGCTCGGCGAACATGACCAATTCCTGCAAAGGCAAATAGTCTACTACCTGATTTTTGTCCACACTCGCCACAAGGTTTTTGAATTTTTCTTCTTTCAATGTCAACGCTGTGGCGAACACCAGCACGCGTTTTCGGCTGCCGACAACGGCGGGTTTCACCGCTGGCTCCATGCCAATAACCGGGAAGTCATAGCGCCGCCGCAGGTCTTCGATGGCGACGCTGGT
>CAYZVM010000120.1:0-17701 GCA_964481485.1 uncultured Saprospiraceae bacterium | reverse complement strand
AACAACTCGCTGCCATCTCCGAAAAACATCGCCGGGTCATCATCGGCCTCATGTCCGGCACCTCGCTCGACGGGCTTGATGTCGCGTTGTGCGCATTCAGCGGTGCAGGCGCTCACACCCGCGCAGAGGTTTTGAAGTTTGAAACCGTCCCATTCGACGCACACTTCAAGTCCGAAATCCAGCGCGTTTTTGCCAAAAAAGAGATTGACTTCCAACACCTTACGCTGCTCAACATCCTCGTGGCCGAGCGCCATGCCGTCATTGTGAACGAATGTTTGGCCCAATGGAAAATACCGCCCGCCGAGGTGGATTTGCTCGCCAGCCACGGCCAAACGGTGTTCCACGCGCCGCGTGTTTTTCACGGCTTGCCCGACTATCCGAACGCTACTTTGCAAATCGGCGACGGCGACCACCTCGCCCGGCGCACGGGCATCATCACTGTTTCGGATTTTCGGCAAAAACACATTGCCGCCGGGGGTGAAGGCGCGCCGCTCGCGCTTTACGGCGACTATTTTTTGTTTTCTAAAAAAGGCGAAAACCGCTTTCTCCTCAACATCGGCGGTATCGCCAACTTCACCTTCCTGCCCAGCGACGGCGACCAAGCCAAAGCCTTCGCCACCGACACCGGCCCCGGCAACACCCTGCTCGACGCTTTTGCCCGCGAACTGTTCGGCGCGCCTTACGACGAAAACGCCCTGCTCGCAGCAGCCGGTCGCGTAGATGAGCGGTTGCTCGAACTCCTAAAATCAGAACCATTCTTCGCCAAGCCATTCCCAAAAACCATCGGCCCCGAACTCTTTTCGCCCGGTTGGGTGCAAGCCGCCATCCGTCAATTGCCCAAAGGCAACCCGAATCCCTACGACATCATGGCGACCCTGACCCACCTTACCGCCGATACTATCGTTGAAGCAATTTTAAGATTGCCCAATCACCAATCACCAACCACCAATCACCAATCTCTTTATCTGAGTGGCGGCGGTGCGCACAATCCCTTGATTGTAAAATATTTGAAAGAAAAAATGCCCGGCTGGCATATTCGCCAGATGGAGGAATTGGGTGTGCACGGCGATGCGAAAGAGGCTGTGTTGTTCGCTGTTTTGGCCAACGAAACGGTGGCGGGCACCGCCGCAGAAGGCGCGATGCTGGGCGGGATTCCGTTGGTAGGCATGGGAAAAATCTCGTTTCCGGGGTGATTTGAAAAATTTGACAAACAGCCGACACTCCCGATTTTTTTTACCGTCGGACGAAAAAGATATGTTCCTTTGTGTAAACAATTTTTCAATCCGCATTGCCATGAACCGATATCCGATTTCCGCACTCGCGTGGTGCATTTCCCTCTCTGTATGCTTCGCCCAAGGCGCTGAAAATTGCATTCAAGTCATCAGCGCCGCCGGAAAATCCGGCACTCAAGCTGGCCTCACATTTCACTACACTGTGGGCGAGCCGGTCATCACCACCCTTTCTGGCAATTCCCGAAAAGTGACGCAGGGCTTTCACCAACCCGAGCTCTGTGCGCTTGTCTCCACCAACGACCTTGATTTGGCTGCTTGGGGCATTGAGGTGTTCCCCAACCCCGCGACAGATTTCCTGACCATTCGTTTTTCCAACGACAACGGGAGCAGCCTGAACGCCACTGTTTTCAACCTGTTCGGCCAGGCAATGCTTTCCGACCAGCGGCTCAACCATCCCGATGGCACACGTTTGGACTGCTCATTTTGGCAGCCCGGTGTTTATATCCTGCAATTGCAAGACCCGTCCACCCGCGCCGCTACTTCCGTGCGCTTCGTCCGGCTTTGATAGTTTAGCACAGATTGAAGATTTTAGATAGTTTATGAAATTGGTGAAAACCTTTGCCCTAAACCATCTAAACCCCTCTCAACATGGCTAAACTACTCTTTTCAATCCTTCTCGCTCGTCTTTCGGTCAATTTGCCTGCCATCGCGCAGCCCTTTTTTCACGACGTTTTTTGTTTTCAAAAACTGATTTTACCATGAAAAGTCGTTTTTATTATCTGCTCGTTGCCTTGTGTGCAACCCTTCCACTCACCGCACAATTTGCACCGCAAGGGTTTAACTACCAGAGCATTGTGCGCGATGCCAACGGCGACCCGCTCGCCAACCAAACCGTCGTGCTGCTTTTTTCCATTCGCAGCGGCGCACCCAACGGCCCTGTGGCCTACTCTGAAAAACAGACGATTTCTACTAATGATTTCGGTTTGGTGAATCTCGTCGTCGGCCAAGGCGGTGTGCCGCTCCAAGGCGATTTTGCCACCATCAACTGGGGAGGCGGCGCGAAATACCTCACCGTCGCGCTCGAAACCTCACCCAACGTATTTGACGAACTCGGCTCTTCGCAATTGATGAGTGTGCCTTATGCCCTGTACGCCCAAAATGGCGGCGGCGGCAGTGGCGACAACTGGGGCTCTCAAACTGTGCAAACTGGCGATGCCTTGAGCGGCAATGGCACACTCGCTAATCCGCTCAATATCGCCCAACAAGGAGCCCAAACTGGGCAGGTGCTTAAATGGGACGGCACGAAATGGGTGCCGCAAGACGACATTTCCAACACAGGAACAGGCGGCGGCACCGTCACCCAAATCAGCACCGGAGCCGGCTTGACAGGCGGCCCCATCACAACTTCCGGCACAATCAGCATGACCAACACCGGCGTGGCACCGGGTATTTATGGCAGTGCTACTGAAATCCCGGTGATTACCGTGGACGCACAAGGGCGCGTAACCGATGTTTTCAAAACTGTGGTGCAACCCGGCACGGTAGGCATTACCGGCGCGGCAGGTATAGATGTGCAGCAAAACGGCTTCAACTTTGTCGTCACCAATACCGGCGATACCAACGCCACCGATGACATCACCACGGCCAGCCAAGCCGATGGCGATGTGAACGGGCCATTCAGCAATTTGCAACTCAAACCTAATGTGGTCGGCAGCCCCGAAATCGCGGACAATGCCGTGGGAGCCAGTGAGTTGGCCAACAATGCCGTGACCGAAGCCAAAATCGCCAACCAAGCCGTGACCGGAGCAAAACTTGCCCCCATGAACGCCACCAACGGCCAAGTGCTCAAATGGACTGGCTCTACTTGGCAACCTCAAGCAGATGCAGGTATCACGACCGTCGGCATTACCCCCGGTGCCGGCATCACGGTCACTGGCACTTCACCAAACTTTACTATCACCAACGTAGGCGACACAGACCCTGCCAACGATCTGACCGTCACCAGCCCCGCAAATGGCGATATCACAGGCACTTTTTTTGATTTGCAAATAAAACCGAACGTAGTCGAAACTGCCAACCTCGTAGATCAAGCCGTCACAGCGGCTAAACTTGCCCCGATGGGTGCCTCCAACGGCCAAGTACTCAAATGGAACGGCACTACTTGGGCACCGCAAAACGACGCAACTGGCAATACCACGGTGCTGCCCGGCCCCGGCATTGACGTGGTGCAGTCCGGCAATTCTTTCACAATAATCAACAACGGAGACCTCGACCCATTCGACGATATCACCAACAATTCCCAAGCGGGCGGCGACCTCTCCGGGCCTTTTTCAAATCTTCAACTCAAACCGCTCGTCGTCACAAATGCTGAATTGGGCAACAACTCCGTCGGCACCTCCAATATCATAAACGGCTCTATCACAGGCAACAAACTCAATAACATGAGCGCGGGCATTGGCCAAGTGCTCAAATGGAACGGCACAGTGTGGGCACCCGCAGCAGACAACGCTGGCGGTGGCGCCGACAACTGGGGCACGCAAGTAGCCATCACAGATGCTACCCTCGCCGGCAATGGGACTGCCGCCAATCCACTCAAAATATCCGCGCAGGGTGCTATCCCAAACCAAGTGTTGAAATGGAACGGCTCTACTTGGTTTCCAGCCGCCGACGCCGGCGATAACTGGGGCACACAAACGGCAACGGTTGGTGCGGCCCTCACCGGCGATGGCACACTCGCCAATCCGCTCAATCTCGCACAACAGGGAGCGGGACTCAACCAAATACTCAAATGGAACGGCTCGGCCTGGGTGCCCGGCAATGAAGTGGGTGACAATTGGGGCAATCAAGCAGTGTGGGTAGGCCCCGAACTCACTGGCAATGGCACATTCGGAAGTCCGGTCAGGATAGACCAGCAAGGCGCCGTACCTGGAGATGTGCTTAAATGGAACGGCTCAGGATGGCTGCCAGCTGCTGACGGCGGCGGCGACAATTGGGGTTCGCAAACCGCATCGGTCGGAACTACTCTTACCGGCAATGGCACCGCAGGCAATCCCCTCAATATCGCACAACAAGGCGCCGCCCCCGGCCAGGTTTTGCAATGGAGCGGCTCTACTTGGACACCCGCGACTTTCTCCGGCGACGACTGGGGTACACAAACTGCCGTGACCTCAAACAGGCTTTCAGGCGATGGCACAGCAGGCAACCCGCTCGACCTTGCGCCGCAAGGTGCCAATGTTGGCGAGGTGCTAAAATGGAATGGCTCCGCTTGGGTACCGAGCGGCGACGCAGTGGGCGGCACGGGCGACGTTTACAACGGCGGCACCGGAATCAGCGTCACCGGTGCATCGCCCAACTTTATCATCAACAACACCGGCGATACCGACAACACCAATGAAATTCAAGAACTAGACCTCACGGGCAATCAGTTGTCGCTTTCTTTGGGCGGCGGCGCGGTAACGCTGCCCAATTACAGCGACGGCACGGGCATCAGCCTCACAGGCTCTGCGCCCAATTTTACCATCAACAACACGGGGGATTTGGACAACACCAACGAATTGCAAACCCTCAACCTCGTCGGCAGCCAATTGTCCATTTCCAACGGGAACACGGTGAGTTTGCCCTCTGCTAATATCTACAATGCGGGTCCCGGTATCAGCATCACGGGTTCAGCACCCAATTTTACCATCAACAACACCGGCGACACCGACAACAACCCGACCAACGAACTGCAAACTATCAGCATACTTGGCAACGATGTCACGCTTTCCAATGGCGGCGGCACTATCACCGTGCCTTCGGGAAACAACTACACAGCCGGCACGGGCATCAGCATCACCGGCACAGCACCCAATTTTGTAATCAACAACGCCGGAGACGGGGACAGCGACCCAACCAATGAGTTGCAAAATCTGACTCTGACGGGTGCTGTGCTCGAAATTTCGGGCACCGGCAGCACGGTGGATTTCACTACTTTGATAAACACTGGCGGCACCGACGATTGGAATTTGGACAACAACAATATTTACAACACCAACACAGAAAACGTCCTTATTGGCACTACCGTCAGCACGGGCGGAAAACTGCAAGTCGTCAACAGCAGCACCGGCGAAGGGGCATTCGTCACCAACAGCAGCAGTTCTCCGACCATTTTGAGCCGAAATGCTGCAAATGGCCCCGGCGGGCTGTTCTCTTCCGTCAGCGGCCCAGCACTGATCACTGCCGATGGCAATGTGGGCCTCCACATGAACAATCCAGCCTATCGCCTCGATGTGGACGGCGATGGCCATTTCGTCACATCGGCTGCCACGCCACAATTGACGGTCGAACAGGCGGGCAGTGACTTTGCGCGTATATTGTTGAAAAACAGCGGTGCTGGAGGTTGGGAAGTCGCAGGGCGCGGCGGCGCGTCTCCGTTGTTCACCATCAACTTGACACCCACCAGTTCCCTCGCGCCTATTTTTTCTGCCAACGGTGACGGCAATGTGGGTATCGGCGGGCTGAACAATGGCCCAGCCCAATTGAAGGTGTTTCAAAAAGATATTGGCTTTTCTCTCTTGAACACCAACAACAACCACTCTTGGGATTTTTGGGTGAGCGAGCCCGCGGGCGACCTTG
The DNA here is from genome assembly GCA_964481485.1 of uncultured Saprospiraceae bacterium. GTDB lineage: Bacteria > Bacteroidota > Bacteroidia > Chitinophagales > Saprospiraceae > M3007. The sequence continues at coordinate 11,855 of CAYZVM010000120.1, read as the reverse complement.
TGCTGTACAACGACCAGTTTTTCCCCGGTGTGCCAGCTGGCACGTTCTCCGCCACCACGGGTATTTACCTGCCGTCCGACCGCCGTTTGAAAAAAGACATCGCGGCCATCGGGGCGGGTGTTCTGGAAAAATTCATGCAACTCCAACCCGTCCGCTATCACTACATGACGGAAAAAGAATCGGCGAAACATTCGCTCGGTTTCCTGGCGCAAGATGTTCAGGGACTATTCCCCGAATTGGTGGGGCAAAGCCCTTCGCGCGACGGCGGTGAGAAATATCTGTCGCTCAACTATGCGGGTTTTGGTATTTTGGCGGTAAAAGCCATTCAGGAGCAGCAGCAGCAAATCGAAACTTTGAAAAACGAAAATACCGCGCTGCGTCAGCAAATGGAATCGCTCGAAGCCCGGCTTTTGCGTTTGGAAAAATCAAAAGAATAAGTTGATTTTGGATTGGTAATTGCTAAAACGAAGCCACAGAGCCAAGAAGGGGTTTTCTGTGGCTTCGTTCTTTTTATAAGCCAACACCAAAGTGGTTTTGAACAAAGAATATGTGCAATTGACTTAAAACCGGACCTCTAAACCATCTAAACTTTCTAAACCACTCTAAACCAACTACAATCGTGAAAAACCCATTGTTTTTGTTAATCGAGAAAACTATCCCATGCTGCATTTTCAAAAAATATGCGCGACGGCCATCTTGCTGTTGCTGACTGTCAGTGCCGTGCGAGCCACGGTGATGCCAGCCGACACTTCCTTTTTTAATTACCGCGACACTTTTTGCTCCAACCAGACGCTGCTGATTGGCAATCAATTTTTTGATGCCACCAACCCGAACGGCACGGTCGTGTTGCCCGGCGCGGCGGCTGATGGCGGCGATAGCGTGATTTTTGTCAACCTCGTTTTCAGGCAGCCCGCCGAAATCACCTTGAACCAAAGCGTCTGTGCGGGCGACACTGTTTGGGTAAACGGCACGGCTTACCACTCGAATTTTTACCTCGGCGAGGAGACCATCGAAAACGGCGCTGCAAACGGGTGCGACAGCATCATCCACATCAACCTGACTTTTTACCCCACCATACTTGATTATCAGGCAACGATTTGCGAGGGCGACACCATTTTTATCAACGACCACCCGTACCACGCTTTTCATTTGGAGGGAGTGGAAGTCGTCAAAAATGGTGGGACAGCTGGCTGCGATAGCATCATCCGCGTCCAGTTGCAGGCATTGACGCCTCCGTTCAGCATCATCGCCGACACGCTCTGCCAAGATGGTTTTTTGGTGGTCAATGGCCGCCGATATGACCGTGGAAACCGCTCGGGGCTGGAAATTTTGCCCGGCGCGTCCACTACCGGTTGCGATTCGTTGGTGTACATAAGTCTTTCTTTTAGAGAAATTTGGGTCTATGCGGGCGAGGATGTGGACATCGTGAAAGGCGACAACGTGTGTATAGAGGCGCAGTTCAGTTTCGCGCCGCAAACCCTAGCATGGTCGCCCGCCGTGCCGTGTTTCGACCCGGATTGTTCCATTATTTGCGTCGAGCCGCTGGAAAATATCATCTACCGGCTCACCGCGACGGACACCAGCGGCTGCGTCGCCACAGATGACATTTCCATTTTTGTTTCCAACGACAACCGCGTGTATGCGCCCAATGTGTTCAACCCCGATGCTGGGGAGCCGAATAATCGTTTTTTCCTCAGTGCCGACAACGGCGTGGTGCTCATCCGGCGGCTGCTTATCGCCGACCGTTGGGGCGAGATTTTGTTTGACCAAGAAAATCTTGCGCCCGATGAACCTGCCCAGGGTTGGGACGGGACTTGGCGCGGCAAGGTGGCGCAGGTGGGCGTGTATGTTTTTTGGGCCGAACTGGAACGAATAGACGGGACGCGGTTTGAAAAGGGCGGCTCGTTCAGTTTGATACGTTGACGAACAAAAAAACCGCCCCTAAGCATCTCGCTCGGAGCGGTTTCATTATCTTTTAGAAACCACATTTCCTTTCAACATCACTCTTTTCACGAGCGGGTAGCCATCGCTATCGGTGTTTTTGAAAATGACGTCAATGTCTTTCGACACTTCGCCTGCTCGCCCGGTGCTGTCGAACACGATTTCGACTTTGCCCCTGCCGCCGGGCGGAATCGCGCTGCGCGTCCACGCTATTTCCATACAATCACAGGCGCTGACGACTTCGATTTCGAGGCTTTGCTGGCCGATATTCTCAAACTCATAGATGGCCGCCACCTCGTCGCCTTCATTGGCGCTTTCAAAAGCAAGTATTTCAAAATCGAACTTTACTTCCGCGTCAGCCGGGTTCGCCGTTGTATTCGCCGGCGAGATGGTATCTCGCTGGTTTTCAAAAACTTGATTTAATTTTTCAAAAAAAAATCGGGTCGCACGGACTGCTTGCCGCTTTTGGGGGTGGGTTTGTCTTCGCGCTTTTCAACGCGCTCAATGATGATGCTGGTAGGGCCGGAGATGATTTTGAACTCGGTGCGGCGGTTGAGTTGGTGCTGCTCTTCCGTGCATTCCACGCCGTTGGCACATTCGTTCAAAAGTTGTTTTTCACCATATCCTTTTGGGATAATCCGATCCGCAGCAATGCCTTTGGAGATAATCCATGTGCGGGCGCTTTCGGCGCGTTTTTGCGACAGTTGCTCGTTGTACTCATCCCGCCCGCGCGAGTCGGTATGCGAGGAGAGTTCGATTTTCATGTCGGGGTATTTGTTCAAAATATCGGTCAACTCCTGCAAATCCGGCTCGGCATCTGGGCGGATGTCCCATTTGTCGTAGTCGTAAAGAATATTGTCGAGGCGAATCGGCTGGTTTTCCCGAATGGTGTCGTACACAGGTACTTTTTTGAGCAGGCGAAGCAGGAATTTCTTCTCGATGCTGGTGGTTTTTTTGACCCCTACCGTGTTGAAATCAATGGTGTCGCCCCGATAGCCTTCGCGGTTTGCGATGATGCGATACGATTTTTCGGGCAGCAGGGTGAAGGGAAATTCGTTGGAACCAGCGTTGGTTTTTTCCTCCACACGGGCGGGGTCTTTTTCGGTCACATCAAATACTTGAACGGTGGCTCCGGTGAGCGGCGGGTTTTCTTTTTCGCCCTTGCGCTTGAGGCGGAGAGTTTTTGCCACCAACTCGACTTTGATGCGCTCTATTTCCCAATTGTAGATGTCGTCGCAGCAAGTTTTGCTTTTCAGGTTGTTGGGCCCGGGGCGGTTGCTCACCAAAAATCCGCTCATACCGTCGCTGAGGCGGGTGTAAAATTGGTCGTCCACACTGGAGTTGATGCCGAGCGGGAGCATCTTTGGCTCGCTCCACACGGAGCCATTCCACTGGCTTTCAAACACATCAAGACCGCCGATGGTGGGGCGGCCATTGCTGCTGAAATAGAGCTTGCCATCTTGATAAAACGGGGAGGCTTCTTCGCCAGCGGTGTTGATGACTGCGCCGAGGTTGACGGGCAGGCCAAATACGCCGTCTTGTTTTTTCGGGGCGTAATAGATGTCGAACCCGCCTTGCCCACCGGGCATATTGGCAACAAAGAAGAGGGCTTTTTCGCCAAAAAGGTCGCCCTCGCAGGGGTGTTTGGCGATGTAGTCGCCGTTCACGCCGGTCACTTCGTTGGCAGCGCCCCAACCGTCAGAGCCTTTCATGGCAAAGTAGATTTTGCTTTCGGCAATGCCCTGCCCTTTTTCGCTGAGTTGGACGCGGGTAAAGTACATGGTGCGACCGTCGGGCGTGACGCTCACATTGCCTTGATGCCAGTCTTCGCGGTTGATTTGTTCGCCGAGCGCGGTGGGCTCGCCAAACTCTGCGCCGCTTTTTGTGGCGGTGTACACTTTGGAGTACCAGTCGCCTTCTTTGCCGTCTATGACCACGACTTCTTTGCCTTGCAGGGAGGTGTAGTAAAGCTCGCTGCCGCTATATGAAGGGGAAGATTCGGTCTGTGGGCTGTTGGCTTTTTTGCCGAGGTTCGCGATGATGAGGTTTTCGGGCTGCCTGGCTTTTTTGCCCAGTTCGCAACCTGCGATTTCGCGCTTGGCGGCTTGCACGAGGTCGGGCTGCGCTGCTGCGTCGTTGATATACAGGTTGAACATATCCATCGCTTCGGCGTATTTGCCGTTGTATTTCAGGCTCATGGCGTACCAGTATTTCAACTCAGTCAGTTCATTTTTGCGGTCGCGCAGCACCAAGCGGCTGAATGCCCGTTCGGCTCTTACATAGTCGCGCAGCTCGTATTCCAACTTCGCTATTTTGATGGCGATGTCTTTTTCTTTGGTGTCGTCATAGACTTTCTCGTAGAGTTCGAGCGCCTCGTAGGGATTATCGGAAGCCACCGCCTCTTCGGCGGATTTCAAGTTGGCATCGGGCGTGGAGCGGTTGATGGGCTGAGCATAAGTTGCTGCCGACACCGCGCCGAGGGTTAGGAGGATGATTAATTTTTTCATCGTATAGTATTGATTGGATGACTTTAAAAGAGTTGAGGTTGATGCTTTGGGGGCTTCTTTTTTTATGTTATTCTGAAAAAATCCTGTTCACTCATTGAACGCTGCGCGGCATGGACGGATTTCTCCCAAAATGACAAAAAAGGGAACCGCTGCCCTAAAACCTTGGGCACAACACCTTGGGCTTGATGACGGCGGGTTTGTAAATCTTAATGATGTAATTGGCCGCAAGTTCGAAGCCGCCGCGATAATTGCTGGCCGCATTGAGGTCGGAGGTGTTGATGTCGTAAGCAAGGCCGACGCGGAGGTCTTTGATTTTGGCACCGAGGATGGCCTGCACGGCATCGCGCATCCGGTAGCCGAGACCGAAATTGAACGTGATGTCTTTTTCGGGATTGAACAGGTAGCCCAACAATCCCTGCAATTGAATCTCGTCGGCGCCGCTCATAGTTTGGTATTGGAAAGCGGGATTGAGCGACCAGCGGTCGTTGAGCGCGGCATTGAACTGGCCGTGGAGCAACATCCGGCGCGGGATTCTTGCATTACCGCCGGTGGGGTTGGTGGGTGCCGGCCCGCTCGTGTCGGAGCGACCCACGAGGCTGTATTTTCCTTCGTTGATATGAAACATGGCAAACCCGATATTGAAGTCCATTTGTTTGTTCAACTTGGAAGCCAAATTGATGCCTGCGTCAATGTCGGTAAAGTTGGCGTCATCTGCCACGTTGCCATCTTGGCTGAGACTGGGGACATAATCGGGGGAATTTCCGTAGCCGTCCTCAAACCGGAAATCGTCGCCCAATTTTCGGCTGCCTTTGCCGTATTGGCCGCCAACGGAAAGGACAGTCGTGTTTTTCTTGCCGAACGCGAGGTGGTAGGTGGCGCTGAGTTTGGCGGCGCTGTGCTTCAGCCCAACTTCGCCTGCTTTGTCAGCAAAGAACATAAGACCGACCCCTATCCAGTCTTGTTTGCGTATGCCCCGGATGATGGGCGCATCTGCCCAAAAAGAGGGGGTTTTGTAGCTGTCGCCGCCGCCGACCACGCTCGCCCATTGGCCGCGGTAGATGCCGCCGATGCGCACCGTGCCCTCAAACTTGCCGCTCATAGCGGGGTTCATCGTCATGGGCGACATATAAAACTGGGTGAAGTGGATGTCTTGCGCCGCGAGGCTGTTCAGCAAAAGAATGGCCGCAAAGAGGCTAAGTAGTTTTCTAACGTGCATATTCGGATTGTTTAAGCAGAAAAAGGGATGGTCGGATATTCGGCGAAAATTAGAGTAAAATTGGAAAACCAAGCCTACGCCCCGCATTGGAATTTGTTAAAAACTGGTTTTTAGTATCAGACTGTCATTTTGGGGGTTTGGGCGTAGGGTGTTTTTAGACAGGCTTTGAATATTCAAATGGCGTTTTTGGGGAAGTGTCACCGCCGCCGGAGGGCATCGGCCACTTCTTCCGCCCGGATTTCATTCATACACCTGAAATGTCCTTTTGGGCAACGGTCAAACCCGATTTTGGAACAGGGACGACATGGCAGCCCGCGCACTTCGACAGACGTGTTTTTGTCCATGCTGGTTGGGTAAAAAGGGTACATCCCAAATTTCGGAATGGTGTTGCCCCACACGGACACGATTTCTTTGTGAAATGCTGCCGCGATGTGCATCAGCCCGGTGTCGTGGGTCAGTACTTTGGCCGACTGCCGCACCACGGAGGCGGATTGGTGGAGGCTCAATTGACCGCAGAGGTTGACAACATTTGAGCCAACTATTGCCCCGGCTGCCGCTTGTTCGGCCTTACCGCCCAGCAAGACGACGGGTTGGTCAAGATTCTGACAAATTTCAGCGGCTTTTTCCAGCGGCAGGCGTTTGGTGGCATGGGTAGCGCCGAGCACAAAGGCGATATAATTCCCCTCGGAAAGCAAATTGGAATATTGCGAAACCTGTACTTCTTCTTCGGGCGGGATGAAATAGTCCAGCCCTGCGCTGTCGTATTCCACGCCCAAATGTGCCACCGTCGCCATGTAGCGATGTACGATGTGGGCATCCGGCAGCCAGTCTGTTTTGAAATTGACCATCAGCCATTTCTCGAAATTCAACTTGTCGAACGAACGTGCCGGGCGACTGAGCGCAAGTTTTACACGGAGGCTGCGGAGATTGTGGTGGAGATCCACAACGAAGTCATAATTTTCTGATTTTAAAAAACTTAGGACTTCCGTGACTTTTTTTTCAAAAGAAAAAACGCGGGCGATGTGTGGGTTGGGAAGCAGAATGGGTTCAAATGCCCGCTTGGTCAGAAAATGCACCTCTGCGCCCAATTGTTGTTTCAAACAACGCGCCACCGGGGTGGTGAGCACGATGTCGCCAATGGAAGAGAAACGCAGGAGGAGGATTTTCATCAATGGAAGTAAACCGCAAAACCGAAAAACAGGAGAATGAAAAATGAAAAAAGGTCAGCGTTTGGAAAAATTGGAGAAGTCGCCCAAATTCAATTCGTCGCGCGAGCCGACATAGCGGCTCGAATTGCCGACCATGGAGGAGTCCAGCACAGCGTTTTTTATCTGGGATTTGTTTTGGATGATGCTGTTGGTGATGACGGTATTTTCCACAGTCGAGTTGTGGCCGACGCTGACAAAAGGGCCGAGGACGGTGTTGCGGATGACGGCATTTTCCCCGATGAAACAGGGGTGGACGATGACGCTGTTTTCGACTACGGCGTTTTTGGCAATGAGGCCATTGTTGCTGTGAAATTCGAGCATCCGGGCATTGGAGTGCAAGATGGCCTCTTTGTTGCCGCAGTCGAGCCACTCCTCTATTTCGCCAGTTCGGAAACGGATGCCTTCTTGTTTTAGCAACTCGAGCGCGGTGGTGAGCTGGAATTCGTTTTTTTCCCGGATGTCGTTGGTAATAATATGGTGCAGGGCCGCCCGCAGTTTTTCGCCCTCGCGGAAATAGTAGATGCCCACGATGGCCAGATCGGAGACGAACGTGGTGGGTTTTTCCACAAATTCGGTGATGTACCCTTCGGCGTCCAATTTCACCACGCCAAATGAAGAGGGGTCTTTCACTTTTTGCACCCAGATAAATCCGTCCTCGTCGGTGTCGAATTTAAAATCGGCTTTGAACAGCGTGTCGGCAAAAGCAATCATGCACTTGCCGTTGAGGCTTTTCCAGGCACAATGGATGGCGTGGCCGACACCGAGGGCTTTGTCTTGGCGGTATATTTTGCCTTTGGCGCCGAGTGTCGTCGCGATAGCCACCAATTCGCGCTCCACTTCTGCGCCGAAGTCGCCGACGATGTAGGCGATTTCTTCGATTTTGCCGCCGTAAGCAGAGGCTAAATCTTCCACGAGCCTTTGGATAATGGGTTTGCCAGCCACCGGAATCAGCGGTTTTGGCACCGTGAGTGTGTGCGGGCGCAAGCGTGTACCCCGGCCTGCCATGGGGATTATGATTTTCATGCTGAGAAGGTTGTTGATTGCTGGCGTTACTGGTTTCTGGGTTGCTGGTTTCTGGGTTGCTGGTTGTTAGTAATCAACATTTGAGCCTAAATGACCAACAACCCAGAAACCAGTAACCCAAAAACCAAAAATCAGCTCCCCTTTTATTTTTTTCCTGTGCTTCCAAACCCGCCCGCACCGCGCCCAGTATCGGCTAAAGTTTCCGCTTCGAGCCAAGTGATTTGTTCGTAGCGGGCGATGACCATTTGGGCGATGCGCTCGCCGGGTTCGATGATTTGTGGTTCGTTGGAGAGGTTGACGACGATGCACTTTATTTCGCCGCGATAATCGCTGTCAATGGTGCCGGGCGAGTTGAGCATCGTAAGCCCGCGTTTGGCGGCGAGGCCGCTGCGTGGGCGGATTTGGGCTTCATAGCCATCGGGCAGTTCGATAAAAAGGCCGGTGGGCACGAGCGCCCGTTCGAGGGGCTGGAGCGTGATGGGTTCGTCGGTGTTGGCGCGAATATCCATGCCTGCGCTGCCCGTTGTTTCGTATTTTGGCAGGGGGTTGGGGGACTGGTTGATGATTTTGACTTCCAAAGATGGTCGGATTTTGGCTGCAAAAATAACGTTTGGTGCTGAAATGGGAAGAGCGGTGTGTGGAGGGGCAAATTTTAGGGACGGACAAAAAAAAACCGGTCAGGCAAAAACCAAACCGGGCTTTGAAAAGTCATTTTAGGTCGAGAAAGAATTACTCTATCACTCTTTCCCCAGCACCAATTCCGCGGCCTTCACTAACCGCCCCACCGGGTACATCCGGTGGGAGGGTTCGTACCACGGCGACTGGCGATATACCCAATCCAATTGCGCCGAAGCGTTGGCAGCAAAGTCGGGCTCAGCAGCGCGTTTGGCATCCAATTCTGCCCGCATTCCCGGATTTTCTTTCAAAAACTGCGCGGCCAAATCTTCAAAAACATAGGCCGAGAAATATTCCTTTTGCATCAAAATGGGGTCGAAAAAATTCCATGCCACCCACGAATCGGGCGCGTTCGGCTCCAACGTTTCGAGCAAATACCGGTTGGCATTTTGGTCGGTGAAAATGACGAAATCGCCTTTGTGGAATTTCCGCTTCAAGGTTTTTTTCTCCAACTGGATGTTGTGGTGGAAATAATGTCCCTCCCAATGGTTGCGCGTTTTGAAATCGCGGATAAAGTAGGTTTCTACCTCCACTTCCGCGTCTTTTTCCAAACGGCTCATCTCTACTTCGTTGATTCTCAAACGTTCAATCACGTTTTCCCAAGCCTGCGGGATGATGTAGGCGTAAGGTTTTTCGACCGTGACGTGGGGTTTGAAATAGTTGTAATAAGGAATCTGCTTCTCGAAAGGCTCCGTGCGGTCGTACCACAGGCGCGGCAAACCGCTGACCTCCGAAGGTTTGTATTTTGCTGCATAACCTTTGAAAACCAACGTGTCGCGTTTGTCTTGCTCCATCGCCCATTCGATGACGAACTCGCGTTTCGTGCGGGTACGCTCGAAAGCTTCGGCGCGTGCCCTGCCGATTTCGGGCGCGTGGCCGGCGATGAATTTGATGACCACATCCATGAAGTGGTAATTGCTCCACAGTCGGTCGGCGAAAGGTTTGAGCATGTGCGTTTCGGGCATGAATCCGATGGTGTTCCAGAGCGCCGCGTAGCCCGTGGAGTACCGCCCGTAGTCGCAAAAACCGCTGATGCCACTGTCGGGCGTTTCGCCGGGGCCGTCCACGTAGGGAATCATTTCCCATTTGCGGTTTTTCATTTCGCTGTAAAGTTCGGGCAGCATTTTTTCCTGCAAAAACGTGCCGAGCGGGGCTTCCAACTTGTCGTGCTGCGTGGCGATGAGCGTCATGGTATATTGATAATCAGCGCCATTGCTCGTGTGGTTGTCCACAAAGATGTCGGGCATCCAAGTCTGGAAAATCTGGTTGAAGGTGCGTGCATTGCGCGAGTCGCACTTCACGAAATCGCGGTTGAGGTCGTAGTTGCGGGCATTGCCGCGAAAGCCGTAGGATTCGGGGCCGTCCTGATTGGCGCGGCTGAACGAATTGCGGTTGAGGCAGCCGTCCACGTTGTACACCGGGATGACGACGATGACGAGATGTTCCAGCGTTTTTTGCAGTTCGGGTTTTTCCAAATAATCGCGCAGCAGCAGCACAGTGGCATCTATGCCTTCCGGCTCGCCGGGGTGAATGCCGTTGTTTATCAATAAAATACGTTTGCCGGAGCGTCGGATTTTTTGTGGGTCGAATTCGCCGCCAACAGACAACACGGCCACATGGAGCGGCTCGCCGCTGTCGGTGCTGCCCACCGCCGAGAGGTGAAAAATGCCGGGATACGCCTTCGCCATCTTTTCGTAACAGGCGATGGTCTCGGCATAGGTGAGGGTTTGGTTCGGATTTTTTTCAAAAGGGATGTTGAAAAGTGGCATGGTGCGCGACGTTTTGCAGGCGAAAAATGGAAGGAGCAGGAGCAATGGCAGAGACCAACGCATAGGTGTTTTTTGAGGGGGCGAATGTCGGGGATTTGGGGAAAACTCAAGCCTCTTCACGTATGTATTCACACTTCCTTTTGATTACGAATTGGCTGAGCGGTGCTACGACATTTTGGTGGCCGTATCTGGAAGGTTTTGTTTGTATGATTTTCCTGTTTTTGCAAAAAAATCTAAAACGTCGCCATTCTTTCAAAACCCCTCTTTTTTGCCGCCTGAAGGACATATTGCCACTCATTTGGCTTTTTTCTTGATATTGCGGAGTAGTTTTGCGACACTATTCCATCATCTTATGATTTATTTCCTTCGCGTCTGGTTGTTTGCCGTTACGGCTCTGCTCTTGGCTGAGGATTTTCAATATTTGTTGAAAATCGAACATATCGCATTGGAGCAAATAGTCGCTGACGAATACGGCGAATGTGAGGATTGTGGCGACAACGAAGGCAAGCAAGAAAATGAAGAGGAGAAAAAAGAGGAGAAAAAAGACGAAAACAAAAATCAAGATGCGGGCGATATTATGAAGGAGGGTTCCCGCCTCGCCAAAAATAAATTTCGCGGTGCCCGCTATTCTTTCCCTTGCTTTTCAAACGAATTGGAAAGCCCCCCTCCCGAGTTTTAAGTGAACCGATACGATTGGATTTTCAAATCTGCACAGGAACTTTTCCGGTGCAGGTGTTCACGTTTTCACTTAAAACATACTACTCAACATGAAATCTTTTTACGCAGAAAACCGGCAGTCTTTGACTCCGGAAACGGTGCTTGCCCACCTCAAAAAAGGCAATGTGCGCTTCCTTGAAAATTTAAACAACCACCCCGCGCACCTGCAATTGGCAAACAGGCACGACGACAATGCCCAGCCTTTCGTCACCATCCTCAGTTGCAGCGATATGCGTATGCCTCCCGAACTCATTTTTGACCTTGGTATCGGCGATGCTTTCAACATCCGTCTGGCGGGCAATATGGCCAGCCGAAATGCCATCGGGAATATGGAATACACCTGCGCATCTCTTACTTCAAAACTCATCGTGGTGCTGGGCCACACCAATTGCTGCGCCGTCAAAGGTGTCTGCGATGATATTTCGTTTGGCAGCATGAACGAAATGTTTGAGCATATGCAACTCTCCATCCGGCGCGAATCGGTGACACCGCTTCCTGAGCGCAACTCGAAAAACCGGCGGTTTGTGAACAACGTGGCAGAATTGAACGTGTTCTACAATATAAACCACATCATCAAATCAAGTTCCATCGTGCGCGAATTGATTGAAAACCAAGAAATTGGGTTGGTCGGTGCCATGTATAGCGGCGAAACCGGCAAAGTGAGTTTTATGGAAATGGATGCCCGCGAAATGTTGGGAATGGTGTTCTCCCCTGCCCGCAGTAATCTCAATTTTTTTTAGAAAAGTTTAGAGTGGTTTAGAGTGGTTTAGAGTGGTTTAGAGTGGTTTAGAGTGGTTTA
>CAYZVM010000119.1:14048-17892 GCA_964481485.1 uncultured Saprospiraceae bacterium | reverse complement strand
GTTGCTATTTTCAATTCTCCCTATTTTGCCGCCTATGGCACGTATCCTTGTTCTTTTTGCCCATCCGGCGCTTGAAAAATCACGGGTCAACACCCATTTGGCCCGGGCGGCTCAAAGTGTCGTAGGCGTGACGTTCTGCGATTTGTACGAACGGTACCCTGATTTTTTCATTGACGTGGCAGTCGAACAGCGTCTGCTCGGCGAGCATGACGTCATCGTGTGGCACCATCCGATGTACTGGTACAGTTGCCCGCCGTTGCTCAAACAATGGATTGACTTGGTGCTGATGCATGGCTGGGCTTATGGCTCTGGTGGCCACGCTTTGGAAGGCAAATATTTGTTCAATGCCATCACAACCGGCGGCGGCGAAATGGCTTACAGCGACACCGGGTTCAACCGTTTTTCGTTGCGTCAATTTCTGATTCCTTTTGAACAGACGGTGCGCCTGTGCCGCATGACGTATTTGCCCCCTTTTGTGGTGCAGGGCACGCACCGAATGACACCCCGAGAAATAGAAACACATGCTGAACGATACGTTTCCTTGTTGAAGGATTTGCGCGACGACAGGTTTGACCTCAATGCCGTCGCGAGCGTTGAATTGTTCAATCAATTTCTATAAAAATCTATGCAAACGGCTTCCTTTTTCTATATCGCTTTTGTCTATCTCGCCGCCGCAGTGGTGATGGTGCCGTTGGCCAAACGCTTTGGACTGGGCTCCGTGCTGGGCTATTTGCTGGCAGGTGTGCTGATTGGCCCGGGGCTGCTGGGCTTGGTGGGGGAGGAGCGGCAGGAAATCATGCACTTCGCCGAGTTTGGCGTGGTGATGATGTTGTTTGTCATCGGTTTGGAGCTGGAGCCTGCGGTGTTGTGGCGATTGCGCACGAGCATATTGGGCATGGGCGGGGCGCAGGTGGTGGTGACGGCGCTCGTGTTTTTGGGTATCGGACTGGCTATGGGGCTGCCGTGGAAAGCGGCGATGGCCGTCGGGCTGGTGCTTTCGCTGTCCTCTACGGCCATCATTTTGCAGACTTTGCAGGAAAAAGGGCTTATCAGGACACCTGCCGGGCAGAGTTCTTTTGCGGTGCTGTTGTTTCAAGATATTGCGGTCATCCCGATACTGGCGCTATTTCCGTTGTTGGCCGATGCCTCTTTTGTGCAGCCGGACGATGTGCCTTTTGAGGAGCAGGGCTGGAAAAGCACCTTGCTTGGCATTGGGGCTATTGCGGCCATTATCGCGGGCGGCAAATATTTGGTGCGCCCGATTTTCCAAGTTGTGGCCAATACGAAGTTGCGCGAGTTGTTCACCGCCACTGCGCTGCTGCTGGTCATCGCCATTGAGTTGATTACCAGTTCGGTGGGGCTTAGCCCCGCGCTCGGCGCATTTTTGGGCGGAGTGGTGCTGGCCAACAGCGAGTACCGGCACGAGTTGGAGAGCGACATCGAACCCTTCAAAGGGCTGCTTTTGGGCTCGTTTTTTGTCTCTGTGGGTGCGTCCATTGACTTGGGGTTTGTGGCGGAGCAGCCCTTGTTTATCCTCGGGGCTGTGTTGGGCGTGATGGTTATTAAGGGCGCGATATTGTTTGCGATAGGCCGTGTGTTTCGCATGGGCATTGACCAGAACAGCACTTTTGCTTTTGCCTTGTGCCAAATGGGGGAGTTTGGTTTTGTGCTGCTGGCTTTTGCTTCGCGCTACGGTATTTTCCCGGAATCGTTGTCGGGTTTGTTGTTGGTCATCACGGCGTTGAGCATGGCATTGACCCCTTTGTTTTTTCTGATAAATGAAAAATTGGTGTTGCCGCGCATCACCGCCAAGTTGGCGAAAAACATTGCGCCCGATGTGATTGAGGAGAAAAACCCGGTCATTATCGCAGGTTTCGGGCGTTTCGGCAGTGTGGTGGGTCGTTTGTTGAAAGCAAAAGATGTGGGCGCCACCGTACTTGACAGCGATGCCGACCGGGTGGAGTTGCTCCGCAAGTTGGGGCTGAAGGTATATTATGGCGACGCTTCCCGCCTCGAACTGCTCCATGCTGCCGGCGCCAAAGAAGCCAAGTTGCTCATCATCACGCTCGACGACCCGGAGCAAACCATCAAATTGGTGGGAGAAGCGCAAAAGCATTTTCCGCACCTCACGCTCTTCGTCCGCGCCACCGACAGGGCTGATGCGTACGAATTGCTGCGCCTCGGTGTGCAACACGTCTACCGCGAAACGCTTGACACTTCGCTCCGCATGGGCGCCGACGCGATGCGGATGCTCGGCTTCCGCGCTTACAATGCCCGCCACGTCGCCCAAAAATTTTATGAACACGACGAAAAAGCCCTGCGCGAGCTGGCCGAAACTTGGGCCGACCGCAACCTCTATATTAGCGCCGCCCGTGAGCGCATCGCCGAACTGGAGCAACTATTGCGAGCCGACGGATTTGACACAGACCTCGACATTGACAAGGAATGGGACTCGGATTCGCTGCGGGAAGATGTGCTGAAAGGGACGTTCAAATGAGTCAAATCGAAATCCCTTTATCGAGCAGCCTGCGGTATTCCGGGTGTTTTTTGATGAAACTTTTGACATACGGGCAATACGGCACCAATTTCCAGCCCTTTTCATCAATGTGGTCAAGCACCGCCTGCACGAGTTGAGGTGCCACGCCAGTGCCTTGCAGCGCCGGGGGGACTTCGGTGTGCATCAGGAATATCCGCTTGCCATCTGGGGAAAAATCGTATTCTATTTTGGCGAGTTTGCCGTCAATCTTCCATTCAAACTGCCTGGACGACTCGTTGTTTCTCAGCGTGACTTGTTCTGGAATCTCCATGTGGGAAACTTGTTTGATTTTAAAGATTTCCTAAACACCGATTCCAATCGAAAGTTAACGGCCAGGCCAACTATACGGGCAAGCACGCGTCTCCGCTTCAAATTTCTGCTATTTGCCCAAGAAAAATGACCGGAAAAGTACAGAGTGGGCAAGGATTTTGAAACGAGCGGTTTTATCGCACGCCGGTTTAGGTAGTTTGGGAGTCAACCCTCAAATCATTGATTTTCAAGCCCAATTATTTTTTCTAAACTCCGCTAAACTCCTCTAAACCATTCTAAACTATCTAAATCGGGCTTGCGGGGCGGCCTCTGGCATCAAAGAAAGTTGCGCACCCAGATTTTTTAGAACGACGCACTGCGTACCTTTGTGCCGCCTTCCACACAGACACATATTCGTTCAGTTCAAATTCCTTTTGAAACTTGCCACTCATTAAATCCATTTCCGGCTTTCGCGGCACTATTGGTGGCCGCCCCGGCGACAACCTGACCCCACAAGACATTGTGGAATGTACCGCCGCCTTCGGGCAGTGGGTCGTGAACACCACTGGCAAACCCAGCATCGTGGTCGGGCGCGACGGGCGCATTTCCGGCGACATCGTCAGCGCATTGGTCATCAATACTTTGCGGGCGATGGGCATCTCGGTGGTTGACCTCGGGCTCAGCACCACCCCAACGGTGGAGATCGCCGTTCCGCTCGAAAAAGCGGGC
This sequence comes from uncultured Saprospiraceae bacterium, assembly GCA_964481485.1. Classification (GTDB taxonomy): domain Bacteria; phylum Bacteroidota; class Bacteroidia; order Chitinophagales; family Saprospiraceae; genus M3007. The sequence continues at coordinate 14,378 of CAYZVM010000119.1, read as the reverse complement.
GGCGGCATCATCCTCACGGCCAGCCACAACCCGAAAGAGTGGAACGCGCTGAAACTCCTCAACCACAAAGGTGAATTTATCAGCGGCAAAGACGGCGAGGTGGTTTTGACATTGGTGGCGGAAAAAGATGTCCAGTACGCCCCGGTGGACAAACTTGGCAGCTATCGGCAGGACGATTCATACATCCAAAAGCACATCAAAAAAATCCTCGCACTGCCTTTGGTCAACGCTGAAGCCGTGCGCGAAAAAGGTTATAAAATCGTCGTGGATGCCATCAATTCGACGGGTGCGCTGGCGGTGCCGCCGTTGTTGGAGGCGCTGGGCTGTCAG
>CAYZVM010000119.1:0-13948 GCA_964481485.1 uncultured Saprospiraceae bacterium | reverse complement strand
GCGACAAAAGCCGTCATCGGCGGCGAAGGGAACGGCGGCATTATTTTGCCCGAACTGCATTACGGGCGCGACGCACTGGTTGGCATCGCTTTGTTTCTCAGCCATTTAGCCACTTGCGGCAAACAAAAAATCTCAACGCTCCGCAAAACTTATCCCGAATACCAAATGGCGAAAACAAAAATCGCGCGTACGCCCGACATTGATTTGGAAAAGATTTTCACCGCCCTGAAAGAGAAATACCAACGCGAAAAAATCAACACTGAAGACGGTCTCAAAATTGATTTCGAGCAAGGCTGGGTGCATCTTCGTCCTTCCAACACGGAGCCGATTATCCGGGTTTATTCGGAGAGCAACTCGGAAGTGATTGCTGCTAATTTGGCTAAAAAAATTATCGCGGACATCGGAGAGATTTCATAGCGTCGAGCCATTTTTGAACCATGAAAGAGATTGAAATAAATCATGGCGCTGGGATCATTGATATCGTACACGACGGCTTTCTGACGTACATCAAATTCATCCGGCCTGCTACGCTCATTTGGCCTGATTGTGCGGGAAGCATTGGCGAATATCTCGTGGTAAAAGATTGCTCGGTTCAGAAGAGAAAAGAGTTGCTCGACAGGTTTACCGAAGCCTTTAACAGTGGGCAAAAAGACTTGATATTCAATTGCATCGAGTCGTTTTTAAGCCTTTTGGCCAACGGAACGTATCGTGTGGAAATTTGCGAATCACAGCCGGAGTATGAAATATTTTACAATGCACGCCTGGAATCTTCGCATCCGGTTTTATTCGATTGGGCTAGAAATTACCTAAAAACCATTGATGTCCAATGGTGTACGGAGAACTTTTATGCTTACGAGGGAGCCTATGTTTTCACCCAGCCATTTGAAAAAATTGACCCGGAACGGGTGCTTTACTACGAAAAGAAAATAGCGGAAGGAGAGCGCCCCACTGTAGTTGTTTTGTCGGCTTTATACAACTGGAGGTCACATAGTGGACACGTCAGTACACAAAGCACGCACGGATTTGTCCTCGACGGGCATCATAAACTGATTGCTTATCAAAATCAAAAGAATGCGCCGGAATTGGTCCGAATTGTGAAAGTGGTTGATGCACTCAAAAATACGGATGATGCGCTCGAGGAAACGAAGGAGTTGTTATTTGCGGGTCAAATCGAGCATATTTTGAAAAATAGGGAGCGTAAATGACACTACCCATTCTCCCACTTTTGAAATAAAACTGATGTTCAAGACCTCCTGAACGTAAATTTTAACAGACAAGATTTGACAACTTTGGTTCGGTTTGCCCATGAACGAACAACGTTCAACAAGCAACGAACAACGTCACGCCTAACCATGCAACGAGTTTATTTCGACAACGCCGCCACCACCCCTATCGCCGAAGAAGTCATCAATGCCATGTTGCCCGTGTTGCGCGGCCAATTTGGCAACCCCTCTTCCATCCACGCCGAGGGGCGCAGCGTCCGTGCCATCATCGAGAGCGCCCGCAAGACCGTCGCCCAGTGCATTGGCGCGAGCACGGCGGAGATATTTTTCACCTCCGGTGGCACAGAAAGCAACAACATGGCCATTAAATGTGCCGTGCGCGACCTCGGCGTTCGCCGCATCATTTCCAGCCCGACGGAGCACCACTGCGGCCTGCACGCCATCGAAACGGTGGAACGGCAAAAGGATGTAGAAGTCGTCTGGCTGCCGGTGGACGAGCGCGGGCGTGTTGATTTAGAAGCACTTGAACAGGTATTGCAAGACAGCGCGGGCGTGAAAACCCTCGTCTCGCTCATGCACGCCAACAACGAAATCGGCACTATGCTTCCTCTCGCACGGGTGTCGGCACTGTGCCGTCAATATGGGGCATTGTTCCACACCGACTCGGTGCAGACGGTCGGCCATTTTCCCATCAACGTTCAAGAAACACCTGTCAATTTCCTTTCCGGCGCGGCCCACAAATTTCACGGCCCGAAAGGCGTGGGCTTCATTTACATCAATCCTGAATCGCCCATCAAACCCTTCATTGACGGCGGCGCGCAAGAGCGGAATATGCGTGGCGGCACGGAAAACGTGTACGGCATCGTCGGTCTTGCGAAGGCTTTGGAACTCGCGACTGCCGAAATGGAAGAGCGCAGCGCCCACATCCGCGCCGTGCGCAATCACCTGAAAGAAAGGCTGATGGAAACCTTTGACGACATCCAGTTCAACGGCGATTATGACGGCGCTTGTCTTTACACCGTGCTCAGCGCGTCGTTCCCGCCCTCGCCGAAAAACGAATTGTTGTTGCTCAGCCTCGACATCGCGGGTGTGAGCGCCTCGGGCGGCAGCGCCTGTTCGAGTGGCGCCGAAAAAGGCAGCCACGTCCTCGAAGCCATCGGCGCCGACCCGGCGCGAAAAAGTATCCGGTTCTCCTTTTCGCATTACAGCACGAAAGAAGAAGTGGATTTTGTGGTGGAAAAGTTGAAGACGATTTTGCCAGCACGGTCAGTAGCGGTAGCGACTGTGTAATTTTTCCCTGACAATATTTTTCCACAAGCCCGTCGCGATAATTGAACTGCCGCGACGGGCTTTTTTTTCTCTAAAACAAGCCTTTAAACATAGTCACTTCGTTCATCCGAAGCACTGGCGAATTTTCCAAAAAAATTATCCACACGAGTTATCCACATTTTCCACAGTTGGGCAAATTTTTAATGCTTACTGAAAATCAGATATTTGTGAAAGTTATCCACATTGTGTGGAAAATAATCTTCAGCCCGCGCGAAAAACCCCGTACTTTCGCTACCGCTTGAGCGTGCAAACGCTGAGCGCATTTTACTCCGCCTTTTTCGAGCACGTCCCTTCCACTCATGTTGCTATTTCCTGACCGGCTTCCAACGTCGTCAAGGAAGTGTCTGAGGTCTGAATTCGCACCCGCGGCGATGCAGGAGAGGGAATTTCAACACTTTTTTCTCAACGAATCACCAGATAAACAAACCAACAATTTTACCATCTCTTCCGATTCAAGACATTCTATGACACAAATTGCAAACGCCGCCACAGAGCCGATTTTGGCCGAAAACCCTGACCGCTTCGTCATCCTCCCCATCAACTACGCCGAGGTTTGGAAAATGTACAAAACTTCCGTCGCCTCCTTCTGGACCGCCGAAGAGGTGGACCTCACCCAAGACATGACAGACTGGGAGCAAAAACTCAGCGACGACGAGCGCCATTTCATCAAACACGTCCTTGCCTTCTTTGCCGCTTCGGACGGCATCGTGAACGAGAACCTCGTGCTCAACTTCATGCGCGAAGTGCAAATCCCCGAAGCCCGCTGTTTCTACGGCTTCCAGGTCGCCATCGAGAACATCCACGCCGAGATGTACTCGCTGCTGATTGACACCTATATTAAAGAGCCGAAGGAAAAGGATTTCCTTTTCCACGCCCTCCAAAACCTGCCTTGCGTCGCCAAAAAAGGCGAATGGGCGCTGCGCTGGATTGAAAACGCGCCGTCGTTTGCGCACCGGCTCATCGCGTTCGCCGCCGTCGAGGGCATCTTTTTTTCCGGCTCGTTTTGTTCCATTTTTTGGCTGAAAAAACGCGGCCTCATGCCCGGCCTCACCTTCTCCAACGAACTCATCAGCCGCGACGAAGGCCTGCACTGCGATTTTGCCTGTCTGCTCTATTCGATGCTCGAAAACAAACTCGACCCGCAGGAAGTGCAGGACATCATCACCGAAGCCGTCACGTTCGAGAAAGAATTTGTGACCGACGCGCTGCCCGTGTCGCTCATCGGCATGAACGCCGAGATGATGGGCCAATACATCGAGTTCGTGGCCGACCGCCTGCTCATGTCGCTCGGCTGCGAGAAGGTGTATAAAACTGCCAACCCATTCCCGTGGATGGACATGATTTCGATTCAGGGCAAAACCAATTTCTTTGAAAAGCGCGTGGGCGACTACGCAAAAGCGGGCGTGATGACGAACCGCGATGAGCAGGTGTTCAGCATGGAGGCGGAGTTTTAAGAGGGATTTTTAACACAGAGAAGACAGAGTGTCGCACAGAGTTTCACAGAGTAAAACCTTGATTTTCAAAAAAATACCTCTGCGGCACTCTGTGTTTTTTCTCTTTTTCTCTGTGTTTAAAAACAAAAAACCTGACCCTTCACCGCCTTGGCCGCATAGATTGCAAGGAGAGAACAAACTACTAACTATGAAGAACAAAAAACAGAAAGTTCAAAAAAAGACCAGAATTGATGAGATTCGATTCGATTTTGGCAAAGACGTAGTCATTTCGGGTATGGAAGAGAAAGACGGTCAATTCATATTTTATGATCAAAATGGAAAGAAGCTTGACCCTGTTTTTATTGAAGTCGGCGATGCTTATTTGAGAGATGGCAAAAATCACAAGGTTCTCAGCCGCGCGAGATCAAGAAACGACCAAATCGTATTAGACCCCAACAGGGCCTTGGATAAATTCGATCATCTATTTGCTGTAGATACTAATTCAGTGGATCTTAATGGAACAAAAATATCCGTTGCGGTTCCAATAGGATTTAAGCTTGAATTTACAGGACCTGTCTGGAATGCAAAGTATCAACTACTTGATGCATTTGAATTTAGAAACTGCGTAGTTAATCCAGAGATAATTGCTTGGAAAAATCTAATAGAACGTATAACCAGTGGCATATCATTGAAAGATGAAAAAGTAGCAATAATTGTTGATAGTGAGTTGAATAAACACACCGATATCAACAAAAGGAAAGAGCCAATCATAGCAGAGTTTTACCTGCCTGAGAATTTTGAATTGGTTTATGCAAGTTCGGACACAGGAAAAGAAAACCCTTTAAACAAAATCATTTCGATATGTGATTCGAAGGCGCGAAACATCCTGAATAGGATAAAAGACTCAAATGACACCATCTCCATCTTGATAAAAAATGACACGGGATTTTATTCTCATTATTGCTACTGGACACCGCCTAATCAGTCTTAGGGAACAAACTTAGTGGCAAACTATCTCGACTTGAAATCCAATCCATAAATCGAAACAACAATTAGAAAGCCAACACACCCACAATCATGATGCAAGTAATCAAACGTTCCGGGCGCCGCGAAGAGGTGTCCTTCGACAAAATCACAGCGCGGCTGCGCAAACTCACCTACAACCTCGACACCAACTACGTCAACCTCATCGAGGTGTCCAAAAAGGTCATCATGGGTCTCTACGACGGCGTGACGACCGTGGAACTCGACAACCTCGCGGCTGAAACTGCCGCCACCATGGCCACCGTCCACCCCGACTACGCCCTGCTGGCCGCCCGCATCGCCGTGAGCAACCTCCACAAGGAGACCGAAAAGTCATTCTCCAAGGTGGTGCACGCGCTCTACCACTACATTGACCCGAAAACGGGCGACCGCGCGGGCCTCATCGGCGACGACACCTACAAAATCGTGCAGAAGCACAAGGAACGCCTCGAAAGCGCTATCATCTTCGACCGCGACTTCGAGTTCGACTATTTCGGCTTCAAAACCCTCGAGCGCTCCTACCTCATGCGCATGAACGGCAAAGTGGTGGAGCGCCCGCAACACCTCTTCATGCGCGTGGCAGTCGGCATCCACCAAGAAGACATAGACGCGGCCATCGAGACCTACAACCTGATGAGCGAGCGCTGGTTTATCCACGCCACGCCCACGCTCTTCAACGCAGGCTCGCCCAAGCCGCAGATGTCGTCGTGCTTTCTGCTCACCATGACCGAGGACAGCATCGCCGGCATTTTCGAGACACTCTCGCGCTGCGCCCTCATCTCGCAGTCGGCGGGCGGTATCGGCCTCAGCATCCACAACATCCGCGCCACCGGCTCCTACATCAAAGGCACGGGCGGCACCAGCAACGGCATCATCCCGATGCTGCGCGTGTTCAACGACGCGGCGCGGTATGTGGACCAGGGTGGCGGCAAACGCAAAGGCGCGTTCGCCGTTTATCTCGAACCCTGGCACGCCGACGTGTTCGAGTTTTTGGAACTGAAAAAGAACCACGGCAAAGAAGAAATGCGCGCCCGCGACCTCTTCTACGCCATGTGGATAAGCGATTTGTTCATGGAGCGCGTGAAAGCCGACGCCGATTGGTCGCTCTTCGACCCGAACGAAGCGCCGGGGCTTTTCGACGTGTACGGGGCAAAATTCGAGGCGCTGTACCACCAATACGAGCAGGAAGGCCGCCAGCGTAAAACCGTGAAAGCCCGCGAGTTGTGGAACGCTATCCTCGAAAGCCAGACCGAGACCGGCACACCGTATATCCTTTACAAAGACGCGGCCAACCAGAAGAGCAACCAGCAGAATTTGGGTACTATCCGCTCGTCGAACCTCTGCACCGAAATCATCGAGTACACCTCGAAGGACGAGGTGGCGGTGTGCAACCTGGCATCGCTCGCGTTGCCGAAATTTGTGACAAACGGCCAGTTTGATTTTGAGAAATTGGCTCAAATCACGCAAGTTGTCACCCGCAATCTGAACAAAGTCATTGACATCAACTACTACCCGATACCTGAGGCGCGGAATTCCAATTTCCGCCACCGCCCCATCGGTCTCGGTGTGCAGGGTTTGGCCGATGCGTTCATTCTCATGGGCATGGCGTTCGACGGTGAGGCAGCCAAACAGTTGAACAAAGACATTTTTGAAACCATCTATTTTGCCGCTGTCACGGAGAGTGCGAATTTGGCGGAAAAACACGGCGCTTACGAAACCTTCCAAGGTTCGCCGCTCAGCAAGGGGATGTTCCAGTTCGACCTCTGGGGCGTAACGCCCTCAAAACGTTGGGATTGGGACAGCCTGCGCGAGCGCGTGAAAAAAGTCGGCGTGCGCAATTCGCTGCTCGTTGCACCCATGCCGACCGCCAGCACGAGCCAGATTTTGGGCAACAACGAGTGCTTCGAGCCGTACACGTCCAACCTCTACACGCGCCGCACCCTCGCGGGCGAGCACATCGTGGTGAACAAACACCTCATGCGCGACCTCGTGCGCCTCGGCCTCTGGAACGAAGAAATGCGCGAAGCCATCATGGCCGCCAACGGCTCCATGCAGGGCATCGAGGACATTCCGAAACAGGTGCGCGATGTCTATAAAACCGCCTACGAAATCAGCCAAAAAGTCATCATTGACATGAGTGCCGACCGGGGGGCGTACATCTGCCAGAGCCAGAGCCTCAACGTGTTCATGGAGGCGCCCACGTTTGCCAAACTCTCTTCGATGCACTTCTATGCTTGGCAAAAAGGCCTGAAAACGGGAATGTACTATCTCCGCTCGAAGGCTGCGACCGACCCGATCAAGTTCACCCTCAGCAAAAAGCACCAGCAGAAATTTGTGGCGAACGCGAAGGTGGACAACCCGGTCATCAGCGCGACGATTCCGGCGGAAAAGCCTGTGCCGACCATGAGCGCGCTGGATGTGGAGCAGGTATCGGGCAAGGTCTGCAGCATTGACAACCCGGATTGCGAAGCTTGTTCGGCGTGATTTTTTAATTCAACTTGATTTGAGATGCTTTTTTCACAGCGAACCGGACTTGAACCCTTGCCCAAAGATTTATGTGCTGGGCATGTAAGCGATGCTTTGAGAAATTCTTTATGGACTGCCGTGAGGGTGGAAATAGTAGAGAAACTAACCCACGAAGTAGCGGCATCAAAGCCAAAATATGAAATGACTGCATTTTGCAGACAACTTTGGGTGTATTTTTTAAAATTGCCCATTGATAATATTCCGCAGGATGGTTTGGGCTTGGTTCGTAAAGACGAGTTTTGGAAGCATATCAAGAAATGGTTTTTTGAATATGCAGAGTGGAATAAACAATTAGACTTTCTCGAATACTGTGCTGGCAATTTGAGCAGTCGAAAAGCAAGGGAATTCACTGATTTTTGTAATCACTTCTTTGAGATAGAATTCTCTGCCTATCGATTCGTAAAAAATCAAATAGTGGAGGTTACAACCGAGGAGGAAATTGCAGAAATTGAACAGGCTTTAGAGATTGGTGACGAATATTCACCGGTAAGAACTCATCTTGAAGCGTCGCTTCAACTTCTCTCTGACAAGAAAAACCCTGACTTTCGAAACTCGATGAAGGAGTCAATCTCGGCAGTTGAATCTCTTTGCAAAATCATCACTGGGGATAAAAACGCCACTTTGGGAGATTCTTTGAAAGTGATTGAGAAGAAATATCCGCTACACGAAAGTTTGAAAAAAGCCTTTTCAGCCTTGTACGGATACACAAGCGATTCGGGCGGAATCAGACATTCGTTGAAAGACGAAGTTTCCGACCTGAAATTTGAAGACGCGAAATTCATGTTGGTAATCTGTTCGGCTTTTGTCAACTACTTGATCGCCAAAACGACTTGAAACGAAGAACAAACGGCTGCCGGTGACAGCGATTTTCAGTCGGGTGCTTTCCCATTTTACCCGCCGTAGCTTTAGCGTAGGCGGGTTTCCTCCACTGAAACGCACTTTCCCACACTGTTTCTGCCCGGCTGGCTGCTGCCGTGCGGCCGTTTTTTCAGAAGTGACACTTTTCCAAAAAGTGTCACTTCTCTATTTTCGGCAGTGTCACCATCCAAATATCCCCCTTGTCCCCATCTCTTTCATAACGGGCAAAATAAGCCGTTTTGCCGTCGGGCGAAATCGCGCCGAAGCCCCGGTGCGCGTAGGTGTCGTTCACCTCTTTGCCGAGGTTGATGGCGCGCACCCAGTCGTTCGCCAGATTTTTGTCGGCCTTTCGGTACGACATGAACACGTCGGATTTGCCCAAGCCCGGAAAACCCGTGCTCGTGTAATAGAGCGTTTTGCCGTTGTCGGCGAAATAAGGATTGCCTTCCTGCCCTTCCGTGTTGATGTCGGCGCCGAGCGCGACGGGCGTTCCCCACTGGCCGTTTGGTTCGCGCTGCACCACGAAAATGTCAATATCCGGCGGGGTCAAAACGCCGCCGGTGGAGAATGCGCCTTCGAGCGCAATCATGTTGCCGTCGGGAGAAAAAACGCCCTTGCCCATGAGCGGAATGCCGGAAAGTTGGAGTGGTTCAGGTACACTCCAAGTTTCTGTTTTTCTGGTGCTTATGTGCAAACGGCCATTTACGAAAAGCAACATTTGCCGACCGTCGGCGGTCATGGAAAGCGGGATTTGATTGCCCTCGCCGGAAAGCGCGGCCACCAACTCCGGCGGCGACCACGAGCCGTTTTTTAGCCGACTGACAAAAATATCTTGACCCGAAATATTGTCGCGGCGCCCCGATGCGCCGAAGTAAAGTTCCGCGCCGTCGGCGGAAAGTACGGGGCTGAATTCGTCACCTTTGGCCGTGTTCACCGCTTCAAGCGGTGTTTTTTGCAAGTTCTCAAAAGGTTTTTCCAAAATGGGCAATTTGCCGTCAATCCAGGGTTTCACACGCAGTTGGTAGTCGAAATTGGTGTAACAAGGTTTTGGCAAAGTGTCGGGGAAAAAAGGCCGGGCGGTGGTGAGCAGTTCGATGCCGTTTTGGTAGCGTTTCTTTTCCAGAAAAAATTGCAGCGCCTCTTCCATGAGTCGGAACGCCGAATAACGCGGCGCATAACGGGCGATATAGTCCTGCGTTTGGCGCAACAAAACTGCTGTATCGGCCACCGAACCCGTGTTGCGGATGCGGGCGAGTGCGAGGTTGCGCCGCCGCAAATGGAGCAGATGAGTTTGCTGCTCGACATTCAAAAAAGTGTCGTTGGTGAAGTCGGCAGTTTTGTCGGCAATGGCGTTCAGCAGGACGGATTCGAGCGCCGTCCAGCGATTTTTTTCATGAAAATCAAGCATTTGCGCGACCTCATTTTTGCAAAGCAATTGGCGAACTTCTTCTCGCCAGCAGTCGCGGGCGACAAACGATTGCGGGTGTTCGGCGGCAAACTTGTCGAGTTGGCAGAGCGGGTGTTTTTTCTCAAAAGCAGGCCAAAGGCGGTCGGAGAGTCGGCGGGATTTTGAGTAATTTTCAGGTTTCACAAAAGCCAAATGGCGCCGCGCAATAGCCGTCAGCACGTCATAATCCTCGTCGTCCAAATGCACATTGACGATGGTGGAGCGGGTGTCGTCATAGGCGGGCTGGAGTTGTGGGATGGGGGAGGGGAGGCCTTCGAGCAGAGAATCCAATATGGAAATCGTGCCGCGTGCGCGCACAAGAGAGAGCAGTCGCCGTTGCACGAGTTCGTGGGTTTCGAGGAATGCGGCAGTATCGAGCGCATATCGTTTGATTTGTCGGCGGGCGTTTTTGGGCGACAAGCGGCGGAAAAGGCTGTCGGCATTGCCCAAGTTGCGGTTGAGCAGCAGGTATTCGTCGAAAGTAGGATTTCCTGTGAGTTTTATTTTGGCTAAAAAATACTCGGCGGCGGGGCCATACAGCGCATCATCGTGATAGCGGGCAAAAATAGATTGGGCGGTTGGGTAGTCGCGGTTTTCATAGTGTTTAAAACCTGTTTTGAAAGACTGGCTCGAAGAACAGGCTAGGAAAAAGAGGGCGAACAGGAGAAGAAGGACGTAATTTGTTTTCATGTTAATCTATAAAAGTCAAGAGGGAAGGCCAGTATTTAACTGCCTTCCCCAAGATAGTTTTACCGCACAAACGCCCGCTCAAACACGGCCTCATTCCCCCGGTCATCTTTCACCGCCAGCCGCACAACGTGCGCGCCCGCTCCAGTGCGCCAATCGAACGTGTGGGTGAGCCGGTTGCGCTTGCGGTCGTACTCGAACAGCACCCATTTGTCGTCCACCGTGCCGCGATAGCTGAGGCCGTCGGCACTGCCATTCACGGCGAAGTTGTCGCGGATGCGGAACGACATGGTGCTTCTGCGGCGCATATCGTTGTCAAACACGATGGGCGTGATAGTCGGCGGCTCGTTGTCCACCATCACGCAGTAGTCGCCGAACTGGCGGACTTTTGTCACCAAAAACTCCCCCCGCCACGAGCCGCCGCAATTATCGGGTCGCCCGTCGCCACATTTTGCGATGACCGCTTTTGAGCGCAGCCCAGTGGGCAGGTTGCGCGGTCGGATGCCGACTTCAAAATAGCGGTGGACGGGTGTGCGGGCATCGTGCAGGTGGTGCATGGAAGAGTACATCCCAGTGCTTTCGTCGGGCGTGATTTTGTACTGGAAAGGCAGGGTTTCGTACAATGAGCCTTTGGGCAGCGACATGGAAAAATCTTCCAAATCAATCCGGCTTTCGGCATCCCACGGCAGTTCATATTGGTAAGGCTGACCGACGATAGTTTCCATGTTTTCGTCGCGTTTGGCCCAGAAAGTGATGCTTTTCGAGTTGCCGGCGGCATCGGTTACTTTCACCACGATTTTCGAGGGCTTGTCTTTGGAGAGTGCCACCGCGCCGAGTGTCTCGGTACGGGCATAGTTGGACTGCCGCTGGCCGGGCAGCAAAAAGCAGCGGTGGAACCACGCCCCATAACGTTTGCGGGCGCTGTAATCCACGTGCGCGTTCATGTAGCGCGTCTCGTTGAAATCAAGTTCGTCCATGCGCCAAGAGTAGGCCAGTTGACCGTCCACATGGAGCGTGAGGCCGTAAATGCCGTTGTCGTTGCGCTGGCCGGTTTGCCGGTCGAAGGTTTTTACGCCGAAGCCGACACGCCACGCGCCGATTTTGACTGTATCGCCCGCCACGCCCACCGAGCCGTCTTTGCGGTGTTGGATGGGAAAAGGTTTGCTTGTCAGCACTTCGCGATTTTCATTGAGAAAATACATTTTCATGTCGCGGATTTCGGGCGGGGTTTTGTCCACGATGGGCAAATTGAACAGCAGCGGGTTGAGTGCCTTGCCGTTGGCGGAGTTGCGGATTTCAAAATGCAGGTGTGGGCCTGTGGAGCCGCCGGTATTGCCGAGTTTGCCGATTTCCTGACCCTGTTTTACTTTAAAAAGCCCATCGGGCGGGCGGATGTCCACTTCAAATCGCTCGCGCTTGTACTGCGTTTCGCGCACATATTTTTGAATCTCGGAGGAAAAACGGTCCAAATGCGCGTACACCGTGGTGTAGCCGTTGGGGTGTTTCAGGTACAGCACGTTGCCGTAGCCACTGGCTTGCACCCGAATACGGTCAATAAAACCGCTGGCGGAGGCGAACACGGGCTGGCCGACTCCGCCAGTTTTGCTGTCAATGTCAATGCCGGAGTGATAATGGTCGGGGCGCAGTTCGCCGAAAGTGCCGGTGAGGCGAATCGGCTTGTTGTCCACCGGGGGATGGAAATAATTTTTCGGGTATGATGCGGCCACCACCTCTGGGTCAGGGTCAATTGTATCTTGTGTGCCGGGATTTTCAAACGACAGCGCTGGGAACAAAAACACGCTGGCTATCAATGCTTTTAGGAAATGTTTTTGCATGAGATTAAAGATTATTCTGTCCATTTTTCAACGGCAAAATAACACCTTTTTACGGAAAAAGGGTAAGAGGGGGAAGTTAAAGTTGGTCAAATGCGGGGTTGTGTCTTGATTTTCAATGGCTGCCGATTGCCCACAAAACTGGGAATGCCCGGTGCCAAAAAGTTGCTGCACCGGGCATTCCCAATCGAGTATCAGTCTTTTTTACATCTTCACCAATCTCCCGTTTTCCTCCCATTTGCCTGCTTGCACCCGCCACACATACACGCCCGTTTGCGGGAGCGCGGTAGCCGGGATGTCGAGCAGGTGCGCCCCCGCGCCGAGTGTTATTTGTTGAAAAAAAAGTCTTTTGCCGGAAATGTCGGTCAATTCCAGTATCACCGTTTCGCTCTGCGCCAACCGCAGCGGAATGGCCGCGCCAGCTGATGTCGGGTTGGGCTGCGGCGCAAAAGCAACCGTTTCGCCCCCGGCTGCCGACCGTTCCGTGAATTCCAATTGCAACTGTTGAGCTTGCTCGCTGGCGGTGTAAGCTTCCGGGGAGATTTTTTCTTTGGCAATAGAAATGGCCTCGCTAAGCCGCACTGGCGCGAGTGTCCGCACCCGCAAAGTCAGCAGGTTTTCATCAGCCAAAACAACCTGCGGCATCGCGTCGAACCATACGACATTGAGCATGCCGGGCTGTGGACTGGCAATGGCACTCTCGTTCATGCCGGGCAAATTGCCGGGTACAACGGCCTCTATTTCAAGCAAATCGGGGTCGTAGCGCAGCCCCCATTGCAGGCCGAGCCATTCGCCAGACTCGCTCATGCGGAGCGGGATGTCGAGTGTTTCGCCGGGGCGCAAAGTAGCGTCGGGGAGGGTCAGCTTCGTGGTGGTGCGGTCTTTCACATTTTGGCTGCCGAAGCCGGGATAGGCGGTGCAATCCACGTCACCGACTTTGATGCCGACAAAACCAACGGGGGTGAAGGGAGCGCCGTTTTCCACATATTCTGGGAACAACTCGAAAAACGGGTTTTGCGGGATGGGGAATTGGTAATCTTCATACACAAAGCGCCAAGAAGGGATGGAGTCCGTCAATATCCCTAAGATGAGTTTTCGGCCTTGCACGATGTCGAAAGTCGTGATAGAGCCGCTCTTGTTGAGGTCGGCAGCAATCATGGCGTATGGCGAGGACAAGGGCTGCAGGCCGAGGATATGCCGGGCTATCAAGATTAAGTCAAAAGCGTTCACACCGTTGAGCGGATCGCCGTCTTTGGAGGGGGTGAGTATATGGTTATTTGACCCGGATATGGTCCATTCGGGGAATATCACGCAGCCATTGGAATCGGGTATCGAGTCAAGGTATGTAATCACTGTGTCGGCAAAGTGGACAGAAAGCGAGTAAGTCACATTGGCGACGGGTGACCCATCGCAGCGAAAATTTGAACACGCGATAATGTCGGTATTCTGAGCGGAGAGTTTTGCTGCCGCGATCAATAGCGCGACGCATATTTGGACGATATTTTTCATGAGACAATTTTTTGAAAATGAATGAATTAATAGACTTCTTGCGAAAGTGCTAACTTTCGCGGATGAGCAAGTTTGACAAGA
>CAYZVM010000118.1:15235-18065 GCA_964481485.1 uncultured Saprospiraceae bacterium | reverse complement strand
GCAAAAAAGTGGCGCAAGGTAGGACGAATTTCAAAATAGGATTATCTTTGCCCCATCACATTTCTACCCCGGCTCTCGCCGTTGCCCAGATTGCCTCACCATTTCCACTATTGTTTTCCTCGTTGTTTCGATAGTTCAGTTATGTCTGCCCAGAGGTGTTTTGGAGGTTGCAAACGAAGCGTAAAGCCGACACCAATTGTCCCTTTTTTACCAAATTGATTTTTCCGACACATCAAGTCTTCTTGAGCCACGCCACATGCTGGTCGGCTCGTTTCTGATTGTTTTTACTTGCAAACATTTTTCATTCACGCACACTCTCTCGCCCCGGCGCGTATTCGCTGAACGCCACTCTGTCGCGTCCCGCCGTGCCGTTTTTCAAAATTCTTTTTTCTAACCTACCATGTACGACATATTGCAGCTGAACGACAAGCTGGTATCCGAACTGAAAGAAATCGCTCAGAAACTGGGTGTAAAAGGATACAACAAACTCACCAAACAAGACCTCGTCTATAAAATCCTCGACGAGCAGGCACTGCTTGAAAAAGCTGGCACCAAGGAGGTGCATTTGGTGGACGAACCTAACCCACAAACAGGTCGCCGCCCTCGCAAAGCAGCCGTAGCGAAGCCCGCGGTTGAGAAAAAATCTTCTCCAAAGGTCGAAAACAAACCGCCCGCCGAACCACCCGCCCGTGCGGTAGAAACCCGCCGTGAACCCGAATTGCGTCCAGCAGAAATCCGCGAACAACGTCCTGAAAGGCAAGAACGCCGCGACGACCGCCCCACCAATCAAGACCGCGACCAGCGACAGCCTGAAAGGCCAGAACGGCGCGACGATCGCCCCGCAAGCCCGAACCGCGACCAGCGCGCACCTGAAAAACAAGAGCGCCGCGACGACCGCCCCACTAATCAAGACCGTGACCAACGCCTGCCGGACAGGCGCGACCGCTGGAACGACCGCCCCGGCGGCCAAAACCGCGACCAGCGTACGCCAGACAGGCGCGACCGTTGGGACGACCGCCGAAACCGCGACCGTTTCAACCGCGACCAACGCCCCGGCAACCCCAACCTCGTGGATCCAGATGCCGCCAAACTCAACAACCTGGAAGAGGATTTCGTAGCCCAAAATCCAGGCACCTACGACGATGAGGACGAAATGGTGGTAATGCGCAAACCCTTTGCTTCCGAGCTCCCAGAGACGCGCCCGGAACAACAACGCCCCGAACCCGAACCCGCAGAAGTGATGCCCGCCGTGGCACACAAAGAAAGATTCGACGTAGAACTCGACGGTATCATCGAAGGCCTCGGCACACTCGAAATGATGCCCGATGGATACGGGTTCCTTCGCTCTCCCGACTACAACTACCAGACCAGCCCCGACGATATTTATGTGTCCCCGTCGCAAATCAAATTATTTGGGTTGCGTACCGGCGACACTGTGCGTGGTGCTATTCGACCGCCAAAAGAAGGAGAAAAGTATTTTGCCCTGCTTAGGGTCAGTAAAATCAACGGCCTCGACCCTAAAGATGTGCGCGACCGAGTACCCTTCGATTACCTCACGCCACTATTCCCGACCTCGAAGTTCAACCTGCTGACCAGCACCACCGGGCGCGATTTTGGCACACGGATTATTGACCTGTTCACACCGATTGGCAAAGGCCAACGCGGCCTCATCGTGGCACAGCCCAAAACGGGCAAAACCTTCTTGCTCAAAGACATCGCCAACGCCATCACAAAAAACCACCCGGAATGTTATGTCATCGTCCTGCTCATTGACGAGCGCCCGGAAGAGGTGACCGATATGCGCCGCAGCGTGAAAGCCGAGGTCGTGGCTTCTACTTTTGACGAATTGGCGGACAATCACGTTCGCCTCGCCAACATCGTACTCGAAAAGGCGAAACGGATGGTCGAATGTGGCCACCATGTTGTCATCTTGCTCGACTCTATCACCCGCATGGCGCGGGCTTACAACACCGTCGCCCCAGCTTCTGGCAAGGTGCTTTCCGGCGGCGTGGAAGCCACAGCACTGCAAAAACCCAAAAAATTCTTTGGTGCTGCACGTGCCATCGAGAATGGCGGCTCGCTCACTATTTTGGCAACTGCGTTGATTGACACAGGTTCAAAAATGGACCAGGTGATTTTCGAGGAGTTCAAAGGAACGGGCAATATGGAGTTGCAACTCGATCGCAACCTCGCCAACCGTCGCCTCTACCCGTCCATTGACCTCACTAAATCGAGCACCCGTCGCGAAGAGTTGTTGTTGGACAAAGACACCTTGCAGCGTATGTTTATCCTCCGCAATCACTTGGCAGATATGAAGCCGGAAGAAGCGATGGAGTTTATGAAAAAACAAATGATGCACTCCAGCAGCAATGAGGAATTCCTCGAATCCATGAATCGTTGATCAACGATGATTGGGCACTGCCGAGTTATCAAACCTTCCGAGTGCATGACGCATCCGGAAGGTTTGTTTTTTCAAAACTGTCGAAAATTTGCATAAAACGTAAAGCCCTGTAAACGAGAACCGCACGCACTTTTTCTCACCCCGCTCACCCTCTTTAATCTCTCACCCCTCTGCACTTGGCACGAATTGTGGCAATCGGAAATTTGTCGGCCAACGGCTAAAAGAACAGTTAATGCCGCGCAAAACAACACGAAGCACATTACATTCGCAGCACCGAAATCTTTGCATGATGAGACTTCTACCAATCCTAACATTTGTTTTTGCCCCGCTGTGGAGCGGCCAAAACGTCGGCACACCAGCTGCTCCGCCGGTGATGGAACTGCAAGGGGTGGATGTCTCTCATTATCAAAAAGATATTGATTGGGACAC
>CAYZVM010000118.1:0-15135 GCA_964481485.1 uncultured Saprospiraceae bacterium | reverse complement strand
TGGCAATATTCCAATGAAGGTTGCCTCGATGGCATACCCCGGAAAGTAGATTTGAACATCTTCCCCGGCACATTGGAAATGCTCGACAAATTGTGCTGGTTTCCTGCCTCCGTGACGGTAGAGGCAAACGTGGCACCCTAAAACACCGCCCGCACCTGCGCCCTCCCCACATGAACCACCCGGTTTTCGCCCGTTTTTCGGCCTTCATAATTCAGGCTCAATTGCAGGCTTTTTGACAACTGCCTGTCAAGATTCAGGCTCCACAGAAAGTTTTTCCCATCCTGCAAGCCCTCCAACATCGTGAACGCCACCGCCGTGTTCGACTCCCCCGTGTACTTGATATTGACAAACGAACCCTTCGCTCGCAACGAAGTAGCAGCCCGAAACCCCTGCGCGTTTTGGCGCCCCGGCGGATTCCAGGTCAATTCGGTGTTCCAATCATTTTGAGTTGCCTTTTCCGCCCCAGCAAGTGTGTTTTTGCTGTTTTGAAAATTCAATTTGAAAACAACACGGAACACACGGCTCGGCAGCCAAGTCATCTTCGGCCCAGCCTCCCACGACTGAATATCGAAATCACGGCTGTCAAATGCCTGATTGTCACTGGATTTCTCGCCGCGAACCACATCGGCTTCGGCGCTCCAACGCTGACCCAGATTGAGCCGCCCGTGCAACGTCCAGTCCACATTGCGTCGCTGCTCGAAGCCCGTCGTCAACACCACCTGGCTGCGGTTGTCGCCCTGCGCAATGCTCGCATCCCAAGCCGGGTTGGCGCGGTTCACAAACAAAACATTGCGCACCGAGGCCGTCACGGTCACCAATGCGCTGTCCGCCACAGCAAACTGAAATGGGTTCCAGGGCGACACCCCCTGCGCCCCTGCGAAGGTGCGGCGGTTGATTTGGAAAGTGCTTTGAGTGGAAAAACGGCTCAGCGTCCGTTGCCATCGGCGTTTGGAGTTTCCCCACAAAATGCGCGGCTCGAGGCGCAGGTTTTGGTTCAGCAGCACATTGTTCGTGCGAATATAATCGGGCGTCGTCACCGCTATGCGCACATAATTGGCTTGATCTTGGAACACCGCGATTTCCATTTCATCTATCTGCAAGATGCTGTCGCGGTTTCGATCCACCCAAGTGTATTGCCCTTCGCCGGGGTTCACGGACAGATAAGTAAACTCCACTTTTGGGCTTTGGCCAGAGCCGATTTCATATCCAGTGGTGAAATTCAGTGCATTCCTCCAAGCCGACAAACTGTAATCCGCTCGGCCAAGATAGGTCTCTTGCCGCTCCAACGAGGTCAGTTCAGGGTCAATGACACGTAAATTGCGGTAGGTGACTGTCCAACTAATCTGCTGATTTGCCGATTTGATGTTTTGCTGCGGTGTGCGCCAACTTCCGTTCAGATTTGCCTCATTCGCCACCGTGTTGTTTTTGAAATAATTTCCATTTGGAAAAAAGTCGTTGCGCTGCGAGAGGAATCCGCCCCATTGCCAAACACCCTGGTTTTCAGGCGTTTGAAAATAAAAACGATAGAGGTCATACCATAAGCCCGCACGACTGAGGGTATCTGCGTCAGCGGCTCGGCGTTCGTTTTTTTCGCGCTCCGCGTAAATGCCGATTTTCAAAAATGCCTTTTGTGCTGCCGTGTCTTTTTTGAAAAACGTCTTTGAAATATCAAATTTTGGCCGTGAAAAACGGGTGCGTTCGGCAGCCCCGTCTGTCGTGAGCAAGTTCATTTCGCTAAAAAATTCGTAGCCGTGCTTCTGAATGCGCATTTGCCCAAAATGCCTTTGTCCATCGTACACGCCCTGCCGCCGAAACGCGCCAAATTCATAGCGCCCGCCGCCCAAGTTTTTGTTTTCCAATGAAAAACCACCCCGCGCGATTTGCTCAGCCACCGTGTCGCGGCTGTTGTCCGTATTCCAGTCGCGCACAAACTCCGCCGGACGGTAGGGATTGAGCGGCAAAAAATCCCTGGCAGTATGCTCGTAGTTCGCATTCAAAACTGCTTGCCAACGCCCGGCATTCCCGAATGGAACCCGCTGCCGAAAGCCTGCAAATCCCGCCACCCCATAGTTGTCTTCGTTTCCCAAAGGCGAAAAACGGTTCAAATCGCGGTTGCTCAGCGCGACCTCCGCCGTCACCCGCCCACCTTTAAACACTTGAAAATCACCGCCTGCCGCGTACAATTGACGCAATTCCGGCGCGATGAGCCGCACCACCGGCTCAAAATTGCCCGTCGGCTGGCAGGTCACCGGGTCGGGCGGCGACCAGCGATAAACCCGCCCGTTGGCCGCCGTCAGCGCCAGCACATAATTCCCCTGGCCCGGCAGCACCTCCGTGAATCGGGCGGCAAAACGCGCCGAATCGGGGTTCGTGCTAAAATATAGTATAGGTGTCGGCACGCCGCAAACCACCGAATCCTTAATTCGGTACAGCACCCGGCTGGGGTCAAAATCTGCGAGCGTGTCAATGCCAGTGGCAAAAGCGTTGCGCAAATCGTCGCCGACTTCCGCGAGGCGGCGGCGCTCTACAACAGAAAGTTCTTGCGCGCCGCCGTTATTGCGCGAGTCTTGTTCGGAATAAAAATTGAAATAAGCCCGTCCGTGCCGAGTGTTCCAGTTTGTGTTTGCCGCCAAAGTAGAGCGCAGGTAAGTCTGTACTGCGTATTCAAATTCGATGATGAGGCGGCTGTCCTTCGAAATCAAACGCCGGGGCGTGAAGGTCACCTCACCGAGGTTGTAGTCAATAATGTAATCGTCGCTAAGCCCGCGGCGCAAAAGTTGGCCGTCGAGAAACACCTTTTCCGTACCCGCTAGCACGATGATAAATCGCTCACCTTCTGCGCCTTGCAGCCGATATGGGCCTTGGTTGCCCTCCTGCCCCTGCACTAATTGCCGCGCAAATTTTCCTCGAGAAACAGCCGCAGCCACCCGCACTCCCAGCGTGTCTTGGGATTGAGGATTGGGGATTGAGGATTGGGAACCGCGCCTTTTCCTATTCCCCAATCCCCAATCCCCAATCCCCTTATATTCCACCATCCCACCTTGCAGCCGTTTGAAATAATTTGAAAAATATCCGGCAGGTCTCGTCAGGTCGTAATCGCCCGCCGTGAGCGCGGTGTTTTTTCTTTTTAATTGGATAAATATCCGGTCGAATTCTTGCAGCTGGCGTGTTGTCCCGTCGGGTTGAAGCGGTATCGAATTGTCCGAAAGAGCCGCCTGGAGTTCAAGGTCGTTGCCGAGTTTGCCGTTGAGTTGGAGATTCAGGTTAGAGTTGAACACCAGATTTTGGCTGTTGCCAAACGAAAGCCCGCGTGTGTAAGCACCATTGGAAATGAGGCTGCCAGATTGCCAAGGATTTGTGGCCGGCTCGTATGGCGAATAGTCAAACTCGATGGCATCTGGCCGCACGTTTCGACGAATGGCTGCAGTGTCCAAACGAGCTATTTTTGCACTCAGGTCAAATGGCAATACACGATAAACAACTTGGATTTTTTGGCATGAGGGGCAGGCAATGCGAAGCCGGGCAGTATCCGTGCGGAGCAAATTATTTTCCACGAAAAAAAATAGCACATCAAGATTTTGCCCCGTAGCAGAATCGGCAACTGATACCAATGGATGAGCGACCGTCAGCGAGTCGAGTGGTTGAAATGGCAAGAATGCATCAAGGGTGCGGGTGCGGAGATTGGAAAAATCGCCCGGCTGCTGGGCCGCCACCGGCGACCACATACACCAAATCGCCGCGACGAACACGCTATGTAAAAATGGCCTGATGATTTGAATACTTGCGAGCAAAATGCAAAGGTGAAAGGCCTGAATTGGTGTCAATAAGCCGCTTTCAGTTGCCTGCTATTGGCCAAAAAGCGGTTTCACGGCCAATGAGTCAATGGGCAACAAAGGAGCAGGTCTGGGAGGCCGCCCGGGGCGCGAACGGGTAAGAGAATCCATCAACTCCATCTTGGCTTCTTCAAGCAGCAGGGAATCCACGATTTGCTCGGCTTCGCTTAAGAGTGCTTGGCGGCAATCCGTAATTTTTTTTACTCGGAATGCTGTGACACGTTCTGCTACTTTTTCCTGTATAACTGCTTCTTTGTCAGGCCCACAACCGAACATGTAAAGGCTTGAAATCGCAGCCAACATGATCCCTTTTGATATACTCAGAATTTTTTTTGAAAAAGGTTTGCGCATTTCTTTGACAAGCGTACATTTACATCGCCAAAGGTACTGAGCAATACCGCAATATGTGCTGCGATGAGGGTTAATGTGAATTTAACAGTAACTTTACGGGGAGAATTTTAAAGACGAAAATTTTTTTTCAAAAAGACTTGCGGAGATTGAAAAGTGCCTTTATCTTTGTGCAGTTAAAAAAATTGTGGTTTAGTCTATCAAAGGATAGATTCTTGAAAAGAAACAAGTCGCTTTTATAGCGTTTTACTTAAGATTGTTTTCATTTGGTTTTTTGGGGTTATACAGGGTGCTACTGAGCAATCAGTCGGTGCCCTGTTTTATTATGTACCCATTTCTGTGGAAAGCCCGACCTCGTAACAACCGAGGGCGGGCTTTTTTCATTGTTTTGTCAATTACTACAGCTGTCTTTCTTATTGCCCCCCATACGCCATAGTTTTGTCGCCTGCTTTAACCAACTGCCTCTACTCATGATGCTTCGTCGCCCACGCCGCAACCGCCAGTCCGCTGCCCTTCGTGGTATGTCCACCGAAACCCACCTCAACGTTCAGCACCTCGTGTTTCCTTTGTTTTTAGTGGATGGCTCAAATGTCCGTTACGAGATTCGCTCATTGCCAGGCATTTTCCGTTTTTCGTCCGACAATTTAATCCGTGAAATTGAGTCATGTATGAATCTGGGCTTGACGAATTTCATATTGTTCCCCGCTGTTGCCGATAGTTTGAAAGACAAAACGGCTACTTACAGTTGGTCGCCGGAGAATTTTTACCTGAAAGTGGCACGCGAAATCAAAGCCCGATTCCCTGAATGTTGTCTCATCAGCGATGTTGCATTGGATCCTTATTCGAGTGACGGACATGACGGCTTGGTGATTGACGGCGAGATCGTGAACGACGAGACGCTGCCGATTTTGGCGAAGATGTCGGTCGCGCAAGCAGAGGCGGGCTTCGATATGCTGGGGCCTTCGGACATGATGGATGGGCGCGTAGGTTTTATCAGAAAAGCCCTTGACGAACAAGGATTTACGAAAACAGGCATTTTGGCTTACACAGCAAAATATGCCAGCGCGATGTACGGGCCTTTCCGCGATGCGCTGGATTCAGCGCCAAAAAGTGGAGATAAGAAGTCGTATCAGATGAATCCGGCCAACAAATCGGAAGCCCTCATCGAGGCAGAACTTGACACCGCCGAGGGCGCGGATATGCTGATGGTGAAACCGGCCTTGCACTACCTCGACGTGATTCATTTGTTGAAAGAAAAATCAAATTTGCCCATCGCGGCTTACCATGTGAGCGGCGAGTGCGCTATGCTCCGGGCGGCCTGCAACAACGGTTGGCTCGACTTCGAGCGAGCAATGCCAGAGACGCTGCTGAGCATTCGCCGGGCAGGGGCGGATGTGATTTTGACCTATTTTGCGAAGGAGTTTGCGGAGCGGTTTCCAAGCGGGATTTGATTTTAGAACAAATATCCAAACAACTTCCGCTTCTTTTTCGCCCCCTTTTTTGTCTTTTTCACATAAATCGGCTCACTGCTGTAACTCTCCACGTTGGCGCGGTTGTAAGCTACGATGACGTAGGTGTAATATTCGCCTTCCACTGCGGTTTGGTCTTCGTAGATGTACTTTTCTGAATAAAACGGTGTGGTAATCAAGAGGTTGTACGGGTCGCGGAAGTTGCCAATGGCCTCTCCATCGAAGCGATAAATGGCGAAATAGTGCGGCATTTCTTCCCCAGTCAGGATGTCGCATACCTGCCAAGCAAGTTTGACGGTGCTGGGCGTGCCTTTCACCCGGCATATTTGTGGAGTGGCGGGCGGGGTTTTTGCCATTGTGGGTATGCTCGGCACAAGGGCTGGATACTGATAGAGTTTGTTGATAATCGTGTCCTGCACTCCGAGCGGGTTGCGGAAAAGCGGCTTCACCGAGTAATAAATGCTTCCATGCACGTTGGGGTTGGAGCGGTTGAGCGCCACTTGTTTGCTGATTTCTTCCGGCTTGTTCCAATTGGCGTCGTTCGGGCTGTTGGCAATTTTATAGGCTGCATGACCGATGTAGAGGTGCCTGCCATAGGTGTGCTTGCTCCACCAATCCACCAATTTCTGGTAGTCGGCGGGAGGGTATCCGATGCTCCAGTAGAGTTGAGGAGCCACATAGTCAATCCAGCCATTTTTGAGCCAGAGCAGCACGTCGGCATAGAGGTCATCGTAGCTGGTGATGCCCGCACGAGTATCGGAGCCATTGGTGGGGTCGCGGTCGGCATTGCGCCACACCCCGAAAGGCCCAATGCCAAAACGGAGGAAGGGTTTGAATTTTTTGACAACTTGCGACACGTCCTGTATCAATTTGTTCACGTTGTCGCGCCGCCAATCTTCTATATTGGTGAACCCGCGCGGGTTAGATGCGAATTCGTTGTAGTCATTCAGCACCTCGCCCTGTTCTTTGTACGGATAAAAATAATCATCGAAATGGATGCCGTCCACATCGTAGCGGGTGATGATGTCGCGCACCACATTTACCAGATATTGCCGCACAAACGGGTTGGCCGGATTGAAATAATAGCGGCGGCCATAGCGAAAAAACCACTGGTTTTTCACGGCTGGCGGCAGGGAACGCAGGGGGTGGATGAGCGAAAGATTGGCCGTGTCCAAATCCCAAGTAGCGCGATAGGGGTTGAGCCAAGCGTGGAATTCCATACGCCGGTCGTGCGCCGCTTTTATCATAAAGCGCAGCGGGTCATAGCTTGAGTCGGCGGGCGGAAGCCCTTGTTCGCCAGTCAGGAATTTGCTCCACGGCACACTGGCCGAGTTATAAAAAGCATCGCCAGAAGGGCGCACTTGTACGAATACGGCGTTGAGATTCATAGCTTTGAGCACATCGAGCAGGCTGTCGAATTCTGCTTTTTGGCGCTCCACCGGGAGACCGGGCTTGGAGGGCCAGTCAATATTGGCGACCGTGGCAATCCACGCGCCGCGCAGCTCGGAGATGGGCGGCTGCCCCCACGATACGACATTTTGGGAGAAAACAAGGAATAAGGGGAGGAGCAGTGAGAGACGAATACGAGGCATCATACAGGTTGGTTTTGCGGTAAAAGTAGCGGATATGCCGGAATTGCAAAGAAGGTTTCGAGGTTTCTGATTTCGAGGCAGCCGGTTGTGGTTTTTCAGAAAAACGCTTTTTTAATTTTCAGACCTTTGCAAAAAATTTAGGAACGGGTAAATAATAACTTGTAAATTTCAGGTAGATTGGTTTTTGCCCAGACAACCATCTTTTTGTGCGAATAGCAGCGCTCTTTAATCAAAAAGATGGGCGGTATGGGCGGAAAGAAATCACATCAAATTCATAAGTTATTGTTTACCCGTTCCTTAGGCACTTCTCAAGCCAACCTTGAGCCCAACATCCTTTCTTGAATGAAATTTCCACAACCTATCCCCGTCCCCGCGCTGGCAGCGCGTCTGAACGCCCGCCAAATCATCGGCGACGACTCGCTTTCCGCTACCGGCATCAACGAAATCCACAAAGTAGAACCCGGTGATATCGCTTTTTCCGACGTGAAAAAGTATTTTGAAAAAACACTGAAAAGTGCCGCCACCGTCATTTTGCTCAACGAACCGGCTGACTGCCCCCCCGGAAAGGTCATCCTCGTGGTGGAAAACCCCTTTGAGGCTTACGACTCGCTCGTACGCGAGCACCGCCCGTTCGAGCCAATCACCGCGCCAGTCAGCCACCGGGCCAGCATCCACCCGACGGCTGTCATAGAGCCGGGTGTAGTTATCGCAGCCAACGTGCGCATTGGGGCGCACTGCCACATTCAGGCGAACACCTACATCGGCGAGTACACCGAAATTGGCGATCATGTGAGCATCGGCCCCAACTCTATTATCGGCTCTGATGCGTTCTATTTCAAGAAGTTAGCCGATGGCTCTTATCAAAAATGGCGCTCGGGCGGGCGTGTCATCATTGAAGACAATGTGGATATCGGGGCAGGGTGTACCATTAATAAAGGCGTGAGCGGCGATACGGTCATTGGCACGGGCAGCAAATTGGATTGCCAAGTTCATATCGGGCATGGGGCGGTCATCGGGAAAAATTGCCTGCTCGCCGCACAGGTCGGCATCGGCGGAAAGACGATTATCGAGGACAATGTGGTGTTGTACGGCCAAGTTGGTGTGGCTCAGGCCATCCGCATCGGCAAAGGCGCGGTGGTGTCGGCCAAGGCAGGTGTGTCCAAATCGCTGGAAGGTGGCAAGTTGTATTTCGGCATTCCGGCAGATGATGCACGGGAGAAGTATAAAGAATTGGTGGCGTTGCGGCAGTTGCCGGGTTTGCTGAAAGATTTGAAATGACAATTGCAGCCTGTTCAGATTTTTTGAAAACGCGCAGCACCCAAGCGTTTTTGGTCATAATAAAGCACAATGTGGTACAAACCCGCGGGCAAATTTTTTACAGCGATTTCCGTCGAAGAAAGCCCGTTCGAGAACATTTCCTCCATAAGCACCTCACCCGAAAGACCAATGACCAATACGCGGTCGAACTTTTCGTCCAACATTTGCACAGATAATGTCTCGCTGACGGGATTCGGTGTCAGTCGGAAGGTGTGAGCGGGTTTCTCAAATTCTCCCGCATACACAATCGTAGCGCAAGGGCCACCACCGTACAAATCCTGCCCGTTTTGCTGATAACAAATGCCGTGTGGGCAAATGCACAATTCAGAAAGAGGGTTCCATAGGTTGTTTTCGTTGCCCAAACTTTCAATCCACAACAATTCAAAACCTTCTGGCGAGCGGACAATCATTTTTTTCCGATCCGCCCCATCGGCCCAAGTTTCGGCCCAAGTATTTTCCACATAGACCATCTCTGGCGGGTTGCCAACTGTGACCGAATCGCCCACGGCGACCGAAAAATCAAATAAAAGAAACTCTGTGCCCGTGTCAAAATCCAATTGAAAAACACGTTTCGCTGCCGTGTCTTCCCGCATGAGCGCGAAAATGACGTAATCATTCGTGTCCACCGTGTACGGAGGGCACATCGGTGGTGCGTCGGGCGCCCCAAAGATGGGGGCGGAAAGTAGTTTTTGGTAAGTTTGCCCGTTTACCGTCGAATCGCCCCGAAACCAGTAGCGATAGCCATAAGAAAAGGTGCAAAACTGCAATTCGGGAGCCCAATATTCATCTCGGTACACATCGTGTTGGATGAAAGGGTGATAATTTTGAGAAAAAGCCGTCGTGGCAGACAGCAGCAAAAAAAACTGTTGGATTGTCTTCATAATACGGTGAATTGCCACAAAAATATCCGGCAAAACGAATCCAAATTGCCCTATCGCTTCAGATGTCGGCATTTTACAAATTCAAAATCCACCATGTCGCAAGCACAACACCACACCGACCTCATCCGCACCGAAGCCCAGCGCCTCGGCTTTGAGTTTGTCGGGTTCGCCCGCGCCGAAAGGCTCGACGAAGAAGCGCGGCGTTTGGAAAAATGGCTCCACGCCGGCGCGCACGCGCGCATGGCCTACATGGAAAATCACTTTGACTTGCGTGTGGACCCGACGCTGCTCGTGCCGGGTGCAAAAACGGTTATCTGCCTGACTTTCAATTATTTTACGGAAGAAAAACAGCACGAGCCCGACGCGCCGAAAATCGCTACTTACGCTTACGGCGAGGACTACCATGTTGTCGTCAAAGACAAATTGAAAACCCTGTTGCAGTTTATGCAAACCGAAATCGGCGACATCAACGGGCGTTGTTTTGTGGACAGTGCGCCGGTGATGGAGCGCGAATGGGCGCAACGCGCGGGCATCGGCTGGAACGGGCGCAACACGCTCACCATCCATCCCCGGCGCGGCTCGTTTTTCTTTTTGGCAGAAATTATTTGCGACCTCCCGCTCGTGTACGACGACCCCATCCGCGACCACTGCGGCACCTGCCGCCGCTGCATAGAGGCTTGCCCGACGGAGGCTATTTCGCCCGAAGGTTATTTTCTCGATGCCTCCAAATGTATTTCTTATCTGACGATTGAGTTGCGCGACGAAATCCCCGCCGCGTTTCAGGGCAAGATGGACAACTGGATGTTCGGCTGCGATGTGTGCCAAGATGTGTGCCCCTGGAACCGTTTTTCGGAGCGCCATTCAGAGCCGGCATTTGAGCCGCACCCCGATTTGCTGCAACTCTCTCGCCGCGATTGGCAAGAGTTGACAGAAGAAGTTTTTTCCAAAATTTTCAAAAAATCAGCGGTCAAACGGGTGAAATACGCAGGCCTGAAGCGCAACATCGGTTTTTTGGGGAAATAAAAGGGGAGTTGGTGATTTTTTTTCAATCTACCACGTGCGACTCCACCGCCTGCAATACTTCCCGGTCGGGGTCGCCGCCGTGATGCACATACGCCACCACGCTGCAATGTTTTGCTGACCACTCGGCGGGCAAAGTGATGGAATAGTTTTTTTCGACCACCGCACCAGCATTCAGTGCTTCGGCGATGGGGTCGCCAGCAGGTGACGTGACGATGTGGCGCAAAATATGGCGGTGGACATATTCAGGTTTTAACACCGAACCGTCTATTTGGGGATCCACGATGCTGTCTTGCGTAATAAGTAAGGTCAGGCGGTTCTCCCCGGGCAACGGGTCATTGGCACCGAGGGTTACTTTCATGTCAAGTTGGCGGGTGGTTGGGTTGAAATCATTTTCCAACAACAAATCGAGGCCGTAACTTTTTTGGAATTCGCTGCCAATAATGCCCGCCCAAGAGGTGAACGGCAGGATATAGAGCGAATTGGCGTTGGGGTCAACTTTGCGGCGGTTGATGGCCGCAGCAGGATAACCGTCGGGAGCGCCGAGCAGATTGGCCAACTCTTGGGCCTGTGGGAAACGGAAATCCTGACCCGGTGGGTTGGTGAATGGCACGGAAAAGTTGCCCGCCGCATGGATGCTCACAATAATCAGGCTGTCTGCGCCAAATATTTCCTGCAGGCGCAGCAGTTCGCGTGTGCCGTTGGGGCAAGCCGGACATTTGACGCCCGTGAGTTCTTCCACGAGTATCCGGCGTTGGCCGGAGCTGAAGTCGGGGATGGTGATAGGCTCTTCTTCACAGGCAGTGAAGCCGATGCTGGCGACAAAAAGCGAAAAGAGAATATGTTTCATAATTTTCGTGTTTTTTTCAGACCTAAAGCAGTCAACGGTTTGCATTAAAAAGAAGAATTGATTCTGGCGCGGAAACCGCTGAACGTAGGTTCGTAGCGGCAGATACCCCCGGCACAGTTGATGCCCTCCACTTGCTTGACGAAAGCAAATTCGTATCGGTTGGCTTTTTGGATGTACACCAACCCTACTGTGGGATAGTGCAAGCCGTCGTACTTCACCTTTTCGGCATCCAATCCTTCGGGGTTTTTGTGTTTGAGTTTGTACATATCGGAGATGTACAGCTGCCAGTGCGGCGCAAATGCCAATTCCGCCAAGCCAAACACCCATGAGCCAAATTCCTGCTCGGTGTTGAGGTATTGTGCCTCCACGCGGATGGATTTGCGGGGTGTGAATTTATAGAGCCATTCGGCGTAAGGAGTCACAGCATCCACATAGCCGCTTTTGCCCTGATAGACTTCTATGTTGTATTTCAACACTTGCAGCCCTGCGAGCATTTGCCATTTTCGCTTGTATTTGTAAGTAAATTCGGGGGTGATTTCGCGATAAAGTTCAGTGCCGTCAAGGTTTTGGATTTCGGAAATATTTAGGTTGGCAGAGAAATTTTTGTTGATGGCATACCTGATGTCAAGTTGCAAAGCCTGTTCGCCGAGTTCTTGCGTGGCGGGAGCGAAACGGGTCGTCAGGCGGTAGGTGTTTTGCTTGGCCATGGGGGGCAAAAAGTTGATGGGCCCTTGCACGCCGACAATGAAAGGGTCGTTGCGGAATGAAAAATCTTTGGTTCGTTTGCCCTCGAGCGTGATGCCCAAGCCGCGCACTGCGTATGCCAAACTGGTATAAATGGTGTGGCCGGCGCCTTCGTACAATCTCCCTTGAATTTCGGAACCGCCCAAGCCGTTGGCGGCCACGTTTGCCGCATCGTTGAGCACGTCGTCGGTTTTGAGCGCCCCTTCCACAAACCATGTGAAACCGCCCGCGGTGAGTGTGTTGAAAACTGTGGCAGAATAGGTATTGTATTGCAAATCAAAACGTTCGGGCAACGGATAAGTACCCAAAGTGTTGGCGACGCGGTCTGCGGTTTCTTTGTCGTAAGTGCGTGCTACCACGCCCACACCCGGCGCAATCGAGAAATTTTTGACGGAATCGGGTTTGATAAAACCTTCCAGCACGAGGCCGCGCACGTTGGCGGAATATGTAGAAAATTGGCGTTTTTCCTGCCCTGCGAAAGCGCGCGCTTTCCAGTTTTCGTTGAAATCATAGCCGACTTTCACGCCGAAAAGAGCATTGTCAATCAACAAAGAACGCTCCTCATAAGCCCGAAAAATAATGCCGGAGCCAATCTGGTCGTACAAATACCCGCCAGAGAGGTCGAATTTGTCAATCTTTTTGTGGATGTACCACCGCCCAATGCCCTGACCGCTGAACACGCCGCCGTTGGGGTTGAGCAAGTTAGAGTTGTTGAACAAATCAACGCGCAGCACCACATCGAATCCCCAATTGGAGTAATTGAGGTTGAGCCAGCTTTCTGCGCCAAATTTCAGGTTGTCATATTGCGGCGTGTTTGCTGCCCCGATAGCCGAGTCGCGGATAAAAAAGTTGCCGTTGGTCTGCAAGTTCCCCGTGATGCGGGCGGAGTTTTGGGCAAATAATCCAGAGCAAAAGGCGGCAAAAAAGGTTAGGGTAAAAAGTTGCTTCATGCGTCGTACCAAAAGTGTTTGGGCAAAGGTAGGATGCTGCCAGCTTTTGCCCGGAAATAGTTGCGAAAAATGGTTTTGGCGGACAAAAAGCAAAAAAACGAGCTTCATACACAGAGAAGCTCGCTTTTTTCTTTTTACGGAAATTCGATTTTCGATATCAACGACCGCCGCCCAAGATTTTGCCGAGGATGCTGCCCAAACCGCCGCCGCCTTGCTGCTGCTGCTGGCCGCCGCCAAGCACTCCGCCCAACACAGAGCCGATGAGGTCGCCAAAGCCGCCGGATTGTGCGTTTTGCGCCGAACCCATGAGGATGTTGGCCAAACCGCCGAGGTCGAGGCCGCCCTGGTTTTTGGCGCGCCCCAGTACGCCCATTACAATGGGGGCCAGCACTGGCAGCAATTTCATCACTTGGCCCACATCGAGGCCCGACGATTGGCTGATTTGCTGCGCCGCCACCTCTCTTTTGTCGCCGAGGATGTGGCCGATGATGCCCGCGCCATCCGTAGCTCCGGAGCCGCCGCCTTGCATCACGTTGCCCATCATGCCCATCAGATCGTCCAGTACGCTGCCGTCGTGGTTACGGTCGAGCGCTGACATGAGTGAGTTCAAGCCGCCTTCCGAAGCAGCATTGTTGGCCAGCCCACCCACCAAAGTGGCAAAAATGCCGTTGGCAGCTTGCGCAGTTTGTTGCGGTTCAGCGCCAATTTGTTCGCTGAGTTGGCCAATCACGTTATCGTCGAGTTGGCTCTGAAGTAATTGCATTAAGTCCATGTTCGAGTTGTTATGTTTAATGAGTGAGAAAATAGGTTGACGAAGGTTAAAAGCGATTGAAAAAAGTGATGCGAGGTATTTAACGTTATTTTCATTTGCCAAAAAGCCCGCCGAACAGCGCCGCGAAAACGCCGTTGGCAGCAGCAGAAGTTTGCTACGGATTTGCGCCGATGCGTTGGCTCTGTTGGTTGAGTGTGTTCCCAGCGATTTGCCGCTGAAGAAGTTGCATAATGTCCCTCATTTCAAAAGTTTTGTTTTGTGTAATGCAATTTGAAGAAAGAAAAAACAAAATGGCAGTGTTTAACCTTTCATCTTCGCGCCAAAAATAGTGTCCCCCTCACTTTTTGCCCGTCCAAAGCGGCATAAAATTGGTTTGTGGGCAAAATAATTTTCAGGCCGTGCTACAATTTTAGAAAAATACAGATTTTTACGCTGTTTGTTGTCCAACAATCTCACAAAACACGGCGTTCACCTGAATACCGTCCTCACACGCATGGATTATCGCGCCGCTAAACAATTCATACTCACCAAGCTCCGCGCCGAGCTGTCCGGCAAGCTTTATTACCACGGCTTGCACCACACGCTCGATGTGCTGCGCATGGCGACCGAAATTTGCGATGGCGAAGGAGTCAACGGGCGCGATTTGGTATTGGTAAAAACGGCAGCACTGTTCCACGACTCGGGTTTTGTAAAAGACAAACACGCCGGCCACGAGCACGAAGGCTGCCTAATCGTCCGCCACGCACTGCCCGGTTTTGGATATACCCCCCGCGACATCGAAACGATTTGTGGGATGATTATGGCCACCAAAATCCCCCAGTCACCGACCAATTTGCTCGAAGAAATCATTTGCGATGCCGACCTCGATTATCTTGGGCGCAGCGATTTTTACGCCATCGGCGACTCGTTGTTTGAAGAATTAAAAGCCTACCACATCCTCCACGACGAGCAGCAATGGAACCGCCTGCAAGTCAGTTTTCTCACCGCGCACAAATTCCACACCCGCACGAACAAATCGCTCCGCGAGCCGGTGAAGCAACAATTTCTGGAAGAGTTGAAGGAACTGGTGGCGACGTATTGAAGTGTGGTCGCAGCGTTGCACTGCCTTTCGCCGACTAATTCAGCATCAATGAAAAGACCATTCTCACTACCGCTCATCCTGTTGGTTTTTTTCGCCCCTAATTTTTCTTTTGCCCAAACACCTGCGCCCCTCATTTCCAAAATCGCCTTCGGCTCTTGCGCCCAACAAGACAAACCCCAGCCGATTCTGGACTCGGTCATTCGCCACAAACCCGACGTGTTCATCTGGCTCGGCGACAACATCTACGGCGACACGAAGGATATGCAGGTTTTGAAAAA
>CAYZVM010000117.1:0-18298 GCA_964481485.1 uncultured Saprospiraceae bacterium | reverse complement strand
TCAAATCCACAAAAAAAATGCGGATGCACGAAGAAAGTTGGGAGAGCCGGGGGGCGGGCCGCAACGCGCAACAATATTTTCTCGAAGTGGAAAAAGAAAACCAACAATTGGAATTGAACCTTAAAAAAGCGCAACTCCGCAATTCATTGATTATCGTGTTTTTGGCTTTTTTGCTCGTTGCAGGCCTGCTCTTCGGCTTGTACAGACAGCGGAAAAGCAAACGAATACTATCCGAACAGAATACCCTGATCCGACATCAATCCGCACAATTGAAATCCCTCGATGCCGCCAAGTCGCGCTTTTTCGCCAATGTGAGCCACGAGTTGCGCACCCCGCTCACGCTCCTGCGCGGCCCCATTCATTCCATGCTGAAAGAAAATCATTTGACTGAAAAACAGACCCAACTGCTTCAAATGGCCGACCGGAGCGGAAAACAACTGGAGCAGTTGGTCAACGAGATACTCGACCTGCGGAAATTGGAGATGGGCAAAATGTCGGTAGAAGAAAAGCCCACGGAGTTGCGCGCCTATTTCCTCAGCTACTTTGCCCAGTTCGAATCTTTAGCGGAGCGCAAACAGATTGATTTTTCGATCGCCCTCTCGATGGCCGATAAAGTAGTGGCCAATATAGACCAAGAAAAATGCCGCCAAATCCTGTTCAACCTGCTCTCCAACGCTTTCAAATTCACCCCGGCTGGCGGGCAAATAGCGACAAAAATTTCCCTTGAAAACGGGCGTCTGCACCTCGCGGTCTCCGACACCGGCCCCGGCATCCATCCCGACGACCTGCCTCATGTGTTCGACCGCTTTTTCCAGACTACCCGGCCCGACAAACCCGCCGAGGGAGGCACCGGCATTGGCCTCGCCCTCTGCCACGAATACGCCCATCTTTTTGGCGGAACCATCGAAGTGGAAAGCACCCTCGGGCAAGGTTCGGTTTTTCGGGTAGCGTTCCCGGTCACGCTGGTGGATGTGAATGGCGAAATGACCGTTGCACCAATAGCGCGGCGCGGCATCCCTGCGCACGACGAAGCGGAGGTTTCGCCTCTCGTCGGAGCGTCCGAAACACCCCGCTCCACCAAGCCCACCATCCTCGTGGTGGAAGACAATCTCGATCTTCAAGATTACGTCCGGTCTATCTTGCAGGAAAAATACCACGTCGTCACCGCCGAAAACGGCAAAATAGCGCTCGACTGCCTACTGTCAACAGCCAACTGCCAACTAGTGCTCTCCGACCTCATGATGCCCGTGATGGACGGCTATCAACTGCTCGAACGGCTCAAATCCGAAGATGCCACCCGGCACATCCCGGTCATCATGCTCACGGCGCGGGCAGAAGCACAGGACAAACTCAAAGCCCTGCGTATCGGCGTGGATGACTACCTGACCAAACCCTTCGACGAGGAAGAACTGCTGGTGCGCATCGAAAACCTGCTGAAAAATCAGAAAGCCCGCCAAGCAGAAGCCAGTGCCGAAGCCGAAACGGCAGCCGCTGCCCCGCTCCTGTCGCAGCCCGACCGCGAATGGCTCGAGACCTTCGAGGCGTATGTCCAAAAACATTTTTCCAGCGATTTGCTCAGCGTCTCTGCGTTGGCCCACGAATTCGCCATGAGCGAATCTACCCTGCTGCGCCAGTTGAAACGCCTGACAGGACTTTCGCCGGTGCAGTACCTACAGGAAGTGCGGCTCGACGAAGCCCGCCGCTTGATAGAAAACCGCGCCTGCGATTCCATCGCGCAGGTGGCCTCGAAAGTGGGCTACGACGACGCCCGGTCTTTTGCCCGGAGTTTCAGGCAGCGGTTCGGGAAGTTGCCGTCGGAGATGATGGGGGAGTGATTTTGGCTTTTTTCCTGCCGTTTTTTCGGATTCCACGCTCATTTTGACGGAAAATGCTACATGATTGACGGAAAAAGTCACTTGGGATGGGGGCATGTTTGCCCTGTCGTTCGGGGAAGTTTTATCCTTTTTTAGGGCGATCGGAGGAAGCCGAAAATCCGGGGAAGAGTAGGCGTTAAAACTCATAAATGTGATGCCATGAAAAATAAAGAATTTTTCTTTTTCATTTGCTTATTAACGTTCCTGATACCAAATACAATTCATGCTCAGGCTCCGGTATCAATAACTGACGATCAATATAATAGTCTGAAATCCAAACTTATTTCATTGGGCAATGCTGCATATCGCAAATACCAATATGTCATGAAACTTTCCGGAACTATCTTCAAAGAAAAAGACGGTAATGGCAAAACGGTTGCACCATATGAAATCCATTACGATACAGGGAGTTGGTCTACAACCATACCCAAATGCCTGTTAGATCCAACAAAGTACACAGTATTAAAAAAGGATGTAAAAAATGTTTGGAATATACTCTGTGACTTAGTAATTGGCGATATAACAATTACTAAGGCAGATGGTAAGACCATTACTTTGAAGGATTATGTGTTTTTTGCTTCAAAATCAACTATGAAAGAAAAAGACGCTTCAAATAACTGGAAAGAAGACATTACCAGTGATGTTGGCGAAGCTTATTCTACACACGGTGCATCAATCTTAGGCGCATTTCCAAGTATAACATCTACGGATGGAATAAAACCTGTACCCTATAGGGTTGCGGAAATGGAAGCCAAAGCAAATGATAAGGCGAACTTCGGATATGGCAGCTTAATTTATAAGAATGTACCCTACTTAGTATTTGGTTTGGAGGATTCATATATTAATCAATTAAAATATAGAAGTGATGTTCCTAACTGGAAAAGTGGAAGTGATATCAATGACGCTTATAAGGAGGAGATTAAGAAATATTTCACTAGTAAAACCGCATCGGTTCCAGACTACCTTATTCCACCTTCGAAAGTTGATTTTGCACCTGAGGCAGTACCGGGGTTCCAAATCCAAATAAGTTTCCCAGGATCACAATTAAAAAGTATCACAACTTCTGATACACTTATTGCAACTATTGATACCGGTGCTCCAGATTTGACACTAAAACTTGGTGCTGACGATCCTCAAAATAAAAAAGAATATAAAAATTATTTTAAGCCTGATGGCCCATGGAAAGGTTGGAATAGTTATTATCGCAATGAAACAAAAACCCTGGTTAATGCAGTTGTTAAAGTAAACTTTACAGGCAATGACTGCAAAACGTATTCCTACACTTTTGATGTAGGAAACGACGTGAATATATCACCTAAATCGCTTTATGCAACAAACTGGAACAGTTCAGCTCCATGGCCTGTGTCACAGCCTGAATTTCCTAAGCATAGAATAAATCTTGGCAATACCATTTATCAAAATGTCACCATGTTCTATTATGATATAAAAAATAAAAGAGTAGGTTTTGGGTTTATAACTGATGGGGTTCCACAATTTATCAAAGGCAAATCATTTTTGGCAAAAGGTGAGCGACTCAGCGGTTGCAAAACCCTTACCTCCAACAACAACCAATACCAATGCAGGGTGACACCGGAGGGCAAGGTCGTTATAGAAAAAATTACATTGAGGAATAATGCAGGTAGCCAACAGATCATCAGTACCCAAACGGAAACGTGGAGTGCCGATTTGAGCACCAGGGGAAATGGCGGGCCTGACAGTTACTTAGTGCTGCAAGCAAGTGACGGGCATTTGTGCTTCTACACTGCCCAAGCGGGTTATCGCTGGTGCGGGCCTGGTTCGATTGGAGGCGAAAAAGCAGTACTTGAGGACAATGGAAGCCTCGTGGCATACGACGCCAAGGGAGGCGTCAAGTGGGCCTCCGGCCCCCTGCCCACCCTCTCCGGCCCCCCGCCCACCCTCAATTTCACCAAAGGCAAGTCATTTTTGGCGAAAGGCGAGCGACTTAGCGGCACCAAAACCCTTACCTCCAACAACAACCAATACCAATGCAGGGTGACACCGGAAGGGCGGGTCGTCATAGAAAAAATTACGATCGGTAACAAAAGCGGCCAACAGATCATCAGTACCCAAACGGAAACGTGGAGTGCCGATTTGAGCACTAGGGGAAATGGCGGGCCTGACAGTTACTTAGTGCTGCAAGCAAGCGACGGGCATTTGTGCTTCTACACTGCCCAAGCGGGTTATCGCTGGTGCGGGCCTGGTTCGATTGGCGGCGAAAAAGCAGTGCTTGAAGACAATGGCTGCTTGGTTGTTTATAATGCGAAAGGTGCAGTTAATTGGCGTTCCTGCAAGTAAATCTTCAGCCTCGCCTGGTCTTCCCACCGCGCCGGTGTCTTCCCGATGGTTACATCGGGACAAGTTATGACCCGGCGCACTCACGCGGGATGCCAAGCCAAGCTCACGCACTCCACAGTTCCGCCTGGTGAAAAACAAGTGCGGCAAAAACAAACAGGGTTGAGCATCCGATAATGCTCAACCCTGTTCCATTTTTGACCCCACATCTCTCTTCACCCCTTCCGCCTCTCCTGCACCAGCCCTACCACTTCATTCGCCAGCCGACCCATGTGTGATTCGAGGATTTCGCGAAGGCGGCTGTTCGTCTCGGCATCGATGTCGAGCAGTTCCGGGTACATATCCATCACGGCGGCGTTCATTTCATCTATGAGGCGGTTGGCGACTTCGTCCCAAGAGGGGTCAGTAGAGGCCGCTTTTTTTGTCAATTTTTCCCAATCGGCGTCGGCGGCGCGGCGGCGGCGGTCGTGCAGCCAGCCGACACGTTCATTTTCCGTTTGTTCGAGGTCGAATTGGCGCTCCACAAAACCGTGCAACACTTTGGGCCAATTGATGGCCTGTGCATCGAGCCGTTCCAATATTTGGTCGTGGCGGGTATCGGATTTTTGCAAAGAATCTCCATGTGCTTTCGCGTAAATGGTGGGAAAATGGCGCGAAAAGTCTTTCAGGAAATCATCAAAGTCCACAAGCATATTTGCCATGGCCTCCGGCTCGTCGAAGCGAGCGCCTTTCAGGTCAAACCAAATGGTCGCGTGGCCGCCGTCGGCAATTTCAAAACGGATATTTTCAACTCGATAATCTATATTGGAAGCAGGCATGGCGCAATTCAATTTTGATGAAAGTGGCAAGGTAACTTTTTTTCGCCCAAACTGCCAGCGGCGAGGGCAGCAATCCGCCCGTTGAATGATAATTTTTTGTGAATCCCTTGTTTTTTTAAAGGTGTTTGTAATTTTGGCGCAAGCCAAATCACAACGTTCACGAAACAAAACCAATCTTTTATGAGACCGTTTTTTACTATTTTTTTGCTTGCCCTTTGCCTGCTGTTCGTGCGGCAAGAGGCATTTGCCCAACCCAATCAGGGCATCACCATTCGCTACAACTGGTACAATTACATCAATCCCCAACCAGATTGGAGCGACTGGTCGGACATTTTTGACGAAGGCGGCAGCGGAGTCGAAATCGCGTGGAACCGTCGGCTCGACAAAAACGTGTGGCTCGCCGTCCCCGGCAAGTTCGGTACCGCACTCCGTCCCGGCAGAGAGCCGGGTCGCGGCAGAGATTTGCTGGTCAATCTCGACCTGCTGGCTCAATACTATCTGTTCAAAGAAGGCGCATTTTTCAGGCCGTCGCTCCATCTCGGCATCGGCTCCACTTGGAATGTGGACGACGAGTTTTTTGACTTCAATATGCCGGCTGGCCTCGGGCTCAATTTTCGCGTGGCCGAAAACGTCTATCTCAACGCCCAAACCCAATATCGCTTTTCCATTGAAAGCCGACCGGGCTGGCATCATGGTGTGGGCGGCACCGTGTTTTTTGGCGGCACGCCCGAAGCGCCTCCTCCGCCTGCCGACCGCGACGGCGATGGTGTGCCTGACTTGACCGACAATTGTCCCGACGTGCCAGGTGTGGCGACGCTCATGGGTTGCCCCGACCGCGACGGTGATGGCATCGCCGATGCTGACGACAAATGCCCCGATGTAGCTGGTACGGCAGCCCTCATGGGTTGCCCCGACCGTGACGGAGATGGCATTGGCGACGCTGAAGACGATTGCCCCGACCAAGCCGGTTTGCCCAACTTTAAAGGTTGCCCGGACACGGATGGCGATGGATTCCCAGACAATTTGGACAAATGCCCGCGCGAGCCAGGCGTTGCCGTCCTGCAAGGATGCCCCGACCGCGATGGTGACGGCATAGGCGATGCAAGCGATGCTTGTCCCGACCAAGCTGGCCCAGTAGCGCTGCGTGGCTGCCCCGACCGCGACAGCGACGGCGTGGCCGACAAAGATGACCGCTGCCCCGATGCTGCGGGTCCTGCCAGCAACAGAGGCTGCCCGGAAATAAAAGCCGAGGACAAAGCCAAGTTGGAGCGTGCTGTCAAACTTGTGCAGTTCCGGACAGGGAGGGCGACGCTTCTCCAACGCTCTTACGTCATACTCGACGAAGTGGTGTCGGTGATGAACCAATATCCTGACTACAGCCTCAACATAAGCGGCCATACCGATGCCACCGGCGACGACAAAATGAACCAAGTGCTGTCGGAAAGCCGCGCTAAAACCTGCTACGACTACCTCGTCAGCAAAGGTATCGCGGCAAGCCGTATGGCACACGCAGGCTATGGCGAGACACGGCCTGTGGGCGACAACAAAACTGCTGCTGGGCGTGAGCAAAACCGCCGCGTGGAGTTTGAGTTGTATGTGAAGTAGTTTTGAAAAAATGGATTTGAAATAAAAATCCCCCGCAACGAACTCTTGTTCGTGGCGGGGGATTTTTCATTGCATCTATTTGAAAATCAATTTTTTCGGTCGCGTTTGTTCTCGCGGCGGTCGCGGCGATTCTCCGCCCGGTCACGTTTGTTTTCTGCGCGGTCGCGTTTGTCCTCGCGGGCATCTCGGACATCTTCTTTTGCATCGCGCACATCTTCTGCTTTATCGCGGGCACCGCCGTCGTGCTTCGCGTCGCGCACATCTTCTTTTGCGTCGCGCACGTCCTCACGTCGGTCGCGGCGGTTTTCGGCATGGTCGCGTTTGTTCTCTGCCCGGTCGCGGCGATTTTCGGCACGGTCAACTTTGTCTTCGGCTTTGTCCACCACTGGGTTTTGTTGGGCGAGCAATGGGGTGGCGATGGCCAGCGCGAACAGGCAGCAGAACAGGGCAAAATACTTTTTCATAATGCAGGATTTTGTTTTTGTTAAAAAATGCACTTTTAGACCTACCTGCCTGGCCATCGTTTAATCTGTCCGTACTTTTAACTTGTTTGTAACCAATTAGTCAGCCCAAACGTGCGATTTCTTTACCTATAAGCACGCCTCCGGCACCGATTCCGCAGAAACGCATGGGAAAGGATTTTCGGCCAAATCGGCGTATGCGGTGTCGGCAGTGTTCTTTTTTTCGGCATCCTCGCCCACATTTGTCGGCGATTTGCCAAGAACGTTGCTATGCGAAAACGGAGTGACTGTTTCACGCTACCTTTCGCGCCGTTTTTATCTGACTGCTTTCCAATTCCTTGACAATGAAAAAACTACAACACCTGCTTTCTCTTGCTTTCATGCTGCTGGCCACGGGCCTTTTTGCTCAAATCAAATTTGTAAAAAAGACTGATTTGCTCACGCCGTCCAATCATTTCAGCGGCGTTGCTATCGCCGTGCTGGATATGAATGGCGACGGTTTGGACGATATCGCCCGTATGAACCAAGGTTTTCAACTCGCCATAGAGTACCAAACCGCCCCCAACCAATCTTTCAGCCACCTTGCCATCGGAAATATGCCCAACGGGAGCCAATGGGGGATGTGCGCCGCAGATGTGGACAACAACGGCTTCCCCGATGTGCTCGCCGGAGGCATTTACGATGGCGTGAAGGTCGCTATGGCCAATGCCGATGGCTCCGGCTACATCATCACCGAACTGAACGAGCCGGGTACTTTTACGCAATGCGTCAACTTTGCGGACATCAACAACGACGGCTGGCTCGACGCATTTGTGTGCCACGACGATGCCGCGTCCCGCATTTTTGGCAACGACGGCACGGGCGAACTGACGCTCCAGCCCAATTGGATAAACCTCGCCACCGTGCCGGCCTCCGACAACTCGGGCAACTACGGCTCGGTGTGGAGTGACGTGAACAACGACGGCCATCTCGACCTCTATATCGCAAAATGCCGCTCTGGCGCTGGCAGCCCCACCGACCCGCGCCGCATCAACCAACTTTTCCTCAACAACGGCGACGGCACCTACACACAAGACACTGCCAATGCTGCCGGCCTCCGCATCGGCGCGCAAAGCTGGACTGCCGACTTTGGCGACATTGACAACGATGGCGATTTTGATTGTTTCATCACCAACCACGACGTTTCGAGCCAATTATTGGAAAACGACGGCACGGGGCATTTCACCGATATTTCTGCGGCGGCAGGCATTTTAAACACAATTGGAGGATTGCCAATTCAAGGTGTTTTCCGCGATTTTGACAACGACGGCTATGTGGACATTCTCGTGGCTGGCACCGAGCATTTTTTGCTGCGCAACAATGGCGACAAGACGTTCAGCGAGATGCCCAATTTGTTCGATGGCAACCAAATAGAATCCTTTGCCATCGGCGACCTCAATCACGACGGCTTTCAGGACATCTACGGTGGTTATGCCGAAATTTATACCGAACCGAGCAACATTCCAGATGCACTGTGGATGAATGAAGGCAACAACAACGGCTTCTTCGGCCTCAACCTGCGCGGTGTGCAGAGCAACCGCAACGGTGTGGGCGCCAAGGTGTTGTTGTACAGCGCGTTGGGCATACAGGTGCGCGAAGTGCGTGCTGGCGAGAGCTACGGGATTATGAACTCGATGCAGATTCATTTCGGCATGGGTCAACTGACGCAAATTGATTCAGTGAAAATTAACTGGCCCTCCGGCATCGTGGATGTATTGTACCAACCCGCAGTGAACCAATACCTGTCGGTGGCAGAAGGCGGTTGCATCGTGCCGCAGGTGACCGCGATTGCCGAAGGCCCCACCACTTTTTGCAGCGGCGAGAGCGTACAAATAACAACTACCGAAACTTTCGCGGCGTATCTGTGGAGCACTGGCGACACCACTGCCACCATCACAGCCACTGCTGCCGGCAATTATTCGGTAACTGTAACTACCGACGAGGGTTGTTCCGCTGTCGCCAACGTCATCCGCGTAGTGGTGAATCCCATAGAAATACCCACCATCGCGGTGATGGGCGACTCGATTTTTTGCGCGGGCGAGACGGCGGTGCTCGTCGCCTCGGATGCTTCGGCATACATCTGGAGCACTGGCGATACCACACAAAGCATCGCAGTCAGCCAGCCCGGCATATACACAGTAATGACACAGGGCCTATGCGAACAATTTATGTCCGCACCACAAAACATCTCCGTGCTGGATGCACCGGTGCCGCTCACCGTCGGCGATACGGTGCCGACCAATACTCCGGCGACACTCATTGCTACCGGCGGCGAAGTGCAGTGGTTTGATGCCCCGGCGGGCGGCAACCTGCTTTTTGCGGGCGATACGCTCGTGACATCCGCGCTGGACACCACTACGACTTTTTGGGTCGCCAGCACGACTATTTACGACCAGCCAAATCAATTCGCGGGCATGGTCAGCCACTTGGGGACACCTTTTGGCGATTTGAATTTTAACGGCGCAATTATTTTTGATTGTCATGCCCCTTTCCGCCTCGCCACTGTGAAAGTTTATGCAAATACAGCAGGTGTGCGCAAAATAGATTTGAGTGATAGTCAAGGTAATTTGTTGCAAACTATAAGCATCAATATACCCGCAGGCACCACCGATATCAATCTTGATTTAGATATTCCGGTTGGGAACGACTTGGTGCTTAGCACCGATACTGACGCAAATTTTGCCACCTTCGGCACTTTTGGCCCGCAACTCCGCC
The DNA here is from genome assembly GCA_964481485.1 of uncultured Saprospiraceae bacterium. GTDB lineage: Bacteria > Bacteroidota > Bacteroidia > Chitinophagales > Saprospiraceae > M3007. The sequence continues at coordinate 8,473 of CAYZVM010000117.1, read as the reverse complement.
GCAGCAGCCAAGGCGTGGAATATCCATACCAAATACCAGGTGTCGTGAGCATCAAGAATTCCAATTTTGGCCTTGAGCGATACTACTATTTCTATGATTGGGAAATAGATTTTTACGGTCGCGAATGCACCAGCGAACGTGTGTCGGTAACAGCCGTTGTAGATTCTCTGATAGATGCTGCGGGCGAACCAACGTGGGCTGCAGGGTTGCGCCTTTTCCCCAACCCGACCTCTGGCAATTTTACTATTGAAATAAAAAACTTCGATAGTAATCAAATAGAGTTTTCTATAAAAAACGCACAAGGCGCGACGTTGAAAACACAGCATCCACAGCCTGCTTTTGGTGAAATGAATATCCAAGTAGATTTGTCTTCGCTGCCCAAAGGCATCTATTGGATAGAATTAGCGACGGAAAAAGGATTGGTGCGAAGAAAGATTATTGTTCAGTAATCCCTTTTCCTTTTTTTGTAAAAAAGTTTGACCCACGTTTACTAAACTTTTTTAAGTTTAGTAAACGTGTCCAAGCATAAGATTGAAGTTGGGAGTTTGAAGTAGATTTGGCGCACGAAAAAATTTCAATCACCCAACTTCAATCTCCATGCGTTTGGACTTTCCAAAAGGCTTTTTCTGGGGCACCTCCACCGCCGCCGCACAGGTGGAAACGGCAGGCGACCACCCGTGGCGCGGGCTGCGGGCGAAAGATGGCTACATCTTCGAGCGGACGACCGACCACGAAAAACGGCGCATGGAGGATGCGGAATTCATCCCGCGTTTGGGCAGTATCTACCGCTGCGGAGTAGATTGGAACCGCCTGCAAACGGAGCCTTTCGGCAAATTCGACAAAGCCGTCGTCAAAGAATACTGCGATTTTTTTGAAAAGCTCCAAAAGGGTGGGGTAGGGTTGATGTTCGTGCTGCACCATTTTGCCCACCCAAATTGGTTTGAGCAACGTGGCGGCTGGGCACGAGAAGAAAACATCCCCATGTTCCTCGATTATGTGCGGCAGTGCATCAAGCATTTTGGCGATTATGTGCAGTATTGGAACACCTTCAACGAGCCGAACGTGTACGCCATGAACGCCTTTTTACTCGGTAATTTTCCCCCGTTCAAAAAAGGCAAGTACCTGACTGCCAATCGTGTGTTGGGCAACATGGGCAATGCGCACAAAGTCGCGTTTAAGATGATTCGCGAAAAATCGGACGCCCGCATCGGCATTTCTCTGAACACCGCCATTTTTGAAGGAACGAATCTGTTGGGCAAGTTGGTGGCCGCATTTGTGCGGTGGTGGTTTATGACCCGTGCCGCCCGCCCTTTCGAAAAATGCGACTTTTGGGGGCTGAGTTATTATGCCTATATGCTGTTCGACCCTTTTCCGATTGACGCGATAGACAGAAAACAGGATTTGGAAAAACGCGGCATCCCGCACGACAAAATGTGGGGCTACAAACCAGAAGGGCTGGGGCAGGTGCTGCGCCGTTTTTCAAAAAAGTATGGGAAACCCATCGTCATCACGGAAAACGGCATCTGTACCGACGACGCGCAGCAGCGTATCCGGGCACTGAAGGATTACCTCAAAGTTTGCCGCCACGCTATGCAGGACGGTGTGAACTTGCTCGGCTACGTCCATTGGAGCACTTGGGACAATTTCGAGTGGCATCTCGGCCCAACGTATCGGTTCGGATTGGTGCGCGTGGATCTTGACACGATGGAACGGACGATGACCGAGGCAGGGTTTTTTTATGAAAAAGTAGCGCGGGAGAATGGTTTGGAGTTTTGAGTTTGAAGTACATTTCCACCTGAAAATCAATCTAACATGCACCGCATATTCTTTTTTTCCCTTCTTCTTTTTCCTTTTTTTCTTTCGGCCCAAGTTTTTATGCGCCCTTTTGACAATGCCGCATCCATCTCGCTCGGCGGTGCGGTGGTGGCATATCCGGGGATGGGCGCGGGATTGACCAACGAGGCATTGCCGGCTTTTGGCGAGAAAGCGGGGGGCTATCTCGGCTCGGCGATTCCTTACAGCATCGGCGGCTGGCAAACTGCACAATTTCAGGGTTTTGCAAAAATTGGTGCGAATGACGGCCTCGGCCTTGATGTCGCCCACTCGGGGGTGGAAGCCTATCAGGAGCAAAGATTCCGGCTCATGTACGGGCGGCGTTTGGGGGCGAATTTTTATCTCGGCGGCAGTGCGGACGTGATGCGCATATCGGCGCAGGAATACGGCTCGGCCAACGGGTTTACATTCGGAATCGGGATGCTGGCGCGGGCGCTGCCCAACCTTTGGCTCGGTGCGCGGATTCAGAACCCATTTCAGCAAAAAGTCGGCGACTACGACACAGCCAGTTCACTCCGCATCGGGGCGAGTTGGAAAACTTCCGACATCCTCGTGCTATTGGCCGAAACGGAAAAAACGCTCGAACGCCCCGTGCAGGCAAAAGCGGGCATCGAATACCGTCCGGTGGACATATTGGTTGTTCGTGCCGGCGTACGCGCGGGCGGCACGGCACGCATCGGTTTTGGCGCGGGTGTAAGGTTAAAAAACGGGCTTTCGCTGGACGCAGGCTCGGAGTGGCATCCCAGTCTCGGCATTACTCCGGCGGCGATGATTGTTTGGAGAAAATGAGGTTTCTGGTTTTTTGGGTTTCGGGGTTTCTGGTTACGAGGTTGCGGGTTTCTGGTTGGTTCCGTTTTGTTGGAAAAATGGTTTTTGTACGTTTGCCGCGCTTTTTCAAATAAACAACTCACCGCATCACCAAATCAACAAATAAACAACGCACTATGAAAAATATCACCGTTATCGGCGGCGGCACAATGGGCAACGGCATCGCCCATGTTTTTGCGCAAAATGGCTTCAACGTCACCCTCGTGGATGTGGAATCGGCTGCCCTTGATAAGGCGCTGGTCACCATCGGCAACAATCTCGACCGGCAAATCAAAAAAGGAACGCTCTCGGAAGAAGACAAAACTGCCACACTTCGCCGCATATACCCCATGACCGACCTGAAAACCGGAGTCGCCACGGCAGACCTCGTGATAGAAGCCGCCACCGAAAACATCGGCCTGAAACTCAAAATCTTCGGCGACATAGACCAACACGCACCTGCCTCGGCCATTCTTGCTACCAACACCTCCAGCATCAGCATCACCCACATCGCGGCGGTCACCAAACGTCCCGAACAGGTCATCGGGATGCACTTTATGAACCCCGTGCCGGTGATGAAATTGGTAGAGGTGATACGCGGCTACGCCACCTCCGACGCTGTGTGCGAGCAAGTTATGTCGCTCTCGCGCCAGCTGGGCAAAGTGCCGGTGGAGGTGAACGACTACCCCGGTTTTGTGGCCAACCGCATCCTGATGCCGATGCTCAACGAGGCGATTTATGCCCTTTACGAAGGCGTGAGTGGCGTGGAAGAAATTGATACAGTGATGATGCTCGGCATGGCGCACCCGATGGGGCCGCTCCAATTGGCCGACTTTATCGGGCTGGACGTGTGCCTCTCCATCCTGCGGGTGCTGCACGACGGATTCGGCAACCCGAAATACGCACCCTGCCCCCTGCTGGTGAACATGGTGACCGCCGGCAAACTCGGCGCAAAAAGCGGCGAGGGCTTTTATGTTTACACAAAAGGCTCGAAGGAATTGGCGGTAGCGGAGCGGTTCAAGCGCTGATTCTCCATGGCAAGGCGCAATAAATTTTCGTTAAACCGCACCAAATTCGTGACGGTCAAAGCCTTGTGTGCGTATTTGAGTAAAAAAAATTTGAACTAACCATGCAACGCATTTACCTCTTTTCACTGCTGGCCCTCGGCCTCTTCAGTTCCTGCTCCCCACAACTTTCTGTCTTTGACCGCAAACTGTATGAAACCCAAAATTGGTCGGACGACGAACTGCGCAAAATCCAGTTTTATCTTTCCGAAGACCTGACCATCTATCGTTTTCTCGACGAAAAAGGCGGCTCCACCATCACTTCCGGCCAAATCAAAATCGTGGACGGGCGCAAAACCGAGCAGATTTTCTTTCCGTCCGGCACCCCCGGCGTGTTCCTGCACCGCCCCAAAGACGAACATTTCGCCATCAGTTTTGAAAACAAGGGCGACTCGCATTTTCTGACTTTTGGTCCCAACCCGCGTTTTGGCGGCCAATATATGCTGCTCGCCAGCGAATGGGAAAAACGCAGCGGCAAAGTGACCTACGCCGGAGAAAAATTCTACACTTCCTCGGATGCCATCCCGCGACTGATGGTCAATTTGAAAAAAACGACCTACAACAAAACCGAAGGCCGCACCGCCGGGGGCAGGTCGGTGAAAAACTAAGTACACTGTAAATTAAGTTTGTTGAGATTTTGGGTAGAAGATTTTGGTGGCAGTCAAGTCTATTTTTGAAGGAATAGCAGCGCTCTTGCTGAGAAAATAGACGATGGATACCGCCAAAAGATTCAGCCAAAATCCAACGAAACTCAGTTTACAGTGTGCTAAGAGGGCAAACATTTGCCGGGATTTTCGGTTGTGCAGCGGAAACTTTCACGACCACCTGCTCCACGAATGTCCCAACCCATTTCTATTTTTTGGCACCGCCGCGACCTGCGGCTCGACGACAATGCCGGGCTTTATCACGCCCTGAAAGGGGGAAGCCCGGTGTTGTCGTTGTTTATTTTTGACCGCAACATCCTCGACGATTTGTCAGAAAAAAAGGATGCCCGGGTGGAATTTATCCATCGGGCGGTCGCGGATTTGAAAAAAAATCTGGAAGAAATGGGCAGCACGCTCATTGTGCGGCACGGAAAACCGGAAGAGGTGTGGCCACGATTGTTTCAGGAATTCGACATCGCGGCGGTGTACACCAACCGCGATTACGAACCTTATGCCACCAGGCGCGATGCCCATATTGCCCAATTGCTTTCCGAAAAAAACGTCCCATTCCGCACCTTCAAAGACCACGTTATTTTTGAAAAAAACGAGGTGCTGAAAGGTGATGGCACACCCTACATAGTTTTCACTCCGTACAGCAAAAGATGGCTCGAAAAACTGAGGACGAAAAACATGGCTGTCATCGCCGAATCCGGCGAAACAGAGACGGGCTCGTTCTACCTGACTTCTTACCCGACGGCGAAGTATTTTTCTAATTTTCTGAAAACCAAACCTTTGCCTGCCCCAAATTTGAGCGAAATAGGTTTTGAGCCAGCGGGCATTGAATTCCCCTCCACGGCAGTGACACGGGGTTTGATAAAAAATTACGACAAAACGCGCGACTTCCCCGGCATCGAAGGCACCTCACGTTTGGGTGTCCATTTTCGCTTCGGCACCATCAGCATCCGCGAAAAAGCCCGCCACGCCCAGCGCCTCAACGCCACCTACCTGAACGAACTCATCTGGCGGGATTTTTACAGCCAAATCCTCGCGCATTTCCCGCACGTCGCCGGCCATCCGTTCAAACCGGCCTACGATCGCGTACCCTGGCGCGACGCTCCTGACGAATTTCAAAAATGGTGCGAAGGTCGCACGGGCTACCCCATCGTGGATGCGGGGATGCGCGAACTGAACGCGACGGGCTATATGCACAACCGCGTCAGGATGATAACGGCGAGTTTCCTGACCAAACATTTGCTGCTGGATTGGCGGCTCGGCGAGGCGTATTTTGCCCAAAAACTGCTCGATTTTGACCTTGCCAGCAATTCCGGCGGCTGGCAATGGGCGGCAGGATGCGGCACGGACGCTGCGCCGTATTTCCGCATTTTCAACCCAACCGAGCAGGCCAAAAAGTTTGACCCGGAGTCCAAGTATATTCGGAAATGGGTGCCTGAGTTTGGCACACCCACCTATCCGCACCCGATGGTGGAGCATACATTTGCGCGGCAACGGTGTTTGGAGACCTATAAAATGGCTTTGAATTTTTAGGTTTCGGGGTTGCTGGTTGCTGGTTTCGGGGTTTCTGGTTGTTCGTTCGTGGAGCAGCATAGGAAATATAACCAGCAACCTCGCAACCAGCAACCCCGAAACCAGCAACCCCGAAACCAGCAACCCGAAACCCCGAAAATCAACCTTTCTCATACCACCCGTGCGGGTAGTTTTTCAGATTTACTGTATGGAAAGCCTCCGATTGTTTCAACATTCGCTGGCGCAAATATCCGAGGCGCGGCGGAGCCAGCACCGGGTGCCCTTTCACCAACACGGGCTGATAGAGATTCTGAAAGCGGTTCATTTGCATCTCGACGGGCTTTTTGGAAACCTCGTCGAAGAACCGAATCCGCGTTTTGCTCACGCTGGCCTCTTCTTCTTGCGTTTGCGTGAGCCAGACATCGGCGAGCGGATGGTTTCCTTTGTAGAGGCGGCGGATTTGCATTTTCGGCTCGCCCGATTCGTGCTGGATTTTTACCAAACCTTCTCCCGGAAAAATCTCGCGCGCGTTTTTGCCCACATTGTTCAGGATTTCGTCCGCCGAAGCACCGCCGATGTAAGCCGCGCGTATTTTCCAGCCGTCGGGGTTGAAAGGGTAGGGCGGGGCAGAAGGGGTGTCTTCCTCTTTCCAGTCATCGTTTTTCCAGCGCAACAGTGCAGCCGACGTGGCCCAATGTGTTGATTCCCAGAAAAGAAGATGAAATGCGGATTCGAGCAGTTGGATTTGGGCGAGCGGGCCTTGCACCACCAGAATCGGCTCTCCGGGCAGCAGCAATGCGCCTTCGGGCGCGGCGTTCACCTGCACGCGCAGGCGCAGGCGTTGCAAATAATTAAGGAAACTTTCGCTGAAAACCGAGCATCCGCGCTCGTCCGTCACTTGCCCCAAATGTTGTATCGCCTCCACAGAAAACCGGAACCTGCGGACGTGCTCGGCCAGCAAACCTGCCCCGCAGGAGATGGCGAACGGCCCTTCCGATTTGTACATCAAATGAAAAATCGCCGGGCGGTTGTAAGAGCCGTCGAGCCACGATGCTTGTGCGGCAAATGCGGGGCGGAGGTCAGAAAACCAGTCGAAGGGCTCGGAGGAAAAGTTGATATCAATCATTGGATTGGATTATTGCTGCTTTGTAAGTCCAAAAAATCAGGTTTGGTTTTTATACTGAAAACCAGTGTTTTAAGTGCCATTCAACCATTAACCGTTAACCAGTAACCTTCTTAATATGTGGCATATCCCGAAAGGTTCATGCCAACGGCAAAGAAAAACATATTCCCCTGCAAGGCTTGGTTTTCGTTGCCCAAATAAAGCCGATTGTAGCCCAGCCGGAGGCGAACGCCGATGTATGAAATATCCTCGTCGTCCATTTCAAACAGTTTTAATTTCACATCGGCGGTGAGCGCTGCGCTCAAAAAACCTTTAGCAAAAAAGAAGTCCGAGTAGTAGTCCGGTGGCGGGTCATCTTCCTCTTCATCTGTGCCGGGCGGTTTCAGGATGCTTACCCCGGCACCGACAGCGGGGAAAATTTTCAGTTTCTGGTTGTTGACGATGTCGTAACCCACTTCCAGCATTGGGGCGATGAAGATGGTCGGGTCATCTTTCGGCCATTCGTACCCGTTCTGAAAAACTGGGCGCGAGAGTTTTTGCCATGTAAATAAGCACCGAACGCCAAAATTCCATCTTTTTTGCCAATAATAGAGTCCAAGATCGAGGCCATAAGGAGAACGTACGCTGCGCTCCAACTCGTCGCTCCAACGCCCGCTCGCAAACAGCAAATCCAGCCCTAATCCACGATCTGTCCTGACCCGGCGGTTGTTGATGGCGCTCGCGTCCGTGTAGAGATTGGCCTTTATATATGCCTTAAAACGGGAATCGGGGTGGAGTTTGAGGAAGGCATCGAGTCGTTTGTTCCATTCGCCGGAGGTCTGCTCCTGCTGATTGAGCCGGAGCAAATAGTCCAGTTCGATGAGGGCAAATTGTTTTTCTTCCTCCGATAAAAATCCCCGGCTGATACTTTCGTACATATCAAAACGCCGCTCGTACAGCACATTGTCCAACCACACAAACAAACTGTCATTGGGAGGGGGCTGTTTGTCCGCAAGTCGCTGGCGCTCAGCATCATCAAAACGCTCTACTTCGTCAAACAGGTTGCCATAGGCTTCTTCCCAAAAATATAGGAGCCAACGCTCATCCCACACCAATGCGGCTTGGCTGTTGTTTTCCAATTTCATCAAGGAGTCGCGCCAAAGCCCGGCGGACGCGGGGTCGTCGGCGAGGAAAGAAGCGAGCAATTCCTGTCTGGCAGCTGCGATGCGTTCCGTCAGTTTGGGCTCCACGGTTTTTGGCAAACTGTCGTTTTGCGCAAAAAAACTCGTTGCAGAAAAAAGGAAGATGAGGAAGGGTAATCTTTTTGCCATTTATTTCAAATTGTTGAAAATGTGGTTTTTAGAAAAAATTATTAGCCCGGAACGTTGCCCTCAAAAACTAATTGCGCTGGGCCGCACAGCCATATCTCGGAAAATGTGCCGTTGCCGTTTGCGCGAAACCGCACCGCCAAATCGCCGCCCCGCGCTTTCACCGGGATG
>CAYZVM010000116.1:11712-18322 GCA_964481485.1 uncultured Saprospiraceae bacterium | reverse complement strand
GCCTCCCGCTATTTTTAAAAACCACAGACACCGGGTTGTGCTGGTCAAACTTCGCGAAGTTGACATACGGGATAGGCCAAACCGGGGTCGGGAATGTAGTCATGTAGCCGGACAAGTCAACGGCAAACTACTTCCTTGAATCAGTGGCGTATCCCTAAAAAAGAGTGTTCGAGTCGCCGCAGAAAGTCGGTGCCTGTGGGCGGTGCAAAAGTACGTTTTGTTATTTTAGCGAACAAAAAAAGCAGCGCGTCCCGGACTCCTCCGAAACGCGCTGCTCAATTGTAAGCCGGAATGGTATCCGGCACTACACCTTCCTCCCCCACCAATCCACGACTTCTTTCCCTTTCAAATACATCACCGGAAGGATAATGAGGGTGATGAATGTGGCGAAACCGAGACCGAAAATAATCGTCCAAGACAACGGCCCCCAGAAAGCAACCGAGTCGCCCCCGAAGAAAATTTTTGGATTGCCGGTTTCAAAAAGACTCACAAAGTCAATGTTGAAACCAACCGCCAACGGCACCAAGCCGAGGATGGTAGCGGTGGCCGTGAGCAACACTGGCGTCATACGGATACGCCCTGCCTCAATGACGGCCTCTCGAACGGCCATACCTCGTTCTCGGAGAATATCCGTGAATTCGACGAGCAAAATCCCGTTTCGCACCACAATACCTGCAAGCGCCACGATGCCCACGCCCATCATGATGACGGAAAAATCCATGTTGAAAATCGCCATGCCGAGCAGTACGCCGATGATGGAAAACACCACCTCCGTGAGAATAATGAGCGTTTTGCCGATAGAGTTGAACTGCGTGACGAGGATGAGCAGAATCATGAACAGCGAAATGATGAGCGAATTGCCCAAGAAATTGAACGCATCAATGAATTCCTGGTCTTCCCCGGCAAAAGCGACTTTGATGCCCTCTTGCTGCGGATAGGCGGTGAGGGCGGCTTTCACCGCGTTGATAACTTCCGTCTGTTTGGGCTGATATTCGGCGGTGATATTCGACGAAATCGTCACCATCCGCTCTTGGTCTTTGCGCCGGATGCCGCCGTAAGTGTTGGTGTATTTTACCTCGGCGAGCGCGGCCATCGGCACGGAGCGCAGCACCCCGCCCATGTTCATGTCGCGGAACGTAATGTTCAGGTTTTCAACGGAATTGATGTTCTCGCGCTGGTCTTTTTGCAGCCGGATATTGACCGGGATTTCGTCTTCGCCGTCTTTGAATTTGGTGGCCTCTTTGCCCAAAATAGCCGTGCGGAATTCGCCACCGATTTGGGCAGTCGAGATGCCCTCGCGGTTGGCGCGGTCGCGGTCAATCTGGATGCTGATTTCGGGTTTGGATACAATCAGGTCGCTTCGCAATTCTTCCACGCCGGGAATAGCGAGCGAGTCCAGATAACGTTTCACGGCTTGCGACACCGCTGTCAATTGTTTGAAATCGTCGCCCGTGATTTCCACCGAAATGGGTTTGGGCGATGGCGGGCCGCCTTGCTCTTGGTCCACCACGATTTCCGCGGCAGGGATGGCACCTTTCGTAGCCTCCCGGATTTTGTCCATGTAGTCTTTGGTACTCACCCCGTTGCGTTTGCTGAACTCAACGAACGCGACACCGACTTTTCCTTTGTTGGAAATAGCCGAACGGTCGAATTGGTCTTCCGACGCACCGAGCGCCACGTTGCTGATGACCGACTCTACAATGGGATTTTTATCACCCAAAACCTCGACCGCTTTTTGCTCCATCACGCGGGTGAGCGAATCCGTCACTTCGATGTCCGTACCGACTGGCAGCGTCATATAAACGTAGATGAAGTTCGGGTCGGCCTTCGGGAACAAGACGATATTCGCCTGACGCGAGGCGGTCATAAACAAGGAAAGGAATAGCAAGAACGTGGTGCCGCCGAGCATTGACCACGGGTGGTTGAGGGCAAATTTGAGAAAGTTGGCGTACCCGTTTTGCACGGAAGGCCAGCCTTTTTGTTGGAACCAACGGACTGCTTTTTCCAAAACAAAGCGGTACAGCACGATGAATAAAGCACAGACAACAGCAAAATTGCCCAGCCCGATGTTCCCGGAACTGTAAAACCAAAGTGTCGCAACGGCGAACAACACATACCCCGCGATGGTGCGGCGGCGCTTTTTCACGGGGTCAATCACCACACCTTCGCGCTTCGGTTCGCCCATGAACCACACGGCAAAAACGGGGTTGACGATGTAGGCCACCAAGAGCGAAGCCGTCAGCGTAATGATGATGGTGACGGGCAAAAAGTGCATGAATTTGCCAAAAATACCACCCCAAAATACGAGTGGGACAAACGGCGCGAGTGTAGTGGCTGTGCCCGACAACACCGGCAGGAACACTTCCCCGGCGGCTTTTTTGGCGGCTTGCACGATGTTCAGGTCGGGTTCGTCGTGATATACACGGTGCGTGTTTTCGATGACCACGATGGCATCGTCCACCACGATGCCGAGGCCGAGCAAGAAGGCAAACAGCACTATCATGTTGAGCGTGAAATCCAAACTCGGCAGCACCATGAAAGCAATGAACATGGAAAGCGGCACGGCCATCGCCACAAAAATGGCGTTGGTGGCTCCCATGAAAAACATCAGGATGAGCGCAACGAGGATGAAGCCGATGACGATGGTGTTGATGAGGTCGTGCAGGGTGACGCGGGTGGCGCGGCTTTGGTCGCCAGTGATGCTGACTTCGAGGTTGGGCGGGAAGTCGGTTTTTTTCATCTCATCCACCAACGCCACGATTTTGTCGGAGGCATTGATGAGGTTTTCGCCGGAGCGTTTGATGACGTTGAGCGAGATGACGTTTTTGCCATTGAGGCGGCTGAAACTTTCCTGCTCTTCGTGCCCCATTTTTACTTCTGCGATATCTTTCAAATACACCATTGCCCCTGATTGTGAGGCTACTATGATGTTTTTGATTTGCTCTACATCTTTAAAATCGCCGCGAATAGACACCGAGCGCGTCATGCCGCCGATGTCCACGTTGCCCGCCGAGATGGTCAGGTTTTCAAAAGCCAGTGCATTTTCGATGTCGCGGAAAGTAAGGCTGGCGGCGTTCAGTTTGTATTTGTCCACGTTCACCTGAATCTCTTTGTCCAGAGCGCCCACGAGGTCCACGCGGGTGATTTCGCGCATTTCTTCGATGCGGTCTTTGAGTTTGTCCGCGTAGTCTTTCAACTTGTCGAGGCTGAAATCGCCCGCGATGTTGACGTTCATGATGGGGATTTCGGAAATATCGAACTCGCTCACGGTGGGGTCGTCAAGCAAATCGGTGGGCAGGTCGCCTTTGGCTTTGTCCACCGCGTCCTTCACTTTTTGCTTGCAAAGCACCACATCGAGGCTCGTGTTGAACTCCACAATGATGTTGGAAAAGTCTTGAACGGAATACGAGGTCACTTTTTTCACCCCGTTGATGCCTTTCAGCTCTTTTTCAATGGGTTTGGTGACGAGTTGCTCCATATCTGTGGGCGACGCACCGGGGTAAATAGTAGAGACGAAAATCGTGGGCACCACCACATCCGGGAATTGCTCTTTGGGCAAAGCGTTGTACGACATCAAACCCGCAAAGGTGATGAGGATGGTGATGATGAATATGCTCGTCCGGTTGTCAATGGACCAACTGGTGGGTTTGAATTCTTTCATGTTGTTGATTTGACTGGATGTTGAGTTTGGTCAAACGGGGTCATTTTTGATAATAATCCTTCATCATCGCTCCAATCACTCGCGCCGCGCCGTCCTCGTTTTCAGTTAAATGTGACATAATGTTTGCTTGTTCCTGCGGCTTTTTGTTCTGGCTCAATTTCTGTTTGGCCTCCCATTTTTCCACCGGTATTTCAACTGCCACGATGCCTTTCACCAAGGATTTTTTGTAATCCTGCGAAAGCCGCGCCCACTGTGCAAGGTATTCTCTTTCAAAGGTTTGCATTTGTTTTTCGAGCAAGTCGAACGCGGATTTTTCTTCCAAAATCAAACTCGGCTTTCCATAAGCGTGCACGGCGACATAATTCCAGGTCGGCACATTTTGCTCCTTTTCATACAGCGAGGGAGAAATGTAAGCGTGCGGTTCGCTGAAAATCACGAGCGCCGTTTGCCCTTCCAAATGCTCCCACTGCGGGTTGGCTTTTGCAAAATGTGCGAGCAGCCGAACTTGCCCTGTTTCGTCCTCCTCCACCACGAACGGCAGGTGCGTGGCGAACGGCGCTCCGTCCACCTGCGACACGATGGCCGCGAAGTTGAAACGCCGCATAAAGGCCACGATACCAGCCCGTTCAGTAAATGAAAAATGAGATGGGATGTACATTTGAATTATGAATTTTGGAATGACGAATTATGAATTTGCCGAGGTGCGGCAGAAATTCATAATTGATAATTCATAATTAAAAAGCAACCGCCTCGCCGCTGTTCACATCCTGAAAGCCCGTCGAAATCACGAAGTCGCCCTTTTTCAGACCGGTTTTGACTTCAACGATACCGTTGTAATTGCTGCCCTGCACGATGTTGGCCTTTTTGGCCGTCGCCTGCTTGTCGCCCGTTTTTTCGGCTATGATGACAAAATCTCCATCTTCGGCGGTTTGAATCAGGTTGACCGGCACCGTGACGGCATTGGGATTTTGGTAGTCAATAATTTTCATCACGGCAATCATGTTGGCGCGGTAATCAGGCCCGGCAGGCAAAGCACATTCGACGGAGAAAGTACGGGTGGTCGGATTGATGGTTTTGCTGACGTAGGTGACGCGCGTGGTGATTTCTTTTTTCAAATCGGGGAAAAAAACGACCACCTGGTCGCCTTTGCGAACCTTGGAGGCATAGGCCTCGGTCACGTCGCCCACCACCTTCAATTGGCTGAGGTTGATGATGTTGCACAATGGCATTCCGGGCGAAATGGCTTGCCCCGTTTTCAGGATGACCAAATCCACCGTGCCACTGATGGGCGCGTAGATTTTGGTTTGGCCCCAATTTTCCTTCATGGTGGCGATGGCATTTTCCAAACTTTCTTTCTGCGACTTGGCTTGTATCAGCTGGACCTCGGTGCCGATTTTTTTGTCCCACAATCCCTTTTGGCGGTTGTAGATGTCCTCGGCGGTTTTGAGTTGGCTCTCCAACTCGGCGAGGCTTTTGAGCATCACACCGTCGTCCACTTGGGCGAGGAGCTGGCCCTTTTTCACGTTGTCGCCGTTTTTCACAAAAATACGGGTCAAAGTGCCGGGCATTTTGGCGGTGACGGGCACGTTTTCTTCCGCGTCCACTTTGCCCTGCAAATCAATGTAGTGGCGGAATACGCCGGTCGTTACTTCTGTGAGCGCGACCGTTTTCACGCGCTTTTCAGTGACGTAGGTGCTGCCGATTTCTTTTTCCAATGCGGAGATTTCGGCTTCTATTTTGGCTTTTTGGTCTTTGAGCGCCGCCAATCGGGCCGGAGCATCCAACGATTTGCTGCCGCAAGCAGAAAGCATGGCAGCGAACAGGCCGAAGGTCAGAATTTGAAAAAGATGTTTATTTTTCATTGCTTGAGTTGTGTTGATTCGTGGAAATGTTGACTTTTCAATTGGTGCCCAGGGCTTTCTTGACCGCCGTTTTTGCAGCGAGCAAATCGTATTGTGCTTGTATGAGGCTTTGCTGGGCGGTGTAGAGTGCCTGTTCGGCTTGGGTGATTTCAAAACTGCTGCCGACACCGGCTTTGTATTTTGTCTGCGTGGTGTCGTAGATGCGCTGGGCGAGGTCAAGATTCTTGATTTGGTTCATCATACGCTCTTGCGCGTTGAGGTATTGCTTGCGAGCATTTTCAACTTCAAAAGCGATGGCATTTTCGAGCAGTTGTTTCTGTGCGTCTATGGTTTGCACAGCCACGATAGCGCGTTCGCGTTTGGCTTTAGTGACGCCGCCGTCCCAGATGGACACATTAACCGATAGCCCTGCGATGGCAGCGGGGATAAAAAACCACTTGGTATCGTCGCCAAAACCACCCTGCCAGCCGGGCTGGTATTGCACAAAACCCGACACCGTCGGCATCCAAGGCTTGCGGTAAAGGTCAATTTGGAGCGTGTTCAACTCTCGGCCTTTGATCAATTGGACGTATTCCGGGCGGTTCATGTAGTCCAACTCGGCAGCCATGTCGGCTTCTGCATATTCACCCAGCAATTTCCTGAGTTCGTCCGTCGGAGTGAGCAGCTCGGCGACCGGCTTGCCCATAGCGAGTTTAAGCGCATTGACCACGATTTCCTGTTGGCGCACGAGGTTGAGTCGCTCGCTTTGGAGGGTCGAAAGGGAAAGTTCGAGCCTGTCCACGTCGAGTTGTTCTGCAAATCCGGCCTTGAAGATGGCCTTCGTTTCATTCAGAAGTTTCTCGATGTTGCCAATGTTCTTGTCGAGAATACCGAGATTTTCAGTCAGCAACAAAGCCGGCAGATAAGCATCAATCACCTGATTCTGAACTTTTTGCTTCGCTACGGACATCTGTACTTGCACATAATCGCGGTAGTATTCTGCGGCTTTCACCGCGATGCGGTAGCTGTTGCTGAAAAAAAGTTGATTGAGCGAAATGCTCGGCGTGAGGCTGTGGTTGGCATTGAAAAAAACTTTCTCGTCAGTGCC
>CAYZVM010000116.1:0-11612 GCA_964481485.1 uncultured Saprospiraceae bacterium | reverse complement strand
AGAATGAAGAGGGTGCATATCAGGATAGTTTTGCTTTCAAAGTTTTGAATCCTTTTTCGGACACAATGCCGTAGAGGTAATGTTGCATGAATTCTTTAAAAAGTTTTTCGAGGGAATAAGGCGGTTTGGGGAAAACGCGCTCGTCGAACAATTGGAGCATGGAGCCGATGTGCAGGCGCGCCACGATGTCGGCATCAAAATCGTCGCGGTATAGCCCTTCGCGGATGCCCCATTCGAGGTTTTCCACCACGATTTTGTACATATACTCCCAAGTGAAAGTTTCCATCTTCTCCCAGGCCGCAGGGTAGTATCGCTGCATTTCAAATACGATGTTCGATTTTATGCGCCCCAAGTCCACCGCGTTGTACTGGATGACCTTGAGGATTTCGTCCACAGCGTCGGTGGCTTCTGCCCGCAAAGCCTCTGCTTGGCTGCAATCTTCTTCGATGTGGCGCTCCATGACTTTGAGCACGAGATCGTCTTTACTGTCAACGAACTGGTAAAGGGTTTTTTTGGAAATACCCAATTCGCGAGCCACGTCGTCCATCGTTAGGCTTTTCATGCCGTAGCGGAGAAACAGATCTTCCACCCGTTTCAACAATTTTTCCTGCTGTTCAGAAATCATGGGACAAAGGTAACGACGGAAACGATTTGCGCAAATATCGTTTCCTGTGCGCACATCGTTTTTCGACGAAAGGCATATAAAATTCCATGACGGGGAAATATTTTGTCGGCAGACAGAATAAAAAAAGCCGCTGAGCTGCCAAACAGCACGCGGCGATCAAGAGTTCGCCACAAGGCGAGTATTTTGTCGAAAACTAAAGAATTTCATTTTGTGCGCCAAGGCATCCAATTGTACTGCCCGAAAATGCCTCCGGCACAAACAAAAAGCCTCTCCAACAGATGTTGAAGAGGCTTTTTTGTTGGGTCACAAGGATACGAACCTAACAGGTGTTGACATATTAAAGCCGCTTAAATCGCATGATTTGGCGGTTTTTTATTTATTTCCTGTTAGTGTCTGCTACCATCTGTTAAAAAAAGCGACCGAAAAACAACCTACATTCAAAAATGCCCTTACTTTTGAGCGCGTAAACAAAAAGGTTTGACCATGCCAAAAGTGAGCGGATTGCCAAAGGTGAAATTCAACTTGGAAACAAAAGGTGGGACAACCTACATTAACCTTGTTTTCAGGTATCAGGCGGGGCGTTTAAAAAAAGCCACAGGCCAACAATTATTAAACCCCAAGTGCTGGGACACAAAAACCCAACGCGCCACTTTGGACAAAAGCCGCCCGACCCTACACGTCCAAATAAATGACGTGCTAAACAGTTTGGCCGCCGTTGTCATTCAGATTTACCGGGACTTCAATTTGGGCGCAATTTCTATTCCCGACTTCCAGAAAGAAATTGATTATCGAATGGAGTACAAAGCCCGCCCTACTCCGAACGCCCCCCAAGCCGTCCCCCTGTTCGACTTCATTCAAACTTTCATTGACGAAAAGAAGGTGCAACCACGCGGGACGTGGAAAATCTTGCAAGTGGTGTTCGGCCTATTGAAGTCATATTCAGCCGAACGCACCGGCGGGCGATTGACTTACGATGACATTGATTTTGCCTTTTTCAGCAACTTCAAAGCATGGCTGTTTGCACCGCCGCGCCTACATTCTACCAACTACGCGGCCAAAGTCGTTTCCGTAGTCCGCCAATTTTTGAGGGATGCCCAACGGCGGGGCTATCACACCAAAACAGATTACGAAGGCTTTACCATTAAGAAAGTCAAAACGACCAAAATAGCCCTGTCATTTGAGGAACTGGAAGCCCTTTACCGCCTCGACTTGTCAGCCAACCCGCGTTTGGAACGTGTGCGGGATTTGTTCCTAATCGGGGCTTACACGGGTTTGCGCTTTTCCGACTTCACCCGCATCCGCCCGGAACACATCGAGGCCACAAGTGGGCAAACCGTTTTGAACATCACTACCCAAAAGACGGGTGTAATGGTTTCAATCCCTTTGTTTCCAATACCGTTGGCTTTGCTGCGCAAGTACAATTTTGAAGCCCCGAACATTTCAAACCAAAAAATGAATGACTACCTCAAAGAGTTGGGGCAACTGGCAGGGATGACGGGCAAAATGATTGTGACCGGGAGCAAGGGCGGGAAGCGGGAAGATTTGACCGCCGAAAAATGGGAGAAACTGACTACCCACGTCGCCCGCCGTTCGTTCGCCACGAATTTTTACCGGGACGGCGTTCCTGCCGTTGTGTTGATGAAAATAACCGGCCACACCACCGAGCAACAATTTATGCAGTACATCGCCATTGACGGGAAGTTGAACGCGCTACACTTCGCCGACCTGCGCAAAGACGAACCGCGTTTAAAGGTTGCCGGGTAACGCCCCGACTTTTCTAAGGACGCAATTTGCGACCTTAGAGCGGGAAACTTGAGGTCACAATTTGCGACCTCAAGTTGGAACTGCTCACAAATTGTGATGAGTTGGAACGATGCCCGACGGCAAAACTTGAGGTGCAATTTTGTCACCTCAAAAAATCAAAATCAAACTTGGTATCACAAATTGCGATTTCAAGTTCAAAAGGAACTAAGGCTTTGACCGCTTCACCTAAACCCAACCTAACTTATTATGGAACTGCAAGTTATCCAAACAAAAATTCACTTGATACGCGGGGAACGTGTTATGCTCGACTTTGATTTGGCCGAGCTGTACGAAGTGGAAACCAAAGTCTTGAAACAAGCCGTCCGCCGTAACATGGAGCGTTTCCCGGATGAATTTATGTTTGAACTGACACCGGCAGAGTTCAAAATCTTGAGGTCACAAATTGTGACCTCAAGTTGGGGCGGCACTCGTTACCCGCCTTTTGCTTTCACCGAACACGGGGTAGCAATGCTCTCAAGTGTGTTGAACAGCCCGAAAGCCATTGAAACGAATATCAGTATCATAAAGGCTTTCATTGCCCTTCGCCGCTACGCCATGACGTTCGATGAATTGGCCGCCAAAATCATTTCCCATGACAAAGAGTTGGCCGACATTAACGAAGTGCTGCGCTGGTTGGGCGAAGAAAACCAAGCCCGCGCCGATGAAATAAAAGCCCTTGAAGCCGACAACGAAAAACCCGATGACTGGCAAAGCCGCCCACGCATCGGGTACAAAAAATAAGTCGTCAAACCTCTTTATCACTAAACACATTTCGCATGAATCTAATTGACGCTCAACAATTAGCAGACAATTTTTACCGCCCAAAAGCAAAAATGGTAAAAATCGCTGCTATCGTTATTGACAACGAAACGGGAGAAACTACAATGCTCACACACCACCACCTAAGCCAATTTAACGAACTGGAATTTCTTGCAGACTTGACGAAAGGTAAAGCGTGGATTTTCAGAGCAAGGTATTTGCCCGAACATGATGACATCGAAATTGAAGCAACGCACATTCCTACTGACAGTCTTAATTGATTGAAAACGACTTTTTCCGAACACCGCGCCACACCTGACACACCACGTTTTCGACACTATTTGAGGGAACAAAAAAACCCGCCCAAACTTTCGACAGCCGGACGGGAATCATTTACGAAAAACAATTTTTAACAATGCAAAAGAACGAGTTATCGCCCGATTTTCAAACATCCAACCCTTTTTCGGAGCATTTTACCAAGTTCGGTAAAACCCGCCTGTTTGACCGGCTTCAATCGAAGTTCACCCCGAAGCCGTACTATTATCAGTACCGCATCTTGCGAGCCGTAGCGTTGGGCGCGTCTATCCTGTTCCACATCCTTAGCGCGGCCACAGCCGCCGCCCTCGTTTTTCTCTTTGTCGGCAAACTGCTCCCGTCCGACCTTGCCGCCGGTGCTGTCACGTTGGCCGCACTTGCAGCACTCGAATTTGCAAAGCGGGAAACGTCGGGCAGGTTTTTCCATGATGCCTTGCAATTCGGCAAAGTTTCCGGCGGGCTACTTGCCGCCGTTTTGGGGCTTTCGGCAGTCAGCATAGCGTGTTCCTATTTCGGGGCTGAAAAGGCCGTGAAGGAACTGACACCGCCGCCCGCCCTTGTCATTGCCGACACATTGACCGCACCTATACGGGCGCAAATAGCGGCGATTGAAACGGAAATCGCCGATGCCAAAAAGAACACATGGAAAGGCAAAGTGACCGCGCCAAGTCAGCGCACCATTGAGCGACTGACAGCACAAAAAGAAACCCTTTTGAATGAGTTAGTGAGGCAGCAAAGCCGCACCGACACGCGCAACGATGAAACGGAGAAAACGCACACCGTCACCACAGAGGCCAACGCTTCCGGCTTCGCCCTTTTCACCCTTTGTTCGGAGTTGCTGCTAATCCTTTGCCTTTGGTATCTGCAATATTATGACTTCCGTTCCTACGCTGAATATTGCGCCAAGCCCACCGGGAGCAAGGCAGCGAGCATCGGGTTTAGGGACATTCAAACGCCCGCCCTTTCTGCCAACGGCAACGAAACCGGAACGCTCCCGACCAACGAAGCCACGCGCCGCCCGATTGGTTTTCACCAACAGGAAAGTAACGAAATGAGTTATCGCGGGCGCGATAACGAAATGGGTTACACCGCGCCGCCGCCCGCCGACGGCAAGCCTTTGGCGGACAAACCCGCCGCCGACCAAGTGCGAGAAGTGGACAAAAGCCTGAAACCTTGCGCACATTGCGGGACGCTTTTCCGATACCGCACCACATGGCAAAAATTCTGCTCCACAGACTGCAAATTGGCTTACCATGAAGCCAAACACGGGGCAAGGTTTGACCCGACCTATAAGCGAAAACCGAAGTCAACCAATACCTAACTACTCATTGTCGGGCAAGTGTGCCGTATGTGATTGCGCTTGCCCGATTAAATTTTCTGACATGGACGAGGTAATTCACTTAACTTTTGAAGATTGGCAAAATCGCCGTCTGCCACCGTCTCTTGACTACTTAGACAAAGCATTTGGAAGGGCGTTGTTATCAGATGAAAAGGAGGAATGGCGGTTATATTCTCTTTCCGAGAGGGAATTTGAAAAAATTGCAAAAGCCCAAAATCGGATTTTTGAAGCCAGCGTAGATTTCTTTTTACAAGAAGAAATAAGGCGCTTTGAACAAAAATTCGATGCGTCTTTTGAAAAAACGGCCTTTGTGAATGATGAGCTGCAAAGAATAAATCAAGTTGTCAGCGACGACAACTTTTCCTATGGCTACGCTTTTCCGTATGGAGAAAATGGAGTTGCACTCATTGGAGCAACTTTCGGTGGGATGTGGAAAAAAGAGGGCGAGGCTGATAACCTATTGGCATACTGGTATCGCCGAATCATTATTCGGGCAGAAAGAAAAGCGCCCGGTTTCATTAAAGGACAAAAAGGAGAAATCGCACTTAATGTGCAAATTGCGATTCATGTACTCCATAGGTACAAGCAGTATTTGGAAAACAGGTTGGTGGTAGTCGCCGCACCGTCGGTAGGGGATTCGCGCCCGCTTTTCCTTTTTTTTCACGGTAGCAAAGAACTTGACTTAGCACTGAAAGCCGCTACCAATACGGGGCTAATAAGTGAAGCGGGAAAATGGGGGCATATCGGTCACAAGACGAAAGCGATTTCCGTTTTTTGGAGAGCAGCCGTTAAAGCCGAATTAGCCAAAGCCGATGCACCCATTTACAAAGTTATTGAAGCCGTTAAAGAGCAGTTTTCAGAGTATTTTGGGCAAAATGCCATTGACAAAAAAAGAGAAATTGCCGCTTTTGGAGACGAATACAAAGAACTTTACAAGAGCCTTTTAGCGATAATGCGACCGTGAAAAACGTGACACGGTTTTCACGGTGTTGAACCTGTTACACGCGCTCACCTTTGCCCAAAATCGTAAAGGATGAGCAAACTGATAGTCATTACTGCCGAAGAACTCGAAACCATTTTCGATGCACGGCTAAAAGCAGCCTTACAACACTACGCCCCCCAACCCAAACCGCACCAACCCGATGTCGAACCGGGAGAGGCCGGGCAAACCTATGTCAGCAAACGACAAGCCGCCCGGCTGCTCGATTGCAGCCCTTCGACTGTGGACAACAACGCCCGCCGGGGGCTGCTCCGCCGCCATTATATCGGTAAAAGCGTCCGTTTTCTGCGCTCCGAAGTGTTGGGTTTGGCAAAGGCAAACACCTATCACAAACAAAAATCATTCAACAATGAAAGATAAAACAAACGCCCGCATCGCGGCAAACGATGCGGGCGCAAATGCCATAACGGACGGCGAAATGATGCACAAAAGTAATGGAGTTCCATTGATACCGCAAGCGGCAAGTTTGCAGCAATCAACAAAGGAAACCGGGTTTCCCGACGCTGTTTTTGACAATCTGCCCGACCTGCTCAAAAACGCTTGCGCCGTCCTTACGGAGCAAACCGAAAGAGAGGTTTTTTTAGTCGGAGCGATTGGGGTAGCGTCTGGTTTGTTGCCCAACGTTCGGGGTTTTTACGACGGGCAGCACAACGGCTGTAATTTGTACTGCTACGTTTTGGGGCATTATGGAACGGGTAAAGGAGGGCTGAAATTGGCCTACCAAATAGGCGAAGCAGTACACGCCCGGCGCAAAGAAATTTCGACTGAATTACAGGCTAAATACAAACAAGATTGCATCGAGGCCAAAGAGAACAAAGAGCCTGAACCGCAAAATCCGGGCAGCAAACTTTTATTCATTCCGGCCAATAACAGCAAGTCCGGGTTTGTCGAATTGCTGCACGACAACGAGGGCAGGGGCATACTTTTCGAGACAGAGGGCGACACTTTGGCCGATGCCCTGAAAACCGATTACGGCGGTTTTTCCGACGTGCTGCGCAAGGCGTTTCACCACGAAAGAATAAGTTTCTACCGTCGCACGGGACGCGAACACAGAGAGATTGAAACGCCCCGTTTGTCAGTAGTGCTAAGCAGTACCATTGACCAATATCAGAAACTTATTCCGAACATTCAAAACGGGCTGTTTAGCCGCTTCCTACACTATCATTTGCCACCGTGTCACGAATTTAAAGACGTGTTCGATAAGGGCAAACGCGCCTACCCGGAATACTTTGAACAGTTGGGGCAAACCTTTCTCGACATTTATACCTACTTGGAGACGCTGCCCGCGCCGATTGAATTTGAATTGCGGGAACACCAACAAGCCCGTTTCCTGACTGTTTTTGATGACTGGAAAAAGGAAGTGGGGGAATACGTTTCTGCCGACTTGGAAGGGACGGTCAACCGTCTGGGGCTAATCTGTTTCCGCCTTGCCATGCTGTTTACCGCCCTGCGCAATTTTGGAGAGGGCGACTATTCGCCAAACATAATTTGTGGCGACGTGGATTTTGAAAACGCCCTGCGAATAGTGGAGGTTTTGAAGCGTCACGCGCTTACGGTTTATTATGAATTGCCACGCCCGTCCGTATCGAGGGAAGCCGCCGAAATGGAACGGGAGTTACAAGACAAAGCCGCCATAATCGCGCAATGCAAACGCCGCCGGGACGCGGGGGAAAGTTATGCCCAAATTGCCTTGTCCGTTTTGGGCGACGCGAAGCAGAAAAGCAAGGTTTTTCAATGGCTGAACCGTTGAGCGTTCAGAAAAAAGAAATTTTGAACGTTCAGTTTTTTGAACGGCAGACAACTAATTGAAAATGAATTTATTAAGCCAGTTTTTAGCCGTTCAAACCGTTCAACTTTTTGAACGATGAACGCCCCAAAACACAAAACGCCGTTCAATTTTTTGAACGACTTGAACGGTTAAAAAGCACTTTTATTCATTGAAAATCAATCAATTAACAGCCGTTCAACTTTTTGAACGTTTTGAATGGCGTTTTTTTGAACGATATGAACGCACTACAAACAAACGTGAGTTTTTACACTCATTTCAGCGATACCACCAACCCCACCACCGGCACATTTTTTCAGATTGTCACGTCTGAAAAACTCGCTGCTCAATTCGCCCCGCTCGTTTCTCAAATACGGGCAACGGCAGACAAAGCCGAACGCGACAAACTGAAAAAACGGCTGCCCTGTTTCACCCCGTCCGGCACATTCAGCCGCCGCGCCGCCGATGGATTGCTGAAACATTCGGGGCTGCTTCAATTCGACGTTGACCCGAAAGAAAACCCGTTTCTCAACGCTCAAACTGCTCCACTTTGGAGGGAGCAAATTTCGCATCTTGGAGAGGTTGCCTACTGCGCTTTGTCAGCGTCCGGGACAGGGGTTTGGGGTGTTGTTCCGATTGCACACCCCGACCGCCACAAAGAGCATTTTGCAGCCCTTGCCGCCGCCTTCGCTGCCAAGTGGGGAAACGTTCGCATTGTCATTGACCCCGCTTGCAGCAACGTTGACCGGCTGCGCTTTTGGAGTTACGACCCCGATGCCTATTTCAACCCGAACGCGGCCACTTACTCGAAACTGACTGCCGACCGCACGGCCACATTCAGCCGGAACACCTACACGCTTCCGCCCGTTGGCGGACAACGCCACATTGAGGGCGACAACGCGACAAAAGTTGAAGCGATTTTGCAGCAAATAGAAGCAACGCGGACGGACATAACCGACGGCTACGACAACTGGTTTGCCATTGGCTGCGCACTTGCAAATGAGTTTGGGGAAAGTGGCCGTGACTACTTTCATCGCGTCGGGCAGTTTCACCCGAAATACAGCAACGGCGATACCGACCGGCAGTTTTCCTACTGTCTGCGAATGAAGTCCAACCGCTTCACGTTGGGGACTTTTTTTGAGATTGCCCGGCGATACGGTATCGAGTACAAAGGACATTTGCCCCGACTGCCTGAAAACCGCGCCCACGCCGCGCCACAGCCGCCCACAGCGCACAAACCCGCGCCGTCGGCACTCCCGCCCGGTTATCGGCGCGAACGCTACACAAACCGCGAAACGGGGCAACCTTTCGAGGTGCTGCTAAATGGCGACGGCTACCCGGCTGCATGGGATTTGCCCGACGAACAACGGGAGAGCCTTGCCCGAATGATTCAGCAAAACCCGGCAGTAACGGAATTGATTGCCCGCTTTGATTTGAAACCTGAAAGGTGAAGCCGCTTCCCTTCATTGCAAACAACAATAAAAAACAACACGTCATGCCATTTAAAAAGGGAGAATCAGGAAACCCCAACGGGCGAATAAAAGGAACGCCCAACGTCATTACAAAGGACTTGCGCGAACGTGTGCGGGAACTGCTCGAAAGTCAATTTGAGCAAGTGGCCGCCGACCTTGCGAGTTTAGAGCCGAAAGACCGGGTAAACACTTGGCTCAAAATGTCTGAATTTGTGCTACCTAAATTGCAGCGCACAGAAACGGTTTTTGACCTTTCAAAACTAACAGAAGAACAGGTAGATGCCCTCTTTTCCAGAGCGTTAGAAAAAGCAAACGAATATGGAAACGAAAGATAACCGGGACTACTTAAACGATTGGAAAGCGAAACCTTATGCCGACAAACCGGACTTGTTAAAAAAGCGGACATTGCTTGCCTTTGTTCAAAAATATATGAGACACGGCGAACACGGAAACAGCGAAGAAACAGCGAAGAAACAGCGACGGGTTTTGCTTTCTTCTTTGTTATCAGGGGAAATTGCGCCCGGCGAGTTTGCACAGCGCGTGAAAGAAAGCGGGGTTTCAACCCGCGTTTTGTCCGTTAAGGAAAAATTGCAAGAACGGATGGAATTTTTAGGCAGCGATGCTAAATTGAAAATCGGGAAGGAAGAACACACTTACCGGGAAGCGTTCGACCGTTTTCAAGAACTTGAAACACAAATAGCCGATTTTTTCAAGGCGGGAGGCGGAACTTTTGTGCTTCCTTTTTCAAACGACCCGGATGCAATTATCAACAAATTATCCGACCCGGAACTTCCAGAGGAAGAACGCTTACTAATTTGGGAAAGGTATTGTAAGCGTTGGGGGTAATTAAACTGAAATTTGCCATGTCGAACGTGGGAGGGTTAAAATTCAAAATTATCCCTTTTTCTTTTTTATACAAGCGATTTGTTTTTGAATAATGTCGGCATCTCCCGGTTTCACATCGTAATCATTTATCCAACAGCGAATCTTTTTAATTTTGTTAGCCTCTAATTCCAGCAATTGAGAAGGGGTCAGGTCAAACCATAAGGAATTATACCAAACCGTAGTTTCTGTTCCTTGCGTAAATGCTTCTCCTTTTCTGTGGTCACTGACGCTGGTTTCAGTTACAGAAAGTTGCATTATACTGTCATTTTGGAATTTGATATAAACAGTTGTTCCTTTTTTAACAGTTTCAACATTCCGAAATTCTGGCTGCAAAAGAAGACTGAAAGTGCTGTTTGTCTTGAAAGTTTGAACGCGCAAGAATTTGGCATAATCGCTGAATCCGTTTTTATTCTTTCCCAACTTTTGATATTCACTCGAAGTAAGTGTATCTTTTGTAAACTCATCAATTTTCGTTTTGCATTGAGCATTTGAAGTTTGGACTGTTAAACACAAAATGGTGGTTGAAAGGACGTAAAGTAGATTTCTCATTTTGAAGGAATTTAAAGTTACGAAAGGCCAAAGGTATTTGCTCGCAATTACTTCTCAAACGGTTTGACCAAATGTTCAAACACATACGCGGCCTGCAAAATGCACAAGACGTTTTAACGTCCGACCAAAAGCGCGAATACCTGCGCATTTTGCTAATGGAAGGCAAAGCCGCCGCCCAAATATTTTTGAATGAGTCCATTCCAAAAGGTGCTTGGTTTGGGGCTTTGCCGCTTCAAATGCGAATCAGCATATTAAAATTTGCACAAGAAAACGGTCAAGGCAATACTATAACAAATGAAGATTTTAACATTATTAAAGACTGCCTGGATTGTTGCAGCGACGGGGACTATGACCAATGTTTAGAGAGGGGCAGAAAAGAGGGCGCGAAGGAAAGCGACAAAAAACGGAAGAAAACGCCCGCAAAGTGACCGAAAATCAAAAACAAAAAACGCAACAATCTGGTTTTCAGAAAGTTGCGTTTAATAATTGTTGGGTCACAAGGACTCGAACCCTGAATAACAGAACCAAAATCTGCTGTGTTACCATTACACCATGACCCAATGCTTTTTTCAAAAGCGGGGCAAAAGTAAGCCGACAATTGTTCTCGTGCAAGTTGGGCCAAAAAAAATTTTGAAGGAATAGCTTCAAAGTACCCGGCTCCAATACTGTGTCCGGTAGAAAGGGCCGAGGTAGCCACGCACGACGAGCGTGTTGGGGTCGCCTTCTTTCAGCCACGTTTTGCATTTGTACCACTTGCCTTTTTCGGGATCGAGGATGTCGCCCGACTGCCAGAGGCCATCTTTTTGCACCATATTGACCAAAATAACCATGTTCAGCACAGGTTGGTTTTTGCGGTCGCCGGGGCATTTGTCGCAAAGTCGGTCGGCGCGTTCGCGCAGCAGTTTTGTGATTTTTCCGTACACCTTTCCACCAGATTCGTAGATTTCAACGTGGCTTTTGGCTTCGCCGGTTTCGTCGTCTTTTGTTTTCCATGTGCCAAACACGCTTTGCGCATAGGTCGCCTGCAGAAAAGCACTGGCCATCAGCATTAACAGGATTTTTTTCATAAAACAGTGTTTTGATGCGAAATAACACGAATT
>CAYZVM010000115.1:0-18357 GCA_964481485.1 uncultured Saprospiraceae bacterium | reverse complement strand
GCATCGGCTTCGGGTTTTGGGCCGAGGCCCCAGCCGTCGAGGATGAGGAGGAAAGCGCAGTGTTTATGTGACATAAAAGTTTTATTCAATTTTTGACTATTGCCTGAATGCTTTTTCTAAACTCCTACTCATGTTAAGCCATGTGTTATCTAGTGTATCCACAGTGTTTAGAATCTCCAACATAACTCTATCTTGCGCAATATAAAATTCATCTCTTGCTATCCTAGAAGTGTAATAATCTTCTAAGAGTCTTTTATGACGACCTTTTAAAATTATCACATTATTTAAGTCTTTCCTTAAATTATTTGTTTTGAAATAATCCTCTAAAATATCAAGTGCTTGAGCAATTTCTTGGTTCCCAATATGTGTTTTAACTACCTCTGTCAAATTGATTGTTTTTTGCGGAACCCCACCAACATAAATTTCTCTTTTTTCAAAAAACTCCTCTGCCTTTTCCATGTGATTGGCTATCAGTGAAGCAATGTTCGCATAGGCATAACCCATGCCCGAAGGGTCGGACGTGCCTTGTTTTACCACTGCCAGTTCTTCGCCAAAACTGAAAAAAGGGAAATGGGGGATTTTGGTCAATTCCATAAACTGCTCGCGGTTGATGTAAGACGGCAGCCAATATTTGTAAATGTCGCGCAATCGTTCAGCAAAATGTTTTATCCATCCGCGAGTCAGCTCGAACTCTGACGATTCTACCCTTGTGAGTATGGGCAGAAATAAAAGTTTGAAGCGGTTGTAAGGCAATTTCTGTTGCGCCTTGTCGGCACGATGAGCAATGTCAACTGTTCCTTCAAAGCCCTGATTTGTAGCGGTGAAAAGCAACACTACCAAGTCGGGCATCTGAATCGTGCAAATGCCATTAATTTCTGTAATCCCGGTTCGGCTGTCAATCAACACAAAATCATATTGTTTTGACCATTCCTCGCGCAATTCTTCGATGTAATTGCCGCCGTCATGCTCAGCGTAAAATTTGTCCACATTAAAATCGCGCACTCTCTGAAAGTAGCTTTCGTCACGTCGACCCGCCGTGATGAGGTATAGCGGTTCAGGTGCATCCGGCACGGCAACAGGAATCAGGGCTTTTTGCCACTTTGCTGAACGTGGTTTCGAGAGCAGATCAATCAGTCCTGGCGTTTTTTTGACGATTTTAAGGTCAATTCCAAATTTTTTATCTGTTTTGCTTTGGTCTTTAAAATTCTCCGACACGAAGTATCGCTCCAAGCCCGGGGCTTCTATGTCCCAGTCAACAAGAAGCACTTTATGTCCCCATTGAGCTAGTTGAACGCCGACATTCGCCAAGCACATGGAGCGCCCTACTCCCCCCTTGTATGAATAAAAAGTTACGATTTTCATGACGAAAGACTTGGCGCTGAGGCCTTTTTAAGGAATGTTTTGGTTTTTTGAGATAGATTTTGAAATGGCTTATCGCACCAAGTTTTTGAGTCTTTCCAAGCAGGATCCCAATGTGGCGGATTTTTTAAGGCTTTACCAAGATTTGTAGTGAAAATATCCAATTCTTTGTGAAATTCAACATATACGTCACCTTTAGGGTTGAGATAGGAATGATGATATTCGTGCCATTTTCTCCCTTGGTTTTTTGTTGCGTAACTTGGATAATCACCGTTTTGCAGATAAATGGGGAAAATGATGCCATTTGGCGCTAAGTTCAACTCTTGCTGCCGACGATCGAACGCGGCATATTCCCGCAAACACCAAGTACTGACAAAATATGTGGGTATGATGACAGGTACTAACACGGTGGAATGAGCCAGAGCATCATAAATGCGACTTTCCCATTGGTCGCCGTCATAAATGCTGTTTTCGTCCCAAAACACTTTTGCAGGTCTCAGCAGTTTTTGGCTAAGATAGTCCACGAAAGGCACGAAAAAGGTTTCGGGAATCCAACGTGCAAAAGTAGGAAAGGTGCGTCGGTAGCTGATAAATACATCGTACTTGTAGGCCATCTTGGTTTTGAATTTGAGGCTCAAAGTTATTTTAATGCTCGCTAAAATAAATTTTTTGAAAACAAAAAAGCCCGACTGACTTTCGTCAACCGGGCTGAATTCAGCTTGTTTTGTTCTGTCCCTACTGGAGGAGATTACTTCCGACCGGCTTTGAGTTGGTCTTGCAATTTGGCGAGTTCGGCCGTTTTGCCGTCGCGGGCAAGAGCGGCTTGTTTCGGCCAAGTAGCGGGGTCGTGCATTTGGTAGCGTTTGCCGGCGGCTTCGAGGATGGCCTTTATTTCTGACGGTTTGGTGTCAGCCAATTTTGCGAACGTGGTGATGCCAGCGGCGTTCAGCAGTTCGGCGATTTTCGGGCCAACGCCTTCGATGAGGACGAGGTCGTCGGCTTTGACAGTGGTTTTAGCTGCTTTGGGAGCGGTTTTTTTCTCGGCAGCAGGCGCGGCTGCTTTTTTGGCTGCCAGTTTTTTCGCGGGGGCTGCGGCTGCTGCGGGCTGTTCGTTTTCGATGGTTTGGTTCATCAGGTACTGTTCTTCCACCACTTTGTCGCCTTTCCAGGTGCGGCGGATGACTTCATTGAAAACGAGGCGGTTGCCAAGTTTGTCGGTGAAGTCAAACACAAATTGCGAGTCGGTCACGTCTTTGCCGACTTTGGCAGCGAGGCGCTCAATACGGTTGGTGGTAGCCACATTGTTGAAGAACCACTGGAGAGCATCCAGTTTTTGGGCTTTGGAATGGGTTTTATCAGCCGTGGTGCTCAGGGTGGCACAGTTGTCTGCGGCGAATTTGTCGAAAGCGGCGATGATGTCACCTTTCACGACCTGCGCATCCAGCGCATCAACGAGTTGTTGCAAAGTCATTTTCAATAACTGTTTTGGTGAACAATTGACGGTGCAAAGGTAATAAAAAAACATCCTACCAAATTATCGTTGGCGAGAGGTTGTTTTGTTAAGCTTTTGTAAAATTAAAATTTGGGCAAAACCGAATGGGTCGTTCAGGTGCCCAAAATCTATTTTTGCCACAAAGGTTTTTGTGTTTTCCCAAAATTAAATTTTAAAAACCTTGCCTTCGAGAGCATTCCAGCATCTGTGTTCTCCACAAGGCATAAAAAAAGCGCCCGCTGAACAGCGGCCGCTCCCATTTCTTGATTTCAAAACTATCCTTATTTCACTTCTTCAGTTTTTTTGTCAGCCGCTCTAATTAGGAAAAATAGCACCGTGCCGACGATAAGAAAATTGATGACGGCATTGAGGAAATTGCCGAGCATGATGCTTTCGCCAATCTTAATGGTGGAAAAGTCGGGTGTGCCGACGATTGTCCCGATGATGGGCATGATGACATCACCCACGAGCGACTCGACGATTTTGTTGAAAGCGCCACCAATAATGAACGCTACTGCGAGCGTGATAACATCGCCGCGGAGGAGGAAATTTTTAAGTTCTTGAAACATCGTTTTTTCGTTTTGATTGGAAAATCTGTGAAAGTATTGTGGCGGTAAAAGTAGCTAAGTCGTTGATATTTACAACTTTCCAACACAAAAAAATCACCTACTCGCCCGGAGTTGGGAAGAACAATTCGGCTGCAATGCCGTCGGCCAGCAACTTCCCAGCGCGGCTCAGGCGGTAGATTTCGCCTACATTTTCTATCGTTCCGTTGTTCAAAAACACCCGCACCTCTTGCTGAAAATACGCGACAAATGGCTCGCCCATTTCCCGGATTTTCCCCAAATCAGTCCCCCACATCGTGCGCAGCGAGGTCATCACATACTCGTTGTAGCGTTGGGCTGGTGTGAGTTTTTCTATCTCAAATGGGACTCTGTTTTCTTCCAATGCCTTGATGTAGAGCGCATTGTTTGCCAAGTTCCACTGCCGGCTCAGGCCGTCGAACGAATGTGCCGACGGCCCCACGCCGAGGTAATGCTCGCCGCGCCAGTAACTGCTGTTGTGCCGGGCGTGGCGACCCGGCAGCGCAAAATTGGAAATTTCGTAGTGTTCATAGCCGTGTTCGGCGGCGACTTCCATCAGATGCTCGAACTGTCGGGCAGACTTCTCTTCATCCACCGGTGGTTGTTGGCCTTTTCGGACGAAGGTGCCGAGCGCCGTGCCTTCCTCCACTGTGAGGCAATAACAGGAAAGGTGCCGGATGCCGTAATCGAAAGCAAATTGCAGATTTTCAGCCCATTGTGCATCGGAGGTGGTGGGTGCGCCGTAAATCAGGTCAATCGTGAGGTCGTCGAAACCAGCGGCCAGCGCGTCGCGGAGGCAGGCGTGGGCGTGGGCTGCCGAGTGAGCGCGGTTCATCCAGCGCAAGTCTTCATCGTTGAAGGATTGGATGCCGATGCTCAGGCGATTGACGGGTGTGTGTCGCCGCAGGTCGGACAGTTTTTCCGCCGTCAAATCGTCGGGGTTGGCTTCCAGCGTGATTTCAGCGTTGGCAGATAGTCGGTGCAGTGCAGTTATTTTTGAAAAAATTTGTTCCAACTCGCTGACTTCCAATAAAGAAGGTGTGCCTCCGCCGAAATAAACCGAACCGATTTCCGCCCCGCCAAGGTAGTCTCGTTGGATTTCCAACTCTTTCACAATAGCCGACACCATCGCCCCTTTGTACTTCAAAGAAGTGGAAAAATGGAAGTTGCAATAGTGACAAGCCTGTTTGCAAAAAGGGATGTGGAGGTAAATGCCGGGCATGATAGGAGGCAAATTTACTCAAACAACTACACGCTTGTAGTGTGTTTCGGATTGCGCCCGCAACACCTCTGCTGCTTTTTCGGGCGTGATATCGCGCTGTGGGTTGGCGAGCATTTCATAGCCGACCATGAATTTTTTGACCGTAGCCGAGCGCAACAGCGGCGGGTAAAACACCGTGTGCCAATGCCATTCTGGGTGCGCTTGCCCATTGGTGGGGGCTTGGTGTATGCCAGCGGAATAAGGGAACGAAGTCTCAAAAAGATTGTCGTAGCGAATCGTCAGGCGGCGGTAGGCATCCGCGAAAGCCGTTTTTTCCGTGTCCTCCATGTCGGTGATGCGCGGCATGGCTCGTTTGGGGACAATCATCGCCTCGAATGGCCACACCGCCCAAAACGGCACAAGTGCCACAAAGTGTTCATTTTCAAAAAGAAGGCGCTCTTGTTTTTCTATTTCCGCCTTGAGGTAATCCGACAAAAGAGTGCGCCCGTGTTCGAGCCAATATTTTTTTTGCGCGTGTTGCTTTTTCGCCGGTTCGTCGGGGATGTGTTCTTGCGCCCATATTTGCCCGTGCGGATGGGGATTGGAGCAGCCCATGATGGCACCTTTGTTTTCAAAAATCTGGACATAGCCGATGTACGGCAATTTGCCAAGTGCTTCATATTCATCGCACCAAAGATCCACCACCCGGCGGACGGCGGGCGTGTCCATTTCTGCCACCGTCAAATCATGGCGGGGCGAAAAGCAGATGACCCGGCAGATGCCGCGTTCAGATTGGGCGCGGAAAAGCCCGTTTTCTGAAAATTCGCCTCCCGAGCTGTCTGCCAGCAATGCCGAAAAATCATTGGTGAACACAAAAACGTTTTGATAATCAGGTGTCTGCTCACCGTTTGCGCGGACGTTCCCGGCGCACAAGTAGCATCCGGGGTCGTGTGCGGGGCGGGTGTCGGCGGGTAATTTTTCCACCTGCCCCTGCCACGGTCGTTTCGCCCGGTGCGGGCTGACGAGCACCCAACTTTCGGTCAGGGGATTCCAGCGGCGATGCGGGTATTCGTTGAAATCGTTGTTCATTCTTTCGGCTTTCAAAAGCGCAAGTCGTCGGGCGAAGGTCGCAAATCAATAGCGCCTTTTCAGCAAATACCGCCGTCCGCTTTCGACCACTGCGATTTGTGCCACTTCCCAACCTTCTTTGTAAAAAATGTTCAGCCCGTCCACGAGGCTGCGGAAGTCGAGCGCCTTTCCCTGTTCGTCCGTGACATAATCTTTTTTGGGTTTCGTCTGGCCGTAATCCACGGCAAAAGCACAGCGCCCATCGGTGCGGAACATAGGGTCGAGTTCGATGTATTGGCCGGTGTTGTCGGGCGTGAGTTTTACACCTTCGACATAAATTTGAGCAGTGGCGAGGTGGCTGGCTGCCGCAAGCAGCATTAAGGCAAAAAGAGTCTTTTTCATGGTGAAAACAGTTTTTTGGACAAAGAAAGAGGCGAAAAACAACTCGCGCACGGCCTTAACCGGAGATTAACGGCTTAACAGATTTTAACTCCATGTTTTAACTTTCCGAAAGTTGGCTCCCAAACATTCGCAGCGCATTGGCGGTCGTCGCGCGGGCGATTTCCTCGAACGGCAATCCTTTCACCTCCGCCAGCATTTCGGCTATGATGCGGACGTATGCGCTCTCGTTGCGTTTGCCTCGGTGCGGCACGGGTGGCAGGTAGGGCGAGTCGGTTTCGAGTACGATGTGTTCGAGCGGCACTTCTTTCAAAACTGCCTGCATCCCCGATTTTGGATACGTCAAAGTGCCGCCCACGCCGAGCATAAATCCGAGGCCAATCATCTCTTTTGCTTCGTCCAATGTGCCTGAAAAGCAGTGGAATATGCCGCGCAACCGCCCATCTTGCGCCGCTCGCACCACCTCCATCGCCTCTCGATTGGCCTCCCGGCTGTGAATGATGATGGGCAGGTTCAGATTTTTTGTCCATTCGCATTGGCGGGCAAAAGATATCTTTTGGATACCCAAAGTGGATTTGTCCCAATAAAGGTCAATGCCCGTTTCGCCCACGCCGGCCCAAGTGCGTTCGGCGAGCCATTTTTCCACCAAAGCCAATTCCTGCTCGTAAGTATCAGGCTGTACATGGCTGGGGTGCAGCCCCATCATGGCAAAGCAGTTTTCGGGAAACGCCGCCTCCAAATCCAGCATGGGCTGGATGGACTCGGAATCTATATTGGGCAAATACATCCGCTCCACCCCGACGGCGATGGCGCGGCGCACCATGTCCGGGCGGTCATGGTCGAATTTTGGGGAGTAGAGGTGGGCGTGGGTGTCTATCAGCATGTGAGAGGGTGAGAAATATGAGAGGGCGAGAACGCGAGAAAAAAGAGAAAATGAGATAGCCAAAAACAAAAAGGCCGCCTTTGGCAGCCTCTCGTTTTTTCTCACCCGCTCACTTTCTCACTTCTCTCGCCTCGGAGTTAGGTCGGGATGACTGGATTCGAACCAGCGACCTCGTCGTCCCGAACGACGCGCGCTACCGGGCTGCGCTACATCCCGTTTTTAATGGGGTAATGAGACAATGGGGCAATGGAGAATACACCGTCAAAATTGTCAATTCTCCCATTCTCCCATTTTTCAGAGCCGAACAAGGGATTTGAACCCTCGACCTGCTGATTACGAATCAGCTGCTCTACCGCTGAGCTAATTCGGCTTGTCATTTGAGCGACATTCTGGCAGACAATTTTGATGCCAAAGGTCTGACTCAGTGCTTTTCGTTAAAAGCGGCGGCAAAGATACACGCACCCGCAGGAAACAGGCAAGGCAGGTTTAAAATTTTCGGGAAAAACTTTATATCCGCGTTTCAATCCTGCTGCCCTGACCCAGTTCCAGCAATTTTTCTTTTCCTTGCATCAAAAAAGTTACAGCATGAAAAAAATCTACACATTCTGCTTGCTGTTTGCCGCACTGAATACGGCTCAAGCGCAATTTTCATTTGAAAAAATCATCGGCGAAATGGACGGGGAAGATGTGGGCAGGAGCGTCATCAAAACATCCGACGGCGGCTATGCGGTCGTGGGCAAAAAGGAGATAGACGGCAATATTGACGTGTATCTCCTCAAAACGGACGCAAACGGAGCGACAATTTGGGAAACGACTTTTGGTGCTTCGAGTGAAGAAGATGCATATTCGGTCATCCAAAATGCCGACGGCGGGTTCACCGTTTTGGGGCTCGACTATGCTTCGGGTACTTTTTTGTCAAAAACGGATGCTTCGGGTGATTTGCTGTGGACCAAATCTGTGGCTCCGGAGATTCGGTGCTATGATTTCGTGAAAACGCCCGACGATGGATACGCGCTTGTGGGAGAATTCATTGGCGGTGGGCAGAATTATTACACCTATCTGATTCGGGCCAACAGCGTCGGCGACACGCTCTGGACGCGCAAGTTTGGCGACCCCGGCGAAATAAACACCCCGTATTCGCTCAAGCTCACTGCTGACGGCGGATTTGTTCTCACCGGCGAAACCACCAGTCCTCCCTCTACCGGCGAAAACGACCTGTTTTTGATAAAAACCGATGCCAGCGGCAATTTTCTGTGGGACAAACGTTTCGGGACGCCCGCGCTCATCGAGCAAGGTTATTCGGTGTTGCAAACAAGCGACGGCGGCTTTTTGGTCGGCGGTACCGTGATTGATGCCCTTACCGAAAAAAGCGCAGGTTTTTTGGTAAAAACTGATGCCGACGGCGACACGATTTGGACAAAACAGTACGGATTCCCGCAACCTTATTTGTTCAATCAAATAGAAAGTATTGTCCCTACTTCCGACGGAGGTTATGCGCTGTGCGGCTGGGCGGGCAGTTTGACGGGCAACATCTTTGGCTACCTCATTCGGACAGATGCATTGGGCAATACGATTTTGCACCGAAATTATTTGGGCGCGGGCATTTGCACGCTAAGAAGGGCTGTGCAGGCCGACGACGGCGAATTGGTGGCAACGGGTTTCACGCAGTCATCTTTGTTCGACCTGCCCGATATTTATTTTTTCAAAACTGCCGATTTGGTGTCAACAAAAGAAACGGAAAACGCGATTGTTGTCGCCGTTTCTCCCAACCCTGCGGCAAAAGGCCGATACTGGCAGGTGGCAATCGCGGGGCAGGAAAATTACGCAGAAAACCATTGGGCGCTTTCTGCCCCAGATGGAAAAATCGTGTGGGAGTTGAACACGGCGGCGGCTCAAGTCGAAGTCCCGGTGCCACCGATGGGCAATCAGTTTGTCCTGACGGTTCAATCAAAAATGGGTGCGACCGTCAGCCGGAAGTTGTTGTCAGTGGATTGACAATGTGACGGCTTAGTTCAGCGAGCGGTTCAGGTTTTTTTCCAAATCTTGTAATTTGCCTCCATCTCCTTCCGGTTCTTCGGCATCACGCGGAGCGGCTCGCAGGGGCGGAGGCTGTCGTAGCATTGGGCAGGCAATTGTTGGTAGAGCCGGGTGCCTTCGGTTTTCCAGGCGAGCATTTCGTCGCTGACCTGTTTCACGATTTTGCCGGGATTGCCGACCACGAGGCTGCGCGGCGGGATTTTTTCCCCACTTTTTAAAAAACACAACGCGCCGACGATGCACTCGTCGCCGATTTCTACCTCGTCCATGAGGACGGCGTTCATGCCGATAAGGCTGTTGCGCCCAATCGTGGCGCCGTGCACAATGGCGCCGTGCCCGATGTGGGCGGATTCTTTCAACAGCACGGTGATGCCGGGGAACATGTGAATCGTGCAATTTTCCTGCACGTTGCAGCCATCTTCGATGATAATTTTCCCCCAATCGCCGCGAATGGCCGCGCCGGGGCCGACATATACATCCCGCCCGATGACAACATTGCCGGTGACGGCGGCCTGTGGGTGTATGAACGCACTTTCGTGGATGACGGGGCGGTAGCCGTTGAATTCGTATATCATTCGGAATAGTTTAGAATGGTCTAGAGAGGTTTAGAATGGTTGAGATGGGTTTAAATGATTTAGAAATTTTAATTGGTACTGAATATCAATATTTTGAGGACACCAAGCCTATACTATCTAAACTACTCTAAACCATTCTAAACCATCTAAACCTGTGTACGACCAATGTGGGCGAGCAGATTTTTGAATTGCGGTTCCAATTGCTCGAATCTTTTCTTGTCGAGCGGCTGATTGCCGTACCAAACATATTCGTAGGTGCGGGTAGTTTCGCGGAAGGATTCGGCCAAAGAATGCCCGCGCATTTCGCGCAGGTAGTCGCGGTTGGTTTTTTCGCGCGACCACCGAATGGCGTTTTTTTCAGATAGCTCTTTGATTATTTGCAGATAATAAAGCCGTATTGCCAGCGGGAAATCGCCCTGTGCCAATGCTTCGCGCAGGAAACGGTCGAGGTCGGTTTCGTGCAGATACTGGTCGAGGTTGTCGAGCGTGATTTCTACACCATCTCTGGCGATGAGGCGGTTGCGCGGGGCTTGCAGCATCCACCAGATGCCGTAAGCAATGCCAGCGATAGCCAGCATGACCGCCAATGTCTGCCAAATGCTGCCCCATCCTTGCGTGGCCGTCGTCCAGTCAAAAGGGCTGGTGCCAAAATTCCGGGGCTTGCGTTCTTTGGGCGGTTTCGGTACGTCTTTGCTGTAATCCAGCGTCCCGGCTGCCTCGTCCCATTGCTTCTTTTCTATTGTGCGCACGGCTAACGGCTCCAGCGGCGGCGGGTGATAGGGCGGGCGCTCGAAAGGTGTGTATTCCGCACTTTCTTCTTCTTCTTCCAAATATTGGGTCTCCACCTCATCAGGGGCAAAGAGGGTGTCTTGAGCGGGAGCGCACAAGTACAAAAGGAGAAAGAAGAGAATGGGTGTAATTTTCACAGAGCCAGTTGTTTGTATCAAAAAAGTTTCAGTCTGGAAATCGCAGGTCGTCATTCCCTCGCCAACCCCCGAATCTGCCGCGCTGTGCCTATTTTTTCAATGCCTTCGCGCAGATTCGCCGCGTCGGCTATTTCGCTGCTGGAAAAATATTGCAACGCCCCGCTCAGCGCGGTCATCAGAAAAACAAAATAGACCACGATGCCCGCTGCACAGGTGGTGACGACGGTGACGAAGGTACGCATGCTGTCGTCGCCGGGCGGCACCAGCCAACTGAAAAATTGCAGCGCGATTTGCCAGACGGCGGTGTCGAGAAAGAAAAAGAACAGCACCCCCAAATTGACGGTCAAGAAGCCCAACGTGATGCCTTGCCCCCAACGCATCGTCTCGAACGCACGGGCAAACGCCACGGCTGGGTTCAGGTTTTCAAAATAAATAATGGCGCACCACAGGGACAAAAAAGGGAGTGCCGCCATGGCAAGCAACCAGCCCCACACGCCAGGCTCGATGTGAAAAAGCGCAACGAAACCCGCCGCTGGCAACAACATCACAAATGCGGCCTTCAGCACCCGCGAACGGGGAAAAAGCGGCCATTCGTCGGTGTTCATTTCCTGTTCCAATGCCCGGAATACCGCCGCCGCCAGCCCTGCGAGCAACGCCATTTGGAGGTAAAAAAGAAACGGCACAGTTTCATTGCTGAAAAACCCGGCAGCACCCGTGAGCGCCCCCAATGCCTCGTTACTGAACACAAACGTGTCGGCGATTTTTTTCACAGAAAAAATAAAAGCTGGGACGACAAACAGCGCCGTCGCGCCCAACAGCCCCCAAATCGTCGTCTTCGGGTGGCGGCTGAGTGCCGTGAACGTGTCGGAAAGGATTTCCCCACCGCTTTTTATTGCTTTGAAATCAATGGCTTGTCGGCGCGTCGGTGGAATTTCTCTGTCGTGCACCGGTTCACGGAAAGCACCCGTGCGCGCCTTGTGGCGGGGCAGCCACACAAAATACCACAGCACAAACGCCAATGAAGTCAGGATGAATGCCGCCCGCACAATATCTGGGGTGCCGGTGTAGCGCGTGAAAAATCCCTCGAAAAATGCCGCGAGCATGATGATTGGCACAACGCCGAAAAAGATTTTCAGCCCACGCCGCACCGATATCTGGAACGCCTGCCCCCGCGTGTAGGTGCCGGGGAACAGCAAACCCGACCCAGACACCAGCCCGGCTGCGCCCGCAATAACGATGGCGCTGATTTCCAAGGTACCATGTATCCAAATCGTAAGGAACGATTCCCAAAACACACCACGCTCGACAAAAAAATACTGAAAAGCGCCGACCATGATGCCGTTGTAGAGCAGTATGAACACTGTGCCGATAGAGGCTAATATGCCCAAGATCGCCGTCTGAAACGCCACAAAAAGGTTGCGCGCCGCGATGCTGACCGTCATGCCGCCGGGGCCGCTGTCCTTATAAACGGCCATTGGGTCGCCACTTTCGATGTTGCGCACGGTCATTTCCACATACTCGTCGCCGAGGATGACGCGGGCGAAGTCGGGGTTGATGATGCTCGACACCACGCCGATGCCAAATGCCAGCGCGAACAAGCAGAACGCCAGCAACAATGCTCGCCGCTCTTCCCAAAAAAGGTGCGGCAGTTCGTCCGTCCAGAAACGACGCAGGCGTTCCGCTGGAAAACGTTTGCCGCGATAGATGTTGTGGAAAATGCGTTGTGCCAGCGTGTTGAGGTACATCCGCACCGAGCGGTTGGGGTAGAACGTGCGGGCATACGACAGGTCGTCCGTGATTTGGATGAACAAATCGTTCAGTTGCTCTGGGTCATGCCGCTTTTCTTGGAGCATTTCCTCGAAGTCAGCCCATTTTTCTTTGTTCTGCTCGATGAATTTGGTTTCCTTCATATTGTGCCGAGAACTTTCCGAAAGCTGCAACTTTCGGAAAGTTTGATGAAAACAAATTGTCCGCCATACCTATTGCCCACCCCGCTGCAAATTCGCATCAAACTCCGTCATTTTCACCCCCAATTGCGCGGCGCGCTGGTAGTCCTGCTGCGCGGCGGCGCGGTTGCCCGCGTTGACGTACGCACGGGCGCGTTCGAGATAGGCGAGGCCGAGGCCGGGTTTGAGTTGGATGGCGCGGGTAAGCCGTTCGATCGCTTCTTGGCTCCGCCCTTTTGAACGGAGTATCATGCCGCTCTCGTACCACACCTCCGCGTTGTTCGGGTTGTATTTCAGGTATTCTGTGTAGTCGGCCAACGCCTCGTCGAGCCGTCCCATCGTGTAATATGCGATAGAGCGGTTAAAATAGCCGTTCTCGTTGGTCGGGTCTATCGCCAGCCCCTCCGTGATGTCTTGGATGGATTGTTGGAAATTCTGCTGCCAACCGTGCGCCGCACCGCGATTGATGAGGATTTCGGATTTTGCCTTCGGCTTTATGTTCGGCTTGCTGAGTGCGTTCGTATAGTCTTGGATGGCTTGTTGCACCAAGCTTCCGGCTTGCGCATTGAATTTGCCCGACATCGCCATGTCAAAATACGTTTTGCCCCGGCTGTTGTAGAGTTCTGGGTTGTCGGGATTGATGGTGACGGCTTGCGAGTAATCTTTCAGTGCCCGGTCGTAGTCCTTCAGCGAATTGCGGAAATATTGCCCCCTGTTCCAATAAGGCAGGGAGTTGGTTTTTCCTTCAAATTTGATGACGTGCGTCCAAAGCGTTTCGCCATTTTTCCACACGC
This sequence comes from uncultured Saprospiraceae bacterium, assembly GCA_964481485.1. Taxonomy (GTDB): domain Bacteria; phylum Bacteroidota; class Bacteroidia; order Chitinophagales; family Saprospiraceae; genus M3007. The sequence goes on along the minus strand of CAYZVM010000115.1, from coordinate 5,093 downwards.
CGATTTGGCGTACCGTTACCACCGCCGAGGCGAGGAGAAAAACAGCAGCCAGCCCCACCGCGATGCCGCGTGTTCTTTCCTGTCGGTAATATTTGTCAAAAAACCACGCTGCGATGGCGAAAAAGCCAAAATAAGGCACATAGGTAAAACGGTCGGCTTTGAAGCCCTGCCCCGCACCCAACACTTGCAGCAGGAACATCACGTTGAAAAACATGAATACGGAGCCGAATACCCAGATGCGGTAGTCATTGGCGCGGGTCTCATCCGTGGTCGAGTTGCCGCGTTTCCACATCCACCAAATGCCCGCCCAGAAGGCTATAAACACCACTGGCAACGCATACACCTCCACCGGAAGCGGCTTCGGATAAGGATAGAGCGGCGACATCGGGTAGGGCAAAACCAACTTGTAGAGATACACGACGAACGAATAGGCACCGATGCAAAGGCGGTCGAACAATCCAAATTGCGTCACCTCATCGGTCGTGGAGCCTTGCTGCCGGAGGGTGTACAAGTTGATAAGGCCGAACACGAGCGAGAGCGCCCAAAAAGGTGTTTTTTCCCAAATCAATTTGAAATTCATCGGCCTGCGAAACCAATAATCCAGCACCAGCATCGAAAGCGGCAGCGTCACGGCCTGCACTTTTGAAAAACAAGACAACACCGCCAAAACCACCATCATGATGTACGTTCCTGTGCGGTTTTCACCCCTGTCGCCCTGCCTCAGCCATTTCACATAATATACCAGCGCAGCAAAAAAGAACACGGCGAACAGCACGTCTTTGCGCTCCGTCGCCCAAGCCACCGACTCCACGCGCATCGGGTGAATGCCAAACAACAGTCCCCCAGCGAGTGCGCCCCAATTGCCGATGCCCATGCGCAGCAGCAAGAGCATCGCCCCAAGCACCGTCAGCAAGTGCAGCAGCAGGTTATTGGCGTGGACAAGTTTCACGAAACCGGGGTTGAAACCACCAGCCAGGCTTTTTTCAATAGCAAAAGTCAGGATGGGCAGCGGGTTGTAGTTGCCGATGACCGCGCCCTTTTCGATGTCAAAAATGTCGGGAACTGCTTTCGCCAGCCCGTCCTCGTTGATGCGCTGGAGGTTGGGGTTTTCCGTGATGTTCGGGTCGTCGTCCCAGTTTACCAATTCGTTGGAGAGCGAGGGGAGGTAGCAAAGTGCTGTGATGGCCAATGCAGTGAGTGCAAATTTGAGCCAACCGGCAGATTCGCTGCCGGTAGCAGCCGCAGTTTTGGCTTTTGCTTGGGGCTTGGGTTGAGGGCGGGGCTGAGGACGTTGCTGCGCTTTGCCGGGAATAGGTCGTTTTGCCATGAAAAATGCACTTTGAATAAAAAGACCGGCAAAAGTAAAAATTCAGCCTTGCAAACGCAGCACTGCTTCTGCCAAACCCTTTTCGGTCGGCTCGGCAGCAATTTCAATTGCGGTGATGCCCAACTCCCCCAGCGCCCCGGCGGTCGTCGCCCCGATAGCCACCACGCGCTGTTTTTTGCCCAAAATATGTTTTGAAAAATACGCCTCCGCGTTCATCGGGCTGGTAAAAACCAACACATCTGCCGCCGAAAAAGGCGGCTCCGCAATGGGCTGGTTGTCGTAAATTTCAAAATGAATACAGTGAAAATCAGGAGCTAACAGCGACATCACGCTCTGGCGGGAGCGCCGGGCAGCGGGAAAGAGAATGCGCAACCCTACCCCCGGCGGGGAGGGGCCGGGGTTGGCTTCCCGAAATCCCACCGCCGTCCCCTTCGGCTCGCCCGTGCCCACCAAATCCACTTTGCCGACGTATTCCGCTAGCACCTTCGCGGTGGCTTGGCCGAGCGCGGCCCATTTGGATTTGGGCAAATCAATTTTCTGATTTTCAATATTTTGAAAAAAAAACCGCACCGCGTTTTTGCTCGAAAAAAAAATCCAATCGCATTCGGGCATCTCGCGGAAGGGCAGGGGAGCGAGCGCTACCAACGACCGTCCTTCCACCAGCCAGCCTGCGGCAGCGAGCAGGTTTTTGAACTCCGAAGAGCCAGAAAGTTCGCGGGAGATAAAAACGGTCATGGGGCGAAGGTAGGGGAGGAGGGGCGAATCGGGATATGATTGATGTGCCATCAACGTCGGAAGGGATTTCAAACCCTTCCGACGTTCCGATAGGATTGACTTTTGTCGTTCGGTGTGTTTTTTGCCCAATGGCGTCACACTTTTATGGACATCCCCTCCAAACCGGATTTTTTGTCGAAGTTACATTTTCAGTCATTCGTAATACATTTGCTCTTACAACCAATCACCACTTGACCTATGCCGCTTGCCAAACCTTTGCCCGCCCTTCGCCGCGATATTCAGGAAATACTCGTCGAAGACCTCGCCGCCGCGCTCAACGCGCTCAAAGAACTCTTGCCCGAAGGCTCCGAAAAGCACCGCACGGTGGAGGAACTCCGCGCCCGCTTCAACGACGCCAACAAGCAGAGTTTTCGCGGCGTTATCACCAATGAGCAACTGCAACTCGTTTACAATCAAATCCGCAGCGCCGTTTTCGATTTGCTCGAAGGGCTGGAAGAGGCGGATTTTGAGGTAAAAGAGAAAGCCGCCTCCGCCAAGGCTATGGCGGCCAAGCAAGGCAGCGTGCTTTACCGCGTGCCGCACCGGATGCCCCTGCGCAAACCCACCATCTGCACCGTGCGCGTGGCCATAGACGAGGATGCCATCCTCGAAGATATTGTGCTCGACGACGAGGTGCGCCTCCGCTCCCGCGTGGAAGTGTCGGACATGATGAAGGCCGAACTGCTTGACCCAGAAGGCGATGTGTTCGCCATTCGCCCCCTCAGCGAACCGGAGCAGTTGGTGCGCGACACGGGCTACACCCAATGGCTGTTCAGCGTCACGCCCCGCGTGGAGGGCGAGCACCAGTTGCTCGTGAAAGTCTCTATGATGGAATTCAACGCCAACTTGGGCAAGTACGTCCCGCGCGAAGTCTCTATTTTGGAGACCATCACCATCGTTACCGAAACGGCGGTTTCCGATGTCGAGGAAGCACCCATGAAAGCCACCGGCGAGCAATTCACGCTCGGGCCGGAGGTGTCAGGCGAAGTAATCGCGCCGCCGCCAGCAGTGGTGCCGTCTGCGCCTGTGCCCAATTTCCCCCGACCCTCCACCATTTACACGCCGCAGCCAGCCGCACCTTCCACCGCCAGCCGTCCACCGCGTGGCCTGAAAGCAGTGGCTCTTTTCCTCGCCTTTCTCGTGACGGGTACATCGGCGACTTGGGCATTCACGCCGCCGCCCACGCGCGATTGGTGGGTGGCCAGCCTGAAAGACAGTGCCGAAGCCTACGCCGGGTACATCGAAAAATACAAAAACAGCGACGCGACGCAGCATTTGGAAAAGGCCTATTTCTACAAGGCCGACAAAACGGAAGCCTTGCGCGATTTGCGCGAATACCAGCGCGCCTACCCGCAAGGGCAATATCGCGAGCAGGTGTTGGAAAAGGTAGAAACGCTGGAAATCAAAACCTTGGAAAACATCCGGCAGCAACCTGCCGCCGAAAAAATCCAACAATTCGTGCAGGATTTCCCCGAAAGCGAACGCCTGCCCGCCCTCCGGGATGCTGTCGCCGAGCGTGCCGAATTGCTGACGGTGGTTGAAAACGCCTACGTCGCTTCCATCCGCACACAGCCCAGCCCGCGCAAGGTGGAGGCTTTTTTGCGCGATTTTCCGCAGAGCGAGCACCTGCCCGAAGTAGCCAAAGCCGCTGCTGCCAGGCCCGAAGTAATGCGGGAAGTGCAGCCCAAGTTGGAGGCTGCTTTTTTGCAAAAAATGGAGCAAAACCCCGACGCGCCACAGGCCGAACAGTTTTTGGAAACCTTCCCCGTGCCGACGCAGCGCGAGCGATTCGAGCAGATATTGGAGAAAAAACCCGCTTTGAAAAAACTGTTTTTACAAAAAATGGAAAAAGCGAAGGAGGAACAAAAAGTGCGCGAGGAAGAAGGGCGGCCTGAGCAGCAACTTTCCGAAAGTTTGAAACTTTCGGAAAGTTCGCAAGTAGATAAAGCAGCCGAACAATCTGAAAACCAACAACCCACAACCGACAACCCACCACGAAACAGAAAATCCGGCCTCGAAATGGTGCGCGTAGCGGGCGGCGCCTTCACCATGGGCACTCCTGAAGGCCAACGAGGGAGACACGAAGACCAATGTCAGCATTTAGTCAAAGTATCTTCCTTTATTATTGGCAAATACGAAGTCACGCAAGCCGACTGGCGTGAAGTAATGAACAGTGACCCGCCCGAACTCTATAACAAAGGCTGCGATGATTGCCCCGTAGAAGGCGTTTCTTGGGACGACATACAGGCTTTTCTCAAAAAACTGAACGTCAAAACTGGCAAAAACTATCGCCTGCCGACTGAAGAAGAGTGGGAGTTTGCCGCAAGAGGAGGTAATATGAGTAAGCAATATCAATATTCTGGTTCAAATGACTTAAATAAAGTGGCGTGGAGGATAGGAAATTCTGGTGCAAAAACTCATCATGTAGGTAGCTTAATTGCAAACGAAATTGGTTTGTACGATATGACTGGAAATGTAACGGAATGGTGCCAGAATTTGTATACTTCATACCCTGGATGTAATACAAAGATTCTATGTCATAATTGTAGAGTGCTTCGAGGTGGACACTGGGATGATATTTTTGCGGCTTGCTTGGTTTCTTGGCGAGGTTTTGCCAGTCCTTCAATTAAAAGTAACAAACTTGGTTTTCGTCTCGCTCATGATTGAAATTACAGCTACACTCTTCCCGCCGCGTTTTGACCAAGTGCACCTTTGCGAGTAGCCAAGCCAAAAATACTCACCCCGCCGCTTCTACTGGTGTTTTTACCAAGCAAGGCTAGAACATCGCCAATCCGTGTACTCTACCTCCAAAATCTCTTGCCGTTGTTGGCGTCCCCGCCAACAACAAACGGCGGAGTGGGTGCCCAAACCTGAAATGCGCAAGCTCCGGGCAGTCTCACGCGAGATGTCGTTGGCGAGGACGCCAACGACGGCAAACAAAGATGGCCTCAAGGGTGTGCTGGTAGATGCTTATGGAATGTACGCGACCAGC
>CAYZVM010000114.1:16362-18432 GCA_964481485.1 uncultured Saprospiraceae bacterium | reverse complement strand
CCGAGGCTCAAAAAATGCTCGAAGAATGCCTCGTGCGGATGCCCAACCAAAATGTATCGCAGGAAGATGCCCGAAAACTCATCGAATTTATGCGCTCCAACGACGGGGAAAAATAAGCGGCACACGATGTACAGTTGACAGTTCACGGCGTAGTAGCATAGAATATTCTTGTCGTGCGTCGTGCATCGTCAACCGTGTACCGTATTCACTTCAAAATCAATTCCTTTTTATGAAACACCAACATCTTTCACTACTCATAATAGCCGCGCTCACGCTGCCAGCCATCTTGTCGTCGCCCGGCTGCAAACCCCAAAATCCTACCTCAGCAGTCGAAGGCGATGCCGCCTCGAAAGTTTACGTCGCGCCCGGCAAACACGACGAGTTTTACAACATCGTTTCCGGCGGCTTTAATGGTCAGGTGGCCGTATATGGCATTCCATCTGGGCGTTTGCTGCGCATCATACCGGTATTTTCTCAAAACCCCGAAAGTGGATGGGGATTCAGCGAAGAGACTAAACCCATGCTCAACACCTCGCACGGCCCCGTTCCGTGGGACGACTCGCACCACATCGCCCTGTCCACCACCAACGGCGAGCACGACGGTCGTTGGGCTTTCGTGAACGGCAACAACACGCCCCGCATCGCCCGTATCAGCCTGAGCACCTTCCGCACAGAAGAAATCATCGAAATCCCCAATAGCTCCGGCAACCACTCTTCGCCTTTCCTGACGGAAAACTCGGAGTACGCAGTAGCCGGCACACGGTTCAGTTACCCAATGGACGATGACGACTCAAACCCCGACGTGGGCATCGGCACTTACAAACAAAATTTCAAAGGCACGGTCTCCTTCGTTGGTATCAATCCAGAAAGTGGCCGCATGAATATTAGTTTCCAAGTGCTGCTGCCGGGTGTGAATTTTGACCTTAGCCGTGGTGGCCGCGGCCCATCAAAAGATTGGTTTTTCTTCTCTTGCTACAACACCGAACAGGCAAATACCCTGCTCGAAGTGAATGCTTCGCAGAAAGACAAGGATTTCATCATGGCTCTCAATTGGAAGAAATGTGAGGAGTACATGAAGGCAGGAAAAGGCAAAAAATCCAAAGTCCGCTATGCCCACAATGTGTATGACGAAAAAACGCACACCGGCACTTCTACCATTGAAACAGAGACGATTGTGCTCGACCCAAAAGAATTGAAGGACATCGTGTACTTCATACCTTGCCCAAAATCGCCGCATGGTTGCGACGTGGATCCGACGGGACAGTATTTCTGCGGCTCCGGCAAATTGGCCGCCGTGATACCTGTTTTTTCTTTTGATAAAATGACAAAAGCCATCGCCGACAAAAATTACGAAGGCGAATTCGACGGCATTCCCGTGCTGAAATACGACGCGGTGCTGCACGGCGAGGTGAAAAAACCCGGCCTCGGCCCGTTGCACACCGAATTTGATGGAAAAGGTTTTGGCTACACCTCGTTTTTCGTTTCCTCCGAAATCGTGAAATGGAATATCGAAACACTCGAAGTCGTTGACCGTGTGCCGACTTATTATTCCATTGGCCACCTTTCTATACCCGGCGGCCCGACGCGCAAACCGCACGGCAAATACGTCATCGCCTACAACAAAATCACCAAAGACCGCTACTTGCCCACAGGGCCGGAACTCACCCAATCCGCCCAGATGTATGACATCAGCGGCGACAAAATGAAACTTCTGCTCGACTTCCCGACCACCGGCGAGCCGCACTATGCCGAAGCAATTCCCGCGAGTTTGGTAGCGCCCAATTCTGTCAAGATTTTCAAAATCGAGGAAAACAACCACCCCTACGTCGCTAAAGGTGAAAAAGAGGCAAAGGTGTTCCGTGAAGGCAACAAAGTCCATGTGCTGATGACCTCCATCCGCTCGCACTTTGTGCCCGACAACATCGAAGGTGTGAAAATGGGCGATGAGGTTTATTTCCATGTCACCAACCTAGAGCAAGACTGGGACGTGCCGCACGGTTTCGCAGTGAAAGGTGCCAACAACGCCGAAATTCTCATCATGCCCGGCGAAACCAGCACCCTCAAATGGGT
>CAYZVM010000114.1:13391-16262 GCA_964481485.1 uncultured Saprospiraceae bacterium | reverse complement strand
AGCAAAACAACCCGCATTATAATGGGCGTGGCGAGCCTTTCGCTCATCATCACCTACTTCGTGCCGCTCTGGCAAATCCTGCTGTGGGCGCCGCAGTACCCGGAAGGCTTGACCATGAGAATCTGGATGGACAATCTCACCGGTCAGGTGGATATTATAAATGGTCTCAACCACTACATCGGCATGAAGCATATCAGCGTCGAGATGTTCCCAGAGTTCGAATACATGGGCATCCTGATTGGCTTTCTCATCGCGGTCGGAGTGGCGGCGGCAGTGTTTGGCAGTGGGCGTGTCTTGTTCTTTTTCACGCTGTTGTCCTATATCTATGGCGTGGCGGCAATGTGGGATTTTTGGCGCTGGGGCTACGACTACGGTCACAATCTCGACCCGAACGCGGCCATTAAAGTGCCGGATATGTCATACCAGCCGCCGTTGATAGGCTATAAAAACTTACTCAATTTCACTTCCTATTCCGGCCCCGATACGGGAGCATGGCTCATCATAGCGGCTTGTTTGCTGGCTACGGTGCTGTGGTGGTGGGAGTTTTTCAAAAACAGAAACATGATGCGGGTGAGTGGCTCTGTGGCCGGTAAAATGGGGTTCGCAGTGGCTTTTGTCATGCTGGCCTTCTGCTCCTGCTCTACTGGCCCGGAGCCAATCCGCTATGGGAAGGACGAGTGTTTTCACTGCAAAATGACACTGACCGACAAGCGTTTCGGTGCGGAAGTCGTGACCGATAAGGGCAAGATTTACATATTAGACGACCTGAATTGCTTGGTCAATTTCTTAGATGAGGGCACCGTTCCGGAAGCAAACATTGCCCAAATTGTGGCCGTTGATTTCAAAAAAACAGGCTCGTTCGTTGATGTGCAACAGGCTTTTTTTCTTCAAAATGAGGCGATAAAAAGCCCGATGCGCGCCGACGTGGCGAGCTTTTCCGACAAAAACGATTTGGACGCGGTGAAGGCCGAAGTCGGCAGCGGGAAAGAAATGATGTGGGCGGAAGTGAAGGTTTTTTTTTAGTCGAATCGGTGTCACAGGGATTAAACTATCACTTTCTGGCGTGATAAAAGTCATTGCTTCGGGTCCGGTCTTCTCGTTGCTTTGAGACATTTATTCACATAAAAATTCATCCAAAATGTTCAAAAAAATCGCGTGGGTGGTAGTAAGTCTTTTTCTGCTAATCCAATTCATCAGACCTGACCAGAAAAACCCAGTTGTTAATGCAACGATTGATTTTCAGAATGTAGCCAACTCGCCTGCCGAAGTACTTTTGATTTTGAGAAATGCCTGCTACGATTGCCATTCGTTTGAGACCAAATATCCGTGGTACACTCAAATAGCGCCTGTTTCGTGGTGGCTCGCCAATCACATCAGGGAAGGGCGCGAGCACTTGAATTTCTCCGAGTTTGGCAAACTACCGCCCGGTGACCGCGCTGAAACATTGGGCGAGGCTGCTGAAGCCGTCCAAGAAGGCGAAATGCCGCTGCCAAGTTATACATGGTTGGGACTGCATCCCGAGGCCAATCTCACTGCTGCCCAACAAAGATTACTGGTGGAGTGGCTCAATGCTAACGGCGGCGAAGGCGGTGATAGAGGAGTTGAGAGTGAAGAAAATGATTGATTTTCCACCGGATGAATCGGTGGGAGAAAACCGCTAAAAATGAAATTTACAACTTTCGTTATACTACTGCTTTTTACCGCCGACCTCCCCGCTACCCAGCTCCATGTCGGCACCAACCAACCCTATCCAGCTATTCACGCGGCTGTAGAAAAAGCCGGGACTGGCGACACGATTTTTGTCCACGCAGGCACCTACTCCGAAGGCAATCTGGCGATTGACAAAACTTTGACCCTCATAGGTCTCGACTATCCGGTGCTGGACGGACAGCACAATTGCGAAATCATTACCGTGACGGCTTCCGGCGTGACCATCCGGGGTTTTGAAATCCGCAACAGCGGCCAACTCAGCACCCTTGATGTGGCCGGCATTAAAGTCCTGTCTGCCAACAATGTAGTCATCGAAGAAAACCGATTATTCGACTGCAATTTCGCCATTTACCTGTCCAATACGGAAGGTGGGCGGGTGTGCTGCAACGACATCCGGGGCATTCTGAAAGAAGAACAAAACAGCGGCAACGGCATCCACCTCTGGAAAGGCTCGGCTGCCATTATCGAGGAAAATTACATCACCGGGCAGCGCGACGGCATCTACTTCGAGTTCGTGAGCGACTCCGAAATCCGGGGCAACACCAGCGAGGGTAATCTCCGCTATGGCCTGCATTTTATGTTTTCTCACAACGACTATTACCACCACAACACCTTCCGCAACAACGGCGCGGGTGTGGCGGTGATGTACTCACGGCAGGTGCAAATGTTTGAAAACCAGTTTGTTCAAAACTGGGGAAGTTCGGCTTACGGCATTTTGCTAAAAGACATTTCGGACAGCCATATTTGGAAAAACAACTTCGAGCGCAACTCGGCGGGGGTGTATATGGAGGGCGCGAGCCGCATCATCGTGGAGCAAAACCAGTTCCGCGAAAACGGTTGGGCATTGCGGGTGCAGGCCAGCTGCGACGCCAATGTGATGCGCCAAAACAACTTTTTCGGCAACTCTTTCGACGTGTCCACCAACGGCAGCCTCGTGCTCAACACTTTCGACGGCAACTATTGGGATCGCTACGAAGGCTACGACCTCAACCGCGATGGGGTGGGCGACGTGCCGTTCCGCCCGGTCAGTCTCTATGCCGTCGTGGTGGAGCGGATGCCTTATGGGCTTATGCTGATGCGCAGTTTTATGGTCTATTTGATGGATAAAGCAGAAAAAATAATTCCGTCGCTGACACCCGAACAGTTGATGGATAAAGAACC
>CAYZVM010000114.1:11900-13291 GCA_964481485.1 uncultured Saprospiraceae bacterium | reverse complement strand
ATGGAAAATACACCCGCACAACCTGAAGTGGGATTTGCAATTCAACTGGCCGACCAATTGGATTTCAGGCCCGAAAAATTCAACAGCAAGGTGCTATTCCGGGAGGAGGGATTCAGCCTCACCCTATTTGCTTTGCTGGAAGGACAGGAAATCCCGGAACACAAAACCCCGCGCAACGCCTACTTGCAATGTCTCGAAGGCGAAGCGACGGTGACTATCGGCGGCGTTGCGCGCACTTTGAAAAAAGGCGAGATTATTTTGATGCCGAAAGAGGTCATGCACGGTGTGAAAGCGTTGGAAAAAACAAAGTTGATGCTGCTGAAATGATGGCGGCAATACACTCATCTTAAAAGATTTGAACCATGACGATACGCGAAAAATACCTGCTCTGGTCGCCCCGAATCATCGCCATAGTCTTTGCCGGGCTGCTCGCTTTGTTTGCCCTCGATGCGTTCAAAATGAACAAGTCATTGGCCGACCAATTCGGCGATTTTCTCGTGCATCTGTTGCCAGCTGTGGTCACCATTGCCTGCTTGGTCGTCGCTTGGAAATATCGGCTGTTCGGGGGCATGCTTTTCCTGTTTTTGGGCATCGTGTTCACTTTCTATTTCGGCACGGCACAAAACATTTACAACTTCTTGCTGATTTCGGTGCCGCTGTTTGCTGCGGGCGTTTTGTTCCTTTTGTCGGCCATGCAGCAAGCCGAATAGCACTCTACCCTATTTTCATTTTTTCATAAATAAAAACGCAATCGTATGAAAATCAATATTTTGGTTTCCGTTCTGTTCGGCACAATGTTGTCGATTGGGTTCGTCCACTGCACCAATACTGCCCCCAACCAACCCGCTGCCACCAGTGATGCTTCCGCCCCAGCCGGTGGCGGCCAATCTGCGGTGCAAGACGACGTGTCGCAAAAAGACGTGGTGAAAGTAGCCGTTGGCAGCCCCGACCACACTACGCTGGTGACCGCTGTGAAAGCTGCCGACCTCGTGAACGTGCTTTCCAATGCTGGGCCGTTCACCGTGTTTGCGCCGACCAATGCGGCGTTCGACAAACTACCTCCCGGCACGGTGGAGGATTTATTGAAGCCAGAAAAAAAGGAGGCACTCTCGGACATTCTGCAATACCACGTCGCAGTCGCGGTCTATAAAACGGAAATGCTGCAAGATGGCCAGGTGATTCCGATGGCCAACGACGGCAAAGTCACCATCGGCGTGAAAGACGGCAAAGTCACCGTCAACGGTGCCAACATCGTGGCTTCCGTGCCAGCGTCCAATGGTATTGTCCATGTGATTGATGCGGTGTTGTTGCAGAAATAATTTTCTGGGGTTGCTGGTTTCTGGGTTTCTGGTTTCGGGGGGATTGTTCAAAAATTTGGGTCATCTAAGTTT
>CAYZVM010000114.1:0-11890 GCA_964481485.1 uncultured Saprospiraceae bacterium | reverse complement strand
GTTTTGGGGGGGTTGGGTTTGGGTGGTGAGTCTTCCTAAAAACACACCCCCCCCCACCAACCCCCCCCCCCCCAAACCCGAAACTCAAAACCTCTCTATCATGCTCGAATCCACTCAACTCACCAAGTCTTTCGGTAAAATGAAAGCCCTCGACGGCATCAACGTTCGTATGAACGCGGGGCAAGCCATCTCGCTCGTGGGGCCGAATGGCTCTGGCAAGACGACTTTTATCAAATGTCTGCTCGGCCTTGTCATCCCCGACAGCGGCGACGTGACGCTCAACGGCGAACATATCTTGGGTCATTGGGACTATCGGCGGCACATCGGGTATATGCCCCAAATCGGGCGTTACCCCGACAATATGCGCGTTGGGCAGGTGTTCGATATGGTGCGGGAAATCCGGCGCGGCGCGCTCAGTCGCGTGGACGACGACCTGATGCGGGCTTATGAAGTAGAAAAATTTGAAAACAAAACGATGCGCACGCTCTCCGGCGGCACCCGCCAAAAAGTGAGTGCTTGCCTCGCTTTCCTCTTTGACCCCGATGTGCTGATTCTGGACGAACCGACCGCCGGGCTCGACCCGTTGGCCTCCGAATTATTGAAAGAAAAAGTATTGGCCGAAAAAAAGAAAGGCAAACTTGTGCTGGTCACTTCTCACATTCTCAGTGATTTAGAAGAACTGACGACCGATGTGATGTACATCATTGAAGGCAAAGTTCAGTTCTATCAGCCTATCGAAGATTTGAAAGCCCGCACGGGCGAAGACAAACTCAACCGCGCCCTCGCGCAAGTGATGAAACAAAATGCTGCTGCATGAAAACGACCGAAACTGTTTTGCCTGTCCAAAATATGTCGCGCAAAGACGCAAAGCCCGCAAAGCAATACCTGCGCTTTGCGTTCCCTGCGTCTTTGCGTGAAACTTCGCCTATGCTCCGAATCGTCAAATACGTCCTCTACGACATTCTGCAAAATCGCATCGTCATTGGCTACACTTTGTTTTTGCTGGCTGTGTCGTTCGGGCTGTTCAACCTCAGCGACGACCCCACCAAAGGGTTGGTCAGTTTGCTCAATATCTCTTTGATAGTCATGCCGTTGGTGAGCATAGTGTTTGCCACCATCCATTTTTACAACTCTTATGAGTTCATCGAATTGCTGGCTGCCCAACCCATTCGGCGGAGCGTCATCGTGTGGAGCGAGTTTTGGGGGCTGACATTGGCACTGACGTTGGCGGTGTTGGTGGGAATCGGTTTGCCGATTTTGCTTTTTGCGCCAAACGCCACGGGGCTTTCGCTTTTGGCAGCAGCAGTCGGCCTCACCATTGTATTTGTCTCCGTCGCGCTGCTGGCTTCGGTCGCCACCCGCGACAAGGCAAAGGGTATTGGCATGGCGCTGCTGTTGTGGTTTTGGTTTGCGCTGCTTTACGATGCCGTGGTGTTGTTCATCATGTTCAGTTTTGCCGATTACCCGTTGGAAAAAGCCATGCTCGCATTCGTGTCGCTCAATCCGATTGACCTCGCCCGCGTGGTCGTTTTGTTGCAAATGGACATTTCGGCGCTCATGGGCTACACGGGGGCTTTGTTCCGGGAATTCCTCGGCACGGGCTGGGGCATCGCATTTGCGGCAGTGGTGTTGCTGTTATGGGCAGCCTTGCCGATGTGGTGGGCGGTGCGGATTTTTCGGAAAAAGGATTTGTGAAGAGGGTTGAGTAGGCGGTATTATTCAGCGGTCAGGGTTGTTGCGCTTGCACCTATCTCGTCAAGCCGCAGGTTTAGTTTGGAATGAAATGTTGGGACCGCAATTTGAGAAGATTCAAAACCCTGTAAATCAGACAAATAAATCGAGGTAGTTGTCGAAAATGAAAACGTCGGCCACTGCAACCAAATTCTGTAACGCCGTGACCTGCGACGACCTGCCCCGTACCGCTTTCGCCCTTTGTCAAATGGCTGACAGGAGTGAAAAAATTTAAGACAAAATACTCTCTATTAGCGTGACGGCTTTTTGCCTTTGGCATGGTTCTCCGCTTCCCCGGCGATAATCCATCTCTGAATAAACCCGGAAACATCTTTTCACCTATGAACTGGAACGACCTCCTCGAAGACCTCGAAGAAGAACAAGCCGTCCTCTTTCTCGGTCCCGACCTGATGCAACTCGACGGCAAATCGCTGGGCCTGCACATCCGCGAGCAACTCTGCCGCGAAAATCCCGAGGACATCCTGCACCACTACCAGCGCGACGGCATCTTTCTCTTTCGGGATGAAACGGCCAAAGTGTCGGTTCAGAAAAAAATCAAGCGCCTCTACAAGCAGTTGCCGCCCGACGAGGCGCTGCTCCAACGCATCGCCGCCCTGCCCTTCCACCTGATCATTTCGCTCACGCCCGACACCTACCTGCGCGACACTTTCGAGCAGTGCGGCCTGAACGCCTCGTTCCACTACTTTCGCTCCACCGAACCCTTCGACGCGCTGCCCAAACCCGAAAAAGGCCGCCCCCTGCTCTACAACCTCATGGGAGTGGTCGGCGACGACGAATCGCTGGCGCTCGACTACGACGACGTGTTCAACCTGATGAAAGACTGCCTTTCGACTGGCCTGCCGCTCAAACTCAACGAACGGCTGGTGCGCGCCAGCACCTTCCTGTTCCTCGGCTTCGACTTCGAAAAATGGCATACCCAGATGCTCCTGCGCTTCCTCAGCCAGCGCCCGGGCATCACCAAATTCGCCATCGAGGGCGAAAAGCCAGCGGGCAACGACACCAGCGTCTTCCTCGTTAGCGGCTTCCGCATCCGATTTGAAAAAGGAGAGCAGGAAAACGAAAATCTGTTCGACAGCCTCTACCGCCGCTGCGCCGAACGCGGTATGTTGCGAAAATTAGAAAACCTGTTCTCTGGGAAACAAACCGCCGTGATGCGCCTCGTTTATGCGGGTAAAATCGCCACAGCCCTTGCCGAACTGCAACAACACCTCGACACCGGGGACAAGGACGAAGCCGTGCTTACTGCCGGGCGTCTTAACAGCCTTGAAGCCGGAAAAGAGTGCATGGACTCGCGCGATTATGGGGTCGAGCGGAATAAAATCGCGTACGCGGCGATACAACTGGCTAAAAAACTGGAACCATGAGCACACCGCGCACCCGCCGCTACCCCGGTCTCCACTATTTCACTGCGGAGCAAAAAGACCTGTTTTTCGGACGTGAAGCCGAAAAACGCGACTTAATCGCGCTTGTGCTGACAGAAAAGATCGTCGCCCTGTTCAGCAAGTCGGGCTACGGGAAATCCTCGCTGCTGCGGGCAGGCCTGGCGCCCGAGCTGCCCACCGGCTGGCTGCCCGTCATCGTGCAATTCGGGGCGTACCAGGCCGGACAAAGTCCCACGCCGCTTGCCCGCACGCTCGCCCAACTCGACGCCGCCCTGCCCGACGACGCGCCGGAGATGGATTTTCTGGAAACCGTATGCCCCGAAGACAGCCTCTGGAAGCGCTTCAAAAAGAAACAAAACGGCGAAAAACGCACCTTCCTGCTGATATTCGACCAGTTCGAGGAATTTCAGACCTACCCGGCGGAGCAATGCGAGGCGTTCAAAAAACAACTCGCCGAACTGCTGTTCACCCGCATCCCGCAGATGGTTCGCGACCGCGCCGACCCCGAGGCCTCGGGGTCCGACACCCAACAAGACCTGCTCGCCCGCCCCAACGAGGTCAAAGCCCTGTTTGCCATCCGCGAAGACCGCCTCGGTGTGCTCGACGGCCTGGCCGACAAACTGCCCGCCATCCTCCACAAACGTTACCACCTGCAAGGGCTCGACGACGCGCAGGCCACCGCCGCCATCACCTTGCCCGCCGCACTGCCGCAGGGCGAACGATTCGAAAGTCCGGCTTTCCGGTACGCGCCCGCCGCCGTCGAGGCGATCAAAAAAGGCCTGAAAAAAGACGAGCGCGACCCGCACATCGAATCCTTCCTGCTGCAAATCTGCTGCGAGGCCATCGAGCAAAAAGTTGTCGGATTCCAAGGACTTGGGGGCGAAATAGTGGTGACCGAGGCCGATTTGCCCGTGTTCAAAGACCTGTTCGAGCAGTACTACCGCGGCAAAATTACGGCTCTGCCCGACGAAGCCCGGCGCAACGCCGCCCGCCGCATGATCGAAGACCAGCTCGTGAAAACCGACCCCGCCAGCGGCATCGCCTACCGCATCAACGCCGACGGCCGCGCCCTCTGCGCCCTGCCCGGCGTGGACGAAAACCTGCTCAAACAACTCACCGATTTTTTCCTGCTGCGCTCCGAACCGAACACGACGGGCGGCTTCAGTTACGAGGTCAGCCACGATCGGTTGGTGGAGGGGATTTTGGTGATGAAAAGGGAATTTGAGGAAAAAGAGACCGACCTACAATTAATGCCAGAAGATGCACTCCTGAGATTGATTCAATCTGATAAAATAGTAACTCTTTATAGCAAGTCTGGATTTAGAAAATCAACACTTTTAAGATTAGGACTTGTACCGCTATTGCCTGAGAACTGGTGCCCTATCTTTATTAAGTTTGGTCTTTATTGGGGTGAAAACACCGCTTCATTGGTACACTCAATAATTGCAGCAGTTCAAAATAACTTCCAGACAGAGACCACGGAAATGGAATTTATTGACCGCCTTGATATTCAAGAAAGCTTATGGAAATATTTCAAAAAGAGACAGACGACAGAACATCGCACTTTTTTGTTGATTTTTGATCAGTTTGAAGAATTTCTCACATATCCCCTGGAACAGCAAGAAGAATTTAAAAGACAATTATCCGAACTGCTGTACACGCTCATACCGCAAAAAATTATAGGTCAAAAGAATAATCTTACAGATATTCAACAAAATCTGCTTGCACGCCCAATCGACGTAAAAGCAATCTTTGCAATTCGGGAAGATCGGCTGGCCAGATTTATCGAAGCACTCTCGGATAAAATCCCATCAGTATTCTATAAGCATTACTATTTGCGCGGGCTAAATGACCTTCAGGCAGCAAAAGCAATTGAGAATGCAGGATGGCACGGAGAAGGATTCCACATTCCAGGTTATGATTTCATCTATTCACCTGCGGCAATCCAAACTATAATAAATGGCTTAATCGATCCACATGAAAACACAATTGACCCTTTCTTGCTTAACATATACCTAAGATTTGTTGAATATAAAATCATCGAACGCAATTCCGCAACCATTGCGGTTTCCAAAAAATTTCATCTAACAGAACGTGACCTGCCAGATTCCAATGAATTGTTCCAAAATTTTTATACTTATTCGATAAATGCCATATCGGATGCGGACCAACGAAAAACTGCACGTAGGATAATTGAAGACTCATTAATAAAAATTGACCCGACAACCGGCCACGCTTATCGCTTGAAAGTTGATGAAAGAACAATTATTGACCAAAATGATATCGATAGTTCTCTATTACAAAAACTGAGTAATATTTTCCTGCTCCGTGCCGAACATAACACGTCTGGAGGAATAAGTTATGAAATCAGCCACGACCGATTATTGGATGGACTCCTGTCGATGAAAAAAGAGCGGGAAACCGAAGAAGCCAACCGAAGAGCCCTGGCCGAAGAAGCCGAACGCGAGCGTCAATTGGCTGCAGAAATCCAGCGCATCAACCTTGAAAAAGCCGATTCCGAACGGCGGCGGCACCGGGCGTTGCGGACGATCGTGATGTCAGGGATGTTGATTTTGATGGCGGTGGGAGCTATTTACGTTGCTTTTCAAATTACATTAGCCTCGAGATTAGCGAATGAAAAAGCAAAAACAGATAGTGAAAAGGCTGCCGAAGCGCTGCGTTTTGCGCAGGAAGCAGAGGATCAAGCACAGGCTTCCAGACAGCAAGCCGAAATCTATTTAAGATTAATCGAACTGAAAACCAAAGAGGCAAAAACGGCTGCTGATTTAGCTGAAATAAAAAAATTGGGGGCACAGAAGGCGGAGGTGAAAGCGAAGGCACTTTTAGAAGCGAGCAAACTAATGGCAGCCCAGAAACTGCCTGAAAATTTTGATGCGCTGATTCCTCTGGATTCGTTGGATTGTACGGGTTGGGGCTTAGGTGAAATTTCCCCTGAAATAGGCAAACTGCAATATTTGCAATCGTTGGATTTAAGGGCGAATCAATTGGACAGTATACCAGATGAAATTGGTAATCTACAAAATTTGCAATCGCTAATGTTGCTTGGTAATCAGCTGAGCAGCCTGCCTGCTGAAATTGGCAATTTGCAAAATTTGCAAGAGATTGATTTGTCTTTTAACCAGCTGAGCAGCCTGCCTGCTGAAATTGGCAATCTGCAAAATTTGCAATCGCTAATGTTGATTGGTAATCAGCTGAGCAGCCTGCCTGCTGAAATTGGCAATTTGCAAAATTTGCAACAGCTAATGTTGTCTCATAATCAATTGAGCAGCCTGACCGCTGAAATTGGTAATCTGCAAAACTTGCAAGAGCTCGGTTTATCTTCTAATCAACTGAGCAGTCTGCCTGCCGAAATTGGCAATCTGCAAAATTTGCAATGGCTGAGTTTGTCTTCTAATCAATTGAGCAGTCTGCCTGCCGAAATTGGTAACCTGCAAAACTTAGGATATCTGGATTTGAGTGGAAATCAATTAAGCAGCCTGCCAATTGAGGCGCTAAGACAAATGCCGAATTTAAAAATGGCGGTTTTGAAAGAACATGGTAATAGCAACCCCCTCCAGCCCCAAGACATCGCCGCCCTCCGCAGCGCCATGCCCTGGTGTGAAATCGTGTGGGAGGAGTGAGCAAAAGTGAATCAAAAATACCCACCCATCAAAAAAACAAATTTATGACCACCTCCCCACCACAAACCCTCGAATACCAATCCAACTGGAAGTCCATGCGGCTCGGCCTGCTGGGCTGGGTGATTTTGGTGATCGGGGTAGTCGGCTTCACGTATTTGCTGAGGCGTTATTTCGTTTATGCGGACGACTTTGACGCCTGGAATTTCTGGGCCTGGTTCATCGTCGCACAGCAGTTGCTATTTCTGGTTTTGGGCATTTACATGGTATGGACGTCCTACCTGCCCAGTCAATGGAAAACAACCTTAAAACTGCACCTCGACGACAAAAAACTCGAAATCATCCGCAGCGACAAGACGGAATCGCTTCCTTTTGAGCGCATTAACTGCATCGTTTTCAAGGCGGTCTCACCGATATTTTCCACTCATTACCTGTATTGGGCGGAAGTCGGGACGGAGCGCATCCCGCTTATCGCGTTTTCAGCGCTGCGGCAATCCAACGATTTCTTCGACCTGCTGATTCGCCGGGCGGGGCTGCGGGTGGAGCAGGAGCCGGGAAACTGAGTTTTATATACCCTGTTCCAAACGGGCCAACAATTCCTCCGCTTCTTGTTCGTCGAAATCGCAGTGCAGCGACTTTTTTACCCCATAATCCGACAAGACGAATTGCTTGTCGGGTTGAATGCCATGACGCGCCAGGCAATGCTCCACGCATTTCAACGGACAGCCGTCAATGGCGATGATGGGGCGTCCCGACTTTGCCTTGACGACCAAAGGTTTGACATCCCCGCCGACCCCGGCGATGCACGACATCTCGGCAAGCCCTTTTTTGTCGAGCGCCAGCGCCAGCGTGTTCGCCATTTGCGCCGCGCTCGAACAGCCGGAGCAGGAATAGACGATCGGCAGTTTATCGTATTTGTTTTTCATGGTAAAATTCCTCCTCTCGACAGCGCCACGCCCAA
Organism: uncultured Saprospiraceae bacterium; assembly: GCA_964481485.1. Classification (GTDB taxonomy): domain Bacteria; phylum Bacteroidota; class Bacteroidia; order Chitinophagales; family Saprospiraceae; genus M3007. Next base: position 4,157 of record CAYZVM010000114.1, on the reverse strand, counting down.
AAATGCCATGACCAGCGCCAGCAAAAGGCTGACGCGGCCCGACCATCGAGCGAGCAGTTTGAGGCGTGTGTTGTCACTTTTTTGCAAATCTTCCAGTGCTTTTTTCCCGAAAAGAAAATCGTGTGCGCCGCTAACGAGCAGTATTCCTACAAAAATCAGGATTTTGTAAACGGCTAAGTTGCCGTAACTGCTTGTGGAAAAAAACTCCCACGTAAAGGGCAGTCCCCGAAAAAACATATTCGTCAGGCCGGTGGCGAACAAACCAGACAGGGCAATCCATCCGTAAAACCGGAATTTCATACCCGTATGGTACAGGATGGTGATTCGGTCGGGATGCTGTTTAATCCCCGGCAAAATCACCAGAGGGAGAAACAGCATCCCGCCAATCCAGAATGCCGCAAGCACGATGTGCAGGAACACCGAAATCAGATACCAAACGCTCATGCGGCAAAAATATCCTTTTCCAAAGCGATGGATTTGGGGAAAAGGATGTTGTTTTCAAGGTGAACGTGCTGGTGCAAGTCTTGCTCAAATTCGTTCAGTTTGGCGAAAAACACGCGGTATGAGGTGCAGGCATCCGTCGGCGGCGTAAAATCATCGCTCAAACGGCGGATTTCTTCCATGTCCCCCCCGGCCGTTTCGTGTTCGGCTTCCATCATGCGAATGGGATTTTCGACCGAGCCAAAAAAAGGCGGTGGCAGGGGTGTGTCGTCGCGTCGGGCAGCAGCCATTTTGACAATGTAGGGGAAAAGCACGCGCTCTTCCTTGTGCATGTGCATTTGAAGTTCCTGCGCGACGGCATCAAAATGTCGGGCGATTTCCACCAGTTCGGGATGCCGTTCGCCGTGCACACGGGCTACTTTGGCCGTCAGTTCGTAGAGCATGGGCAGGGCCTCGGTCACATATCTGTGGTGTTTTTCAACGATATAATCGGCCAGTGTGTCCAGTTTCCATTCGTCAAAATGTTGTTGTGCTTCGGCGGGCAACAAGTCGAGCGCATCCAACTCTTTCTGAACAGCCTCCGGGTCAAGTCCTTTTTTGCGACAGGTTTCTTCCAGCGGCTTTTTGCCGCCGCAGCAGTAGTCAATGCCGTATTTGCGAAAGACCTCGGCTTTTCGGTAGTCGGCGACGACCATTTCACCGATGGTGAGGGGTTTTTCAGCGATGGGAAGCGCGATGGTGCTATCTTGAAAATTTGTCATAATCGTTTAGTAATGAAGTGATTGTTGAAAAAATAGGGGGCAAATCCGGTCGTTTCCGAAAGCCCTTTTGGTAGCTGCAAAGGTAAGTATTTATCATTATTAAGATAAAATAATCTTAAATCTGAAAATAACTTTACATTGTTCTGACACTCACCGGTTTTGCTTGCCTCTAATGTCTGGTTTCTTGCAAAATGAAAAAAATAAAAAGCGCGAAAGCACGAAAAGTGGCCGAAGGTTTTTTCCTTTGCAGACAAAATACTCTTAAATCTTTTTCGAATTGAAAGTTCTATCCAAATCCAGCGAATACGGTCTGCGGGCACTTTTGTACATGGTCGGCAAAAACGACGTGCAGCAGTACGTCAGCATACGCGAGATGTCGGAGAATCTCGACATTTCGTTCCATTTTTTGACCAAAATCCTGCAAAGCCTGACCCAAGCCAATTTGCTTGTTTCTTACCGGGGGCCGAGCGGGGGCGTTGCTTTCAACGTGCCGCCCGACAAGATTTTGCTCAGCGATGTGGTGCGGGTGTTGGAGGGTAATGATTTTTTCGACACCTGCCTGCTTGGTCTGCCGGGCTGCGGCGAGATGTCGCCCTGCCCGATGCACCAGTTTTGGAAAGAAATAAGGGGCGCCTTGAAGCAAGAATTTGAAACTACCACGCTGGCCGAAATGGGGCAGACTGCGCAGAAGCGGAGTCTGCGGCTCATGCCCTGATGTGGGCTTTTTTTATTTTAAAATAAGATAAAATACTCTTAAAGCCTAATTTGTTCACTTGCTCAATCTAATATCATGAATCCAAAACGCACATTTCTCGCCTACCTGATGAACCCCAAGAACTGGTGGCTGCCTTTTTTTCTGGTGCTGGGAATCAGCATAGCGGGCGTGGTTTTTATCGGATATGAAACTTACGAAAAAGCGCCGCCAATACCTGATTTCGCAGATGAGCAGGGAAAAACGGTGTTGAGCCGCGATCAAATTCTGGAAGGTCAGCGCGTTTTTCATCATTACGCACTGATGGAGTATGGCAGTATGTTCGGCGACGGGGCGTTGCGCGGGCCGGATTTCACGGCGCAGGCGCTGCACGAAGTTTCCGTGCTGATGGCAAAATATTATGAGCAACAAACGGGGACAATGCCGGCTGGTCAAGCGGAATTTTTGCGCGACGGCATCGGCGAGCGCGTCAAGTCGGAGATAAAATTCAACCGCTACGACCCGAAAAACAATCAAACCATGTTGAGCGCAGCGCAGGTTTTTGCGGTGCAGGGTCTTGAAACATTTTACCAGAATGTTTTTACAAATCCCGGTTTCCCGGAAGCCTTCAAACCGGCGGGCTACCTGACCAATGGAGAAGAAATCCGTGCGCTGAGTGCCTTTTTCTTTTGGGGCGCGTGGGTATGCAGCGTGGAGCGGCCGGGTACGGAGTACAGTTACACGCACAATTGGCCTTACGACCCTGACGCGGGCAATTTAGCTACGCCCTCCACTATGCTGTGGAGCATTTTGGGGATGCTGGGTTTGATTATTGGGCTGGGATTCGTGCTGTATTATTACGGCCAATTCGACCGGTTGTCGGAGGCATACTATGCCAAAGGCGCGGGCGAGATGGTGACGGTTTCCAGGTTGATGCAATTCAAGCCGACGCCGTCGCAACGGGCCACGTTCAAGTTTTTTGTCGTGGGCATTGTGCTTTTTCTGATTCAGGTGTTGGCAGGGGTGCTCACGGTACACGATTTTGTGGGTTTCACGACGATTTTCGGGGTGGATTTGCAGGCGTTGATACCAGTGACGGTGTCGCGCAGTTGGCACGTATTGTTGTCGTTGCTGTGGATTTCGGCGTGTTGGGTGGGAGCTTCGATTTTTGTGTTGCCGATGCTAGCGAAACGCGAGGTGCCGGGGCAGGTCGCCCGCATCAACCTTTTGTTTTCCATTTTTCTGGTCATCGGTCTCGGGTCTTTTGTCGGCCTTTACATGGGGCCGAAAAATATGCTCGGCACGATGTCGCGCTGGCTGGGACATCAGGGCTGGGAATTTGTGGAATTGGGGCGTTTTTACCAATATTTATTATTAGGCGTGTTCGTGCTCTGGGCTTGGATTGTGTATCGGGGTGTGAAACCGGTGCTGCGGCGCGGTCAGCCCTGGGCTTTGCCCAACTGGATGTTGTACAGTGTGGTGTCCATCATGGTGTTGCTGCTGTCGGGTTTTGTGGCGACGCCCAAGACGAATTTTGTGATTGCTGATTTTTGGCGCTGGTGCGTGATTCACATGTGGGCGGAGGCGTTTTTTGAAGTGTTCACGACGATTGTCGTTGGTTACCTGATGGTTTTGATGGGTTTGGTGAATCGCGATGCGGTGAACAAGGTGGTTTTTCTCGCCACTTTGTTGTTTCTGGGTTCGGGCTTGCTCGGTATTTCGCACAATTTTTACTGGAATGCCAAGCCGGTCGGTACGCTTGCCATCGGGAGCATTTTTTCCACCTTGCAGGTGGTGCCGCTTATTCTGCTGACGCTGGAGGCGTGGCGCTTCCGAAATATGCCCAACACGTTGAGTCGCAGCGGCAACGGGCAATCTTCATTGTTCGCCATGCCGGCCATTTTCCTTTTCCTCGTCGGCGTCAATTTCTGGAACTTCTTCGGCGCAGGCGTCTTCGGCCTGATTATCAATTTGCCCATCGCCAATTATTACGAACACGGCACCTACCTGACCGTCAATCACGGCCATGCGGCGCTCATGGGCGTTTATGGCAATTTGTCCATCGGCGCGCTGCTGTTTTGCTGCCGTTACCTCGGCAAGCCAGAGGCATGGAACGAACGATTGGTGCGCACCGCTTTTTGGTCGCTTAACGTCGGCCTGTTGCTCATGGTGGTCATGGATTTATTCCCGGCGGGGGTGCACCAACTTTTTGCCGCAATGGACAAAGGCCTGTGGTATGCGCGCTCGCAGGAGTTCTTGATGTC
>CAYZVM010000113.1:16959-18438 GCA_964481485.1 uncultured Saprospiraceae bacterium | reverse complement strand
TCGAGCGGCATTGCCATGCGGCCTTTGCGACCGACGACGACTTTGGTGTTTTTCCGGCCATCCGCCACGACCGTGTCAATGGCGTAATCAATCGTGTTGATGGTGTTTACCCAATCTTCTTTGTACCAATCAAGTTCGAGGCCGCTTTGTTTTTCAAAAACCCGCGTCACGTCGTTTGCGTTGGGGTGTTTGAATTTCCATGTGTCGTAATAGCGCAGCAAACCCTTGTCAAATGCCTGTTTCCCGATGATATATTCCATCTGATGGAGAAACACCGCGCCTTTTACATAAGCGGCCAAGCCGTACCCGAAGTTGGTGTTGAAATGGTCGGCGTGGGTGGTCAGCGGTTCCTCGTTGCCGCTGGTGGCGAGGCGCTCGTAAGCCGCATAAGTACCTTCAAATGGATTTTCAACGGCATCTCTCCCGGGCAGGAGGCCTTCGCGGGCGAGTTCGTTTTCCACAATATCTGAGGCATAAGAAGTGAAACCCTCGTCCATCCATGCGTAGAGGCTCTCGTTGCTGCCGAGCACCATTTGATACCACGAGTGCAATTGCTCATGCACGGACACGCCGACGAGCGAATTGAGCGGGCGATTGCCGGTGACGAGCGTCGCCAAAGGGTATTCCATGCCGCCGTCGCCGCCTTGGATGAAGTAATATTCGCGGTGGGGGTATTTGCCAAAACGCTCGTTCATTATGGTGCGGGCGCGGTTCATAATAGCGGGAAGTTGCCCCCATTGTTCGTCGTAGCCCTGGCCTTTTTGCCATACGAAGTGCATCACCGTGCCGTCGGCGGCGTTGATTTTGGTGTGGGTGTAATCCGGGTCGGCGGCCCAAGCAAAGTCGTGGACGTTGGGTGTTTTGAAGTGCCAGGTGAGTTTTTCGCCGGCTGGCCGGTTCACGGTTTGGCCCGGCGCTTCGTAGCCATAGCCGATTTCTTGCGGGTTTTGCAGATAGCCGCCTGCCGCGACGAGGTAGTTTTTGTCAATAGAAATTTTCACATCAAAATCGCCCCAAACGCCGTAGAACTCGCGGGCTATGTAGGGGTTGGAATGCCAGCCCTGATAGTCGTACTCGCACAATTTCGGGTACCACTGGGTCATGGAATAGCGCACACCTTCACGGCTGTCGCGCCCGGATCGGCGGATTTGTATCGGCACCTGCGCGTCCCATTCCATTTCAAAAGTAGCCGTGCTTTTGGGCAAAATAGGCTCGCTCAAAGTCACTTCGAGGACAGTCTCGTTTGCGTTGTATTTCAGTGCTTTTCCGTTGTGTTTCAGCGTATTGACTTTTATCCAGCCTTGCTCTTCGGGCTTGAGTTTGGAGATGCGGTCGGACACGCGCGGGTCGGCGTCGGCGATGGTGCGGGAGCGCACATCCATCATGCTGTTGGGTTGGAAGGCGTTGAAATAGAGGTGGTAGAAAATCTTATGGAGCGTGTCGGGGCTGTTGTTGGTATAGACGATGCGCTGGGTGCCG
>CAYZVM010000113.1:0-16859 GCA_964481485.1 uncultured Saprospiraceae bacterium | reverse complement strand
GTGTGATTTTTACAGCCGCAATAATACACGATATGCCTGCTGAAAAAGTGTTTTTTGGAAAAACGCTACGCCTCGGCAAGTGTTCGCCCTATCTTTGCCGCGCAACTGAACTAAAATTCAAACAAGATGAAATCTCGTCTCTCCATAGCACTCATTTTCCTCGCGGCGCTCACCCGACTGCTGCCGCACCCCGACAATTTTACGCCCATCGGCGCAATGGCGCTGTTTGGCGCGGCGTATTTTAGCCGCCAAACTTTGACGTTGGCAGTGCCGTTTATTGCGCTGTTTTTCAGCGACTTGCTTCTGAACAACATTGTTTATCGCCAGTACTACACGGGGTTTACGCTCATCACTTCTTGGTGGATTTATGCCGCGTTTGGGTTGATGATGTTGGTCGGCTGGCTGCTCTTGCGCCAGAAAGTTTCGCCCGCCCGGGTGGTGGCCGCGAGTTTGTTCGCCTCGGCTGTTTTCTTTTTTGTCTCCAATTTTAGCACTTGGGCCGAGACGACGCTTTATCCCAAAACTGCCGCAGGGCTGATGGCTTGCTACGCCGCTGGTTTGCCGTTTTTGAAAAATACGGTGATGGGCGATTTGTTCTTTTCGGCGCTGCTGTTCGGGACTTATGAGTGGGCGATGCGCGGAAAATGGTTGATGAAGGTTGATAAGGCTTGACAATAGGTTATCAAACTGATTTTCAAAAATTTGCATCAACACCCATCAACCTTAATCAACTTTTTTCATGGCAAAACAAACACTTTCTCCAAAAAAGGTTTCTGAAAGCAAAACCGTGATGACCGAACTCATCATGCCCAACGACACCAACCCGATGGGCAACCTGATGGGTGGCTATTTGATGCGCTGGATGGATATTGCCAGTGCGATTTGTGCGGGCAAACATTGCGAGGCGCACGTCGTGACGGTGGCAGTGGATTATATTTCGTTCCAAAACCCGATACACCTCGGCGATGTCATCACGTTGGAAGCCTCCGTCACGCGGGCGTTCAACACCTCGGTGGAAATCTACGTGGAGGTGTTCGCCAACGACATCAAAGGCCAACAGCCCCGGCGCTGCAACCATGCCTATTTTACTTTCGTGGCCATGGACGACAAAAAGAAAAACCCCGTGCCGGTGCCGCCAGTGTTGCCGCTTTCTAGTGAAGAACAGCAGCTTTATGAAGGTGCCGCCCGCCGCCGCGAGCTCCGGCTCATCCTCGGTGGGCGCATCAAACCAAAAGACGCGACGGAGTTGAGGAAGTTTTTTGCGGAGCTGGAGATGCCATAAACGCTTCAAAACCAATTCGTTTTTTCAATCACACCCAACGTATCACTATTCATGAACAAAATGATAGCGCGCTTCCCGGAACAACTGGAGGAGGCACTCAACATCGCAGCATCCGTTTCTGTGAAAAAACACAACGCGCCGCTGCGCTCAGTTTTCATCTCCGGCCTCGGCGGCAGCGGCATCGGCGGCAACTTCGTGCAAGAGTTCGTGCGTCCATATTGCAAACTCCCCCTCGTCGTCAGCAAAGGATACCACGCACCGACTTGGGTTAACAAGCACACGCTCGCTATCTGCTCTTCATACAGCGGCAACACGGAGGAGACAATCAGCACCTTCGAGCAACTGCTCGGCACGGGGGCAAAAATCGTCTGCATCTCCTCTGGCGGTAAACTCATCGAACTGGCAAAAAAGCATGGGCTTGATTATGTGCAACTTCCGGGCGGATGGAGCAGCCCCCGCGCTTGTCTCGGCTACTCGGTGGTGACCCAACTGGGTGTGTTGCGGGCTGCCAAACTTGTGCCGCTCAAACTGTTCACTTCCGTAAAAGCCGCACAAAAACTATTGGCAAAAGACGATGCGGACATCCAAAAGCGGGCAAAAAAAATTGCCGGTTTCTTGACCGAAAAAACGCCCGTGCTCTACATCGCCGACCAAATGGAGGCAGTGGCGGTGCGCTGGCGGCAGCAAATCAACGAAAATGCGAAAATGCTCTGCTGGCACCACGTGGTGCCGGAAATGAACCACAACGAACTCGTGGGCTGGCGCAACAACCGCCCAGATGTGGCAGTGGTTTGGCTGCGCAACCGCGACGACTTTCAGCGCACTGCCGTCCGCATGAACATCAACAAGGAGATTGTAGAACATTTCACCGGCACCTCCGTCGAGGTGTGGTCGAAAGGAAAATCGCACATCGAAAAGGCGTTTTACCTTTCCTATCTCGGTGATTGGGTGTCCTACTATTTGGCCGAAATGCGCAACGTGGACCCTGTGGAAATCAAGGTGATTGATTACCTAAAAGGCGAACTGGCGAAAGTGTGAGTAGCCGAACAACATGAAACCGCAGCGACGCCGGAAATTGACTTTCAACTACCCCGCGTCGCTACGGTGAACTTAATATCGCGGGTGCGGTAGAGTTGTTTCAAAAACAAGATATGGAAAATCAGGCAGTTAAAAAGTTTTCCATCCGAAAATTCAGCGGGACTTCGATAGATGAAACCCCCGACTTGCTCGCCGTCGAAGAGCCACTGGAAATCCGCCTCGAATACGGCTCTGCCGAAAATCGCGTCACCAAAAATCTTTCCGTCACTATGCGCACCCCGGGTGCGGACGAGGATTTGGTGGCGGGGTTTCTGTTCACGGAAGGTATTGTTCGCCAGCCGTCGGACATCGTTTCGGTACGCCATTCTGATGGCGTAGGCAATGTCGCGCTGGCCTCGCTCGCTCCCGAATTGGATTTTGATTTGCAAAAATTGGAACGTCATTTTTACACCACATCCAGCTGTGGCGTGTGCGGCAAAACTTCAATTGACGCGATAAAAACCGTCGCCAATTGCGCCGTTTCAACAAAAAAACTGAATGTTTCGCCCGAAGTAATCTGTGCCTTGCCCGACAAGTTGCGCCGCGCACAAGCCACATTCGACGCGACGGGCGGACTGCACGCCGCCGCATTTTTCGATCCGAACGGGGACTTGATTTCCCTGCGAGAGGATGTGGGCAGGCACAATGCTCTGGACAAATTGATAGGCCACCATTTTCAAAAAGGCGACATTCCGTTGGATGAATATATCCTGTTGTTGAGTGGCCGGGCGAGTTTCGAGTTGCTGCAAAAAGCAGCGATGGCCGGGGTGCGCGTGGTGTGCGCGGTGGGTGCGCCTTCCAGCCTTGCGGTGGAAACTGCCGAGGCGTTTGGCATCGCGCTCATTGGTTTTTTGCGCGGCAGCAGGTTCAATCTTTATTCCAATTATTTAAACACATAGGCACATAGAAAACATAGTTTTTTATTGATGAATTTCTCTGTTTTCTATGTGCCTATGTGTTTAATAGAACTACCAAAACACCGTGTACAACGCCGTTAAAATACCACAAATAATCACACCGCCCACGATAAACGACGGCTCTACGCGGAATAGTTTTGCGTCAATTTCTATCATGTTGTTTTCCTTTTTTTCTATCAACGACATGACGGCCATCAATACAATTATTATCAGAAATACCCACCCCAGCCTGTCGAGAAAAGGAATCTCCGGCGCAAAAAACTTGAACGCCGCCGACAGTGGGATGGTCAGCAAGGCCGCCGCCAATGCCGCCGCCGAGGTGGTGCGCCGCCAAAACATCCCCAGCAAAAAGATGGCAAATGCGCCCGGCGTGATAAAACTCATGTATTCTTGGATGAACTGGTAGGTTTGCTCCAAAGAGCGCAATTGCGGCGCGACAGCCACCGCAATGAGCATAGAGACCAACACCGCGATTTTGCCCACTCGAATCAGTTGCGCCTCCGAGGCATTTTTGTCAAAATATCTTTTGTAAATATCGAGGCTGAAAATGGTGGCCACGCTGTTGGCTTTGCCCGCCAACGAGGCCACCACAGCGGCGATGAGCGCGGCGAATGCCAGTCCTTTCATGCCCATAGGCAGCAAGTTGAGCAGGGTAGGGTAGGCAAAGTCGGGTTTTACAGTGCCGGTGGCGTCCACCATTTCCGACTGAAACATTCCTTCCGAATACAGCACAAACGCCGAAATGCCAGGCAGCACCACGATCACCGGAATGAGCAGTTTCAAAAAAGCGGCGAACAGGATGCCTTTTCGCGCAGTATTCAAATCCGCGCCCAATGCCCGCTGGATAATGTACTGGTTGCATCCCCAATAGTTGAGATTGTTTATCCACATTGCGCCGATGAGCACGGTCAGCCCCGGCAAATCTTTGTAATACGGGTGTCCCTTGGGCAAAATCATGTGAAAATGCGAGGGTGCTTTTTCGCGCAACAATGCCAACCCCGAAAACACACCACTTTCGCCAAAATGCTCGGCCACCATGTTGAGCGCCAGCCAGACCGTCGCCAAACCACCCAACACCAGCACCGCCACCTGCACCACATCGGTATAGCCGATGACCCGCATCCCACCGAGGGTGATAAAAATGGCGAATGCCGCCAGCCCAAGGATTGCCCAATAAAAATCAACGCCCGTTGTCAATTCCAACGCCAATGCGCCGAGGTACAGAATAGAGGTCAGGTTGACAAACACATAAGCCAGCAGCCAAAAAACCGCCATCAGCGTCGCCACGAGCGGGCTATATCGCTGGCGCAAAAACTGCGGCATCGTGTAAATGCGGTTTTTCAAATAAACAGGCAGGAAAAAAACTGCGACTACTAACAACGTGGCCGCCGACATCCATTCGTAAGTGGAAATTGCCAATCCGATGGCAAAACCGGAGCCTGACATCCCGATAAAATGTTCGGCGGAGATGTTGGAGGCAATGAGCGATGCGCCGATGGCCCAATAGGTCAGCGAGCCTTCGGCCAAAAAGTAGTCGCCAGCGGTGTCGTTTGCCGATTGTTTGCGCCGGTAAATCCAGTAGCCATAAGCGGAGACGGACAAAAAGTAAGCAACAAAAACAAGATAATCAAACAGATGTAAACCCGTTGGCTGCATGGCGAGAGAAATTTTTATCCGGTGGGCGCAACCCCAAACGACCGGGCAACGTAGAAATTTGAACGGGCAATGATAGGCAAACAGCGAAAATCCAACCTGATGAATCTGCAAAATGCGGGTGTGGCAAAAAAAAATGCCAACACAGCGCAAAAACTACCCAATATGCTTCGCTTCTCGTACTCGTTTTTATTTTTGCAACATTATTCCCACGCGCAAGCGCAAAATCATCATGTGCAACACCACTTGCGAATTGAACTGGTTGCTGTAATCCTCATAGTGTCAGTGTACTAAATCCGTTGTTCAACATGAAAATTACCTTATACACCCTTTTCTTTTGCCTTTTTCTCGATAGCCAAATACTTGATGCCCAGTGCCCCCCACCGGGTTTTCCGCAGCCAGGCGGCAACTGCCCCACAGCGCCTATTCTGTGCGAAAACCTCGACGGCTACTGTGCTACAATCAACAACAACAACACTACACAAACCTTTCCCGGCTGCCCAGGCTGGCAATTGAACAACGACGAGTGGTTTGCATTTTTTGCGGGCACTACCACCATTTCTATTCAGGTGACACCGAGCAACTGTTCCTCTGGCGGACAACAGGGTTTGCAAGGCGGTATTTACGCCGGATGCGGCCCGCCATGGGTAGCCATGGATCTTCAATGTGCGTGTACTGAAAATCCTTTTATCCTATCCTCTGCCAATTTTGTGGTGGGACAGGTGTACTGGATTGTGCTCGATGGATGCGCGGGCAACGTTTGTGATTATTCTATAGAGGTTCTCGAAGGCTCTACGGTCGGTTTTCCGCCAGATGACCCAGGGCCAATCACCGGCCCGATAGAAGTTTGTCAAGGAACATCTTCTGCCTACTCGATTGCCGCCGTGACGGGTGCTACTATCTACAACTGGACTATCACTCCAGCGGGGATGGGCACAGTCACTGGAAGCGGGCCAACCTCCACCGTCAACTGGGGCGCCAATGCCTCCGGGACGGCCACGCTTTGTGTGGACGTGGCAAACCTTTGTTTCCCCCTCTCGGGTGCTCCACTCCCAAATTGTATTGAAATAGAAGTAAACCCCAAACCTACCGCGACCATTTCCGGCACCGGCTTAGTCTGCGGCGGCACTGGGAATCCCGCTACTTTGACAGTCACCTTTACCGGCGAAGGGCCTTGGAGTTTTATCCACATGATAAACGGAGTGCCACAAGCTCCCATCGTCACCAGCGACAACCCATATACCTTGGAAGTAACACAGCCTGGCACCTACACATTGCAAGGTGTGAGTTCCACCGGAACTGGCTGCGTTGGCACCGTTTCAGGTACCGCTGTTGTGACTCAAGCAACCGTAACAGTGGCTGCGGTTGTTACCAACTCCCAATGCGGCTTGGACAATGGCGCTATCAACATAACCCCCGGCGGCGCTACTGCGCCTTATACGTACATCTGGTCGAGTGGCCAAACCACAGAGGATTTGACCAACATCCCGGCGGGGAATTATACCGTCACGGTCACGTCTGCAAATGGTTGCACCGCAGTGCAGGCCATAACAGTGGGGGACAATGTCATTGCACTCAATGTCACGGGTGTTGTGGTAGCCAACACCACTTGCAATGGCGGAAATGGCAGCATTGATGTGAGCGTCAATCCCGCTGGCACTTATACCTACAACTGGTCAAACAGCGCGACCACGCAGGATTTGACCGGCCTCGAACCCGGTACTTATACCGTGACCGTTTCGAGTGGCACAACTTGCACCGGAACGGCCTCTTTCACCATAAATGACAATCCCAATCCGCCCAACATCACTTCTACGGTCGTTGGCACCAGTTGCGATTTCAGCAATGGCAGCATCAATGTAACCGTTTCGGGCGGCGTGACACCGTACACATTTATGTGGGGGGACGGTCAAACCACAGAGGATTTGACCAACATCCCGGCGGGCAGTTATTCCCTCACCGTCACTGGCGCCAACGGTTGCTCCAGCACGGCCAATATTACAGTGCCCAATAATAACCCGCCCATCAGCATCACAGGTACTACAGTTTCCAATACAAGTTGCAACAGCAACAACAACGGCAGCATTACTATCAATGTCACGCCGCCCGGAACGTACACCTATACTTGGTCAAATAGCGCGACGACACAAAATTTGACCAATTTGCCCCCCGGTACTTACACCGTGACCGTCAGCGCGGGCGGCAGTTGCACACAAACCGCGTCTTTCACTATTGCAGATAATCCCAATACCCCAACCATCACCCCCATTCCGGTTCAATCTTCGTGCGATTTGGCCAATGGAGCCATTAACCTATCCGTCACAGGAGGCGTCCCACCTTATACTTTTTCTTGGTCAAACGGCGCTACCACACAAAATCTGAACAACATCCTGGCAGGTAGTTATTCCGTCACCGTCACTGGAGCAAACGGCTGCACCAGCACCGTCAATGTCAACGTGACAAACAACAACCCACCCATCAACGTCACCGCCACGGTGATGCCCAACACCAATTGCAATGGCAACGGCAATGGCAGCATCAATGTGACAGTTACCCCAGCCGGTACTTACACTTATATTTGGTCAAATGGCGCAACCACGCAGGATTTGACCAACCTCCCGGCGGGAACTTATACCATTACAGTGAGTGCGGGCGGCACTTGCACACAGACCGCGTCATTCACCGTCCCCGACGACCCGAACGCGCCCAACATCACTTTCACACCGCTGCTGTCCAGTTGCGATTTGAGCAATGGCGGCATCAACGTTTCCGTGTCCGGCGGTGTTGCGCCATACACTTATAGTTGGTCAAACGGCGCAACCACACCGAGCCTTTCCAACATCCTTGCTGGCACCTATTCCCTTACCGTCACCGGGGCAAATGGCTGCACCAGCGTCGTCAATCCTACTGTATCAAACAACAATCCGCCCATCAACATCAACAGTAACATAGAACCCAACACAGCTTGCGTTGGGACATTCAATGGCAGCATCAATGTCACGGTAACTCCCCCTGGTGCATACACCTACACTTGGTCGAACGGCGCGACAACACAAGATTTGAACAATCTCCCGACCGGCACCTATTTCCTGACCGTCAGCGCGGGCGGTACTTGTACACAAACGGCCGCTTTTGTGGTGCCAGATGACCCCAATGCCCCTGAATTGACCTTTACTTTCGTTCCTGCTACTTGTGGATTGAGCAATGGCAGCATCAACCTTACTGTGATTGGGGGTATCCCAGCTTATACTTATCAATGGTCTTCCGGGCAAACCACCCAAGATTTGTCCAATATCCCCGGCGATATCTACTCCGTCACCGTCACAGGTGCCAACGGTTGCACAGCTCAGGGCGGTGTGGCAGTACCCAACAATGACGTAGCCATCACTCTCAATGGCAATGTGAACCCAAAAACGTCCTGCATCACCAACAACGGCTCCATCATGCTGAGCCTCACACCTTCCAATCTGAGTATTCTCTGGTCGAACGGCAGCACGTCGCCCAACTTGAACAACCTCGCGCCCGGTATTTATTCAGTCACCGTCAGCGCGGGTGGGAATTGCACAGAGACAGCGAGTTTTACCATAGACGACGCGACCGAAACCCCCAATCTCAGCATTGATGTCACGCCCTCTACTTGTAGTTTTAATAATGGCGCAATAGATTTGGAAGTAGATGGCGGCCAACCGCCCTATACCTACAAGTGGGCGCACGGGCCGATGACGCAGGATTTGATAAACTTGGCTGCAAATACTTACACCGTGACAGTGACCACCGCATTGGGCTGTTCGGCCACAACAAGTGTGACGGTTCCCAACAACCCGATTGCGATAGATATATTCGGGATTGTTTCGGACAATTTTTCCTGCTCCTCTCCGAATGGTTTTATTGACCTCAACATAGAGCCGCAAGGCAACAACTACACATATCTGTGGTCAAATGGTCAGACGACCCCACTGATTGAAAACCTTGCACCGGGTTCTTATACCGTCATAGTGACGTGGGGAAGTTGCGTGAATTCGGCTTCTTTCGATGTATTCGACCAAGCCAACCCACCCAATCTCTCCGTCGTTGGCATCCCAGCCACCTGCGGATTGAGCAACGGCGGGGCAGACGCGACCGTCAGCGGCGGCTCTTCGCCATATAACTATCAATGGTCGAACAGCGCGACCTCACAAGATTTGAACAACATAGCGCCGGGGACGTACACGCTCACGGTCATGGATTTTTTCAATTGTTCTTCTACCGCCTCGGTCAATGTTGCCAATAACAATATTGCCCTAAATGTCACAGGTGCGGTTGCCGGCAATACATCTTGTGTCGCGCCCAATGGCGGGGTGAATATTTCTGTCTCGCCTGCCGGAACCTATACCTACAATTGGTCAAATATGGCGACAACAGAGGATTTGACCAACATCGCTGCAGGTACATACACCGTCACGGTCACTTCGGGTGTCAGTTGTTCTGCCACTGCTACATTTACGGTGACGAACAACACCACCAATCCCAATATTTCACCTGCCATAACAGCCGCTATTTGTGGCAACAGCGACGGCGCTATTGACCTCACTGTGAGCGGAGCGAGTGCGCCGTACACTTTTGTCTGGTCAAACATGGCCACTTCCGAAGACCTCGTAAATATCCTTCCGGGCAACTACTCCGTGACCGTCACCGCCGCTAATGGCTGTACAGCCGACACGACGCTGAACGTGCCGAACAACAGCTCGACATTTACCCTGAGTGGAACTGCTTCGCCGCTCACCAATTGCGCAGCCGACAATGGGGCGATTGACCTGACCGTGACACCGGCTGGCACGTATACCTACCTATGGTCGAACAGCACCACGACGCAAGACCTTGCCAGTCTCCCGGCGGGTACCTACACCGTTTCGGTCACCGAAACCGGCAACTGTATTGCTTCGGCGTCCTTTGTTGTGGAGGACGAGCGAACCTATCCGGCTACCTCGCAGACTATTTCTCCAGAAATTTGCGGATTGTCAAATGGCGGCATCAATCTTGACGTGAGCGGTGGCCAAACGCCCTATACTTTCCTGTGGGCGGGTGGTCAAATGACTGAGGATCTGACCAATATCGCTGAGGGAAATTACGCCGTGACCGTCACTGGAGCAAATGGTTGCAGCGCAACAGCCACTGCCAATGTACCCGGAAACAGTGTCACATTTTCCATTTCGGGTACTCCTTCTCCCAACACCTCCTGCGTGGTGAATGACGGGAGCATCTCGTTGGATATTACGCCCGCCGATCCCGGTGTGGGGCTGAGCTACACATATAACTGGTCGAACAGTGCCACCACGCAAAACTTGGCCAACATTGCCCCCGGTGCATACACGGTGACGGTAAGCGCGGGCGGCACTTGCACCAGTACGGCGAGTTATACAGTAGCCAACAATGCAGATGCACCATCGGTGGCGGAAAGCATTACTCCCGCGTTTTGTGGACAAAATAGCGGCAGTATCAACCTGACCGTGAGCGGCGGCCAATCGCCTTATACCTTTCTGTGGGCGGGTGGGCAAATGACCGAAGACTTGAGTACGCTGGCTTCTGGCGATTATTCCGTGACGGTGAGTGGTGCCAATAGTTGCACGGTCGTAGAAAACTTTACTGTCCCGGAAAACACGGTCGTGCCGTCCATTTCTGGCTCTATCACGCCCAGCACCTCCTGCGTCACCAACAATGGCGGAGTCAGCATCAACGTCAGCCCACCCCTCGCGTACACCTTTATTTGGTCAAACGGGCAAACTTCGCAGAACCTGCTCAACGTCTCGTCGGGGACTTATTCCGTGACGGTCAACGGCGGCGGTGCGTGTACCGCTACCGCTACGTTCAATGTTGGCAGCGATGTCGGCACCGTTTCTTTGAGCGGTTCCGCCACGGATATTCTTTGTTTTGGAGAAAATACTGGCGCGGTCAATCTGACCATTGGCGGTGGCACTCCACCCTATATTATCAACTGGTCGCCCGCATTTCCGGGCAATCCAGAAGACCTTTCAAACTTGTCGGCGGGCAATTATTCCGTCACGGTGACAGATCAACTTGGATGCTCGGCCTCGGCCAATTTCACGGTCAGTCAACCTGCAGCCCCTGTGCAAATTGTTTGTTCACAGTCGAAAAATGTCAGTTTCCCCGGTGCTGGCGACGGTGCGGGGACGGTGAATATCTCCGGCGGCTCGGCGCCGTACACGATTGTCTGGTCGCCCGGCAGCTCGCAGTCCAATGTGCTGGCTGGCAATTTTGCTATCAATAATTTGTCAGAAGGCAGTTATGCTGTCACCGTCACGGATGCCAACGGCTGCACGGCGTTGTGCAATTTTGCGGTTTCGATTTTGAACTGCGAAACAGCCGTCGGCACAATGTCGGGCACTGCGCTGTCGCTCTGCGGCCCCGGTTGTTTGACGGCGAGTTATGATGCTGTCGGCCAGTTTCTGGATCCCGATGATGTGCTGCAATTTGTGCTGCATACGGGCAACGGCAACCAAATCTTGAACGAGATAGCCCGCAATTCGCAGCCCGTTTTTTGTTTTGACGAAACAAAAATGACCTACGGAACTACCTACTATATTTCTGTGGTGGCTGGCAACAATGACGGCGCGGGCAACGTGGAACTGAACCATTTTTGCACGGCTATTTCTTTTGGAACGCCCATTGTGTTTAATGAAAAACCGGTTGCGGGGATTGCAGAGCCAGAACCAATTTCTTGCGTTGTTTTGCAGGTAGATATTGCGGGCAATTCCAGTATTCCCAATTCGACTTTTGCATGGAACACGCTGAACGGCGTTATCATCGGGAATGCAGCACAGTCGGTGATTACGGCGGGCAAGGCAGGTGATTATACCTTGATTGTCAATGCAAACGGATGTTTGGACACCACATCAGTTCAGGTCAAAGACATCTCCAACCAACCGCTGGCGACCATCTTCGCCAATCCCAGCGATATTCTGGATTGCATTATCAGCGAGATAGTTTTGTCCGGTCTTGTGGAAGGAACGTTGTCGGCCAATACGATCTGGATGAGCGGCGGCACGGTCTATGCCAACGGCACGGTTTTGCCGATTGTCAGCCCCGGCACTTACCAATTCGTGATTTTGGACACCCTTACTTTTTGCTCGGACACTGCTTCTATTACCATCAACGAAAATCTGGCATATCCGCCACTTTTCCTCGACCCGCCCGGGCTGCTATCTTGCACCAACGACGTGGTGACGCTCTCTGGAGGTTCTCCACTGCCCGGCATTGATTTCGTTTGGATGACGGTCAACGGTACTGACACAACTTGGGTCGGGAATGGCACGAGCATCAATGTTTCCGCTCCGGGTGTTTATTATCTTATTGGCAGTGACCCGGCCAATAGTTGCACCAATTTCCTGACAGAAACTGTCAACGCCGACTTCGCACAGCCGACAGCCGATGCGGGTACGCCGTTCAGCATAGAATGTTTTGGCGAAACGGCCTACCTCGACGGCAGCGGCTCTACGGGGCAACCCGGCCTGACTTTTTCTTGGTCAACTTCGGATGGCAATATCGCAGCCGGTACGCTCACCCCGGTGCCAGAAATCAACGAACCTGGCACTTATATTTTGATTGTCACAAATCCCGGCAACGGTTGCACCGACTCGGACGAGGTGATTATCAGCCCAAAATCGCCTGTGGCATCGGCGACGGTGAATCAGCCTCCGTGTTTTGGCGATAGGGGTTCGATTTTGATTGACAGCATCACGGGGGGCAAACCGCCCATTCGATATTCGTTGAACAATGGGCCTTTCACGACGCAAAGTTTGTTCTCCGGCCTCAATCCCGGCATCTATTCCCTTGTCGTTCAAGATGCCGAAGGTTGTAGCACGACGCTGGAAGCCGAGATTATTGAGCCGCCCCTGTTTGAGATTATTCTGGAGCCAAAAGCCACGGTGAAACTCGGCGACAGTTATCAAATCAATACAGAACTCAGTGTGCCGGTTTCTGAAGTTGGCGCCATCAATTGGACACCCTCCACGGGCTTGAGTTGCGATACTTGCCTCAACCCTATCGCCCAGCCGCTGGAGTCAACCAGATATGTGGTAACGGCAACGAATCAAGCGGGTTGTGAGGATTCTGCGCCGCTGTTGTTGATAGTGGACAAACGGGTGGACGTCTATATCCCCAACATCTTTTCGCCAAATGGCGATGGCGAAAACGACGTTTTCATGATATTCGCCGACGCGAAAAGTGTGGTGAAAATCAAGACTTTACAAGTTTATTCGCGTTGGGGAGAATTGGTTTTTGAACTGTACAATTTTGAACCGAACAACCCCTCGCTGGGCTGGAACGGCAGGCACCGCGAAAAGGAATTGAACCCGGCGGTATTTGTTTGGTACGCGGTGATTGAATTTGTGGACGGGAGCGAGGTATTGTACGAAGGAGACGTGACGCTGAAAAGGTAGATTCCAACAGTTGCGAGTTTACGGGCGCATTTCATGTTGTTTTATGACACATGAAATGCGCTTTTTTTATTCGAGCGCTTTCAAGAAAAATAACTTTTCTGGCAAAGCCACTTCTTGCTCGATGGTTCGCCGGAGCGCCTCCACAGCTGCTTTGTCGAGTGTGTTGAGCCGCACGATTTTTTCCGTGAAACGTATGACATTCAGATAGTTGGTGCGGTGGTAGCCGATGACGCGCTTGCGGTGGATGTAGTTGCGCATGGCATCGAGATGCGATTGCAGGAGGTCGTGTTCGCCGAGGTCGTAGTAGGTTTTGAGCAGCAAGGTTTTGGCGGCGAGGTTGAGCAGCGGGTCGCGGTAGTTGGCTTTTTGGAGCAGTTCCAGCACATGGTCGTGGTGGCCGCTTTCGTATTCCAACCGGGCGAGGTTGTAACTGAAAGCGCTTTCGCGGTAGGTTTTTTCCAGCCGGTTTTTGTACTCGCTGATGAAATAGCGCACCCAATCCAATTCGCCCAGCCGCAGGCCAATCGCCACGATATTGTGATAGGTGAAACGCGACAACATCCCGTCCTCGAACAGGTATCCTTTCCCCAGTCCTTCTTTGTACAGATCGAATGCCTCGCGGTAAAACCGCTCGTCGCCCGCGTTCAGCCGGCGGACACAATAATTGATGGCGAGAATGTACAGCCCGTGTATTTCTTCTTCCGAAAAACACTCGGATTGTTCGAGTAAAATCTCCTTAAATTCTTGAAAATGTGCCTCTTCTGTCGGGTGTCGCAACATCCGGTAGCAGTGCAGCCAAACGGCCACGACGGGTAACGCGGCAAACGATTCTTGCTCGGCGCTGATGATGATTTCCTCGTCGGGGCTTGGCGTCACCCCGGATTGGTAGATGGTCTGGTGGGCCGCCAGCAAGCATATCAGCCGCAGTTTTTGCGCCAAATAAACGACATCGGCCATGCCCGAGAGGTCGTGCAGTCGCGAGATGTCGGTTGGGTTTTGCACATAGCTCAGTTGGTGTGCTTCCCAATGCAATTGGTAGCGATAGTCGTGGTAAGTCAGGTTGCGCAGCGGCTGTGTTTCTAAGTTTTTTTCTACATTTTTCCGCACCCGCTCGAAGGCCTCGTTCATGCGGCGTTTGCGGTAGCCGGTAGCTAAATGGAGCTGCACTTTGATTTTGTCGGCGGTCATTTCCTTGATGGCGACGTACTGTTCCAAGAGCCCATGCAGGTAACTCATCAGCAAGCGCAGTTTTTGGTCGTCGAGTGGTGCGGCTGGGGGCGACAAATGCCGCCGCAGGTCTTCTTTTTGCGGCTCGTTGCTCCCTGCCAATTGCTCGAACAGGTCAATCAAATCCTGCCGCTGGTTGAAAAAAGGGGAGTGCAGGAATTTGCGCACGTCGCGCAATTCTACCGACGAGAAGGAACGGATGAGCCTGACAAGGGTGCTTTTTTCCATGCGTGTGGGTGCCTCCAATTCAACCCCACCCCCGACCCCTCCCCTAAAAGGGAGGGGAACCCGCGACGTTGTCGCGGACTGCCCTTCGTCTCCCCTCCCTTTTAGGGGAGGGGTCGGGGGTGGGGTTGACGAGAAAGAAACGTAAAATAAAAATATTCTCCGGCAAAAGTGGCGATTTTCACTTCTTTGTTCAATTCAAATTGAGATAAATTTTTGATTTTCAACAAATAAGTTCTTAAAAGACCTAAAAACTACTCTACAAACTTCGATTTTTGATTTTGGTGGCGCTTGGATGTAGCCGCACTTTTGTACTGTCAAAAAAATATTTGGCCATCTGACAATAATCCTCCCGGTAAGGCCAATTGAACAACCTACTTTCACTTTAACAAAATCTAATCCTATGACAAGGTGTTTTTCCTCTTGCATGAAATCAAAATTACTATTCCCGCTCGTGCTGCTGTTTTTGCTGTCGGCACAACTTCGCCTACAGGCGCAATGCAATCCCGATGTGACTCCGCCGGTAGCCATTTGCAACGCAGAGGTATTTGTGTCACTCACCTCTGCCGGACTGGCTGAAGTATATGCATCTGCATTTGACGCAGGGTCGTCGGATGCTTGCTGCTTTGGCGAGGTGAAAGCACGCCGTCTCGTAGATGGCCTCTGCGATACTGACGACTTGCCGGACGATTTCGACTCGACCGTCGTTTTCTGCTGTGCCGACATCGGGGCGGATGTTATTGTCGAGTTGCGGGCTTACGACTGCTCCGGGAATTTTAATACTTGCTGGACAATGGTCAAAGTAGAAGATAAAATACCGCCCGCTGCCATTTGTCCGGTGAATCTCACCATTTCGTGCGAGAATTTTGACCCCACGCTGACGGCACACGGTATAGCAACGGCTCCGGACAACTGCTGTCTCGATACCATCACCAAGTCGGTGGATTATGCCCAATTTGATACTGTTTGCTCCAAAGGAACCATTTTTCGGACGTTTGTGGCTACTGATTGCGGCGGCAATTCCGCACAATGCACCCAGCGCATTGATGTCACCCACGGCCAAAATTATTTCGTCCGCTTTCCCGACGACGTGATTGTAACCGATGGCTCGACGGATTATGGCGAGCCTGAATTTTTCGGGGTTGACTGCGAACTGATGGAAGTTGTTTATTCTGACCTCGTTTTCACTTCATTGCCGGGTGCCGAAATTAGGATAGAACGGACATGGCAGGTGATTAACTGGTGTGCATTTGCTACGGGGCAAGGTATAGCGGTCGTGTCAAACCCGCAGCCAGAGACAGACGAAAATGACCCGGCGAACCTCCCTGGGCCTATTGTGTCTGCAGCTGGGACGCTGCCTCCCTGGGCGCCTACGGTCGTGAGCATATTGCCGGGCCAGCCTCCTACGGATTATTCCACTTTTTATTCTACGACTGCTTTGGGATATGAGTACAAGCAAATTATTAGGCTCTTCTTCCCCGATCCTGCCACCGTGACGGGTAAGGTGTTTTTGGACACACTTGACAATTGTGCTTATGACAACGGCGAATCGCTTTTGGCAAACTGGCCGGTCAAAATCACGGGTTTGGTGACTGGAAATGTGTACGAAATATTGACCGACAACCTCGGCGGGTACACCAAAGAATTTGACCCGACCGACACGGTGGTGGAAGTCACGCTCGCGGTGCCGTTCAATTTTGGGCAAAACTGCCCCTCCGTTTACACGCTGAACGTGGCCTCCGGCCAAACGGTGACGCAAGACATCCCGGCGCATTTGGAAACTGATTGCCCGCTCCTGTCGGTGGATATTTCTGCGCCGTTTTTGCGCCGCTGTTTCCCCAATACTTATACGGTGCAGGCCTGCAATCTCAGCAGCGCGACCGTCGAGGACGCTTTTGCTGCGGTGGCGTTGGATTCGTACTTAGAATTTGACACGAGTTCTATTCCCGGCACTTTTCTTGGCAACAACGTTTATTCCTTCGACCTCGGCGACTTGGAGGCTGGCGAATGTGTGAGTTTCCAGATTTTCTTCGACATCAGTTG
>CAYZVM010000112.1:9210-19207 GCA_964481485.1 uncultured Saprospiraceae bacterium | reverse complement strand
GCTCAGGTCTTTTATCTTGTCAAACTTGCTCATCCGCGAAAGTTAGCACTTTCGCGAGAAGTCTAATAATTCGAATCATTGATGATTGGGCCTAATCTATTTTCTGCCGTTGTCGGCATCCTCATCGACAACAAACAGCGGAGCGAGCGACCAAACCCTGAACCCCAATAGCAAACCTCCTAACAACCAACAACTTTCACCACCAAAATCAACATACGATGCGAGTCACAATCGAAGCCGTCAATATTCAGGAAGTAGAGCAAATCCTGCTGCTGCTGAAAAACCTGAACCTGAAAGACATCCAAGTGTCGCCCGGCCCCTCGGGCGAGCATCCGATGGTCACGAAGGGCGACAAAAAAATTGACCCACGTGAACTGTTCGGGATTTGGAAAAACAACCCCAGAAGCCTCGAACAAATCAGGGAATCTGCTTGGAAACGCGATTGGAACAATTGAAATATGGTTTTGTGCGACACCAACATATTCATCCATGCCTTCAACGGCCACGCGGGGACGATTGACCAGTTGAATAAAATTGGCTTGGCCGATATCGCGCTTTCGGCGATTACGGTCATGGAGTTGTATCAGGGCATGGGCAACAAGAACGAATTGGCGCAGATGAAAAAGCGCATCAAGTTTTACGACATTGTCCAAATGGACAGCAGAATTTCGGCCAAAGCGATTGATTTGATTGAAACCTACAAGTTGAGTCACGGCCTGCAAATACCGGATGCGATTATTGCGGCGACTTCCATTATTTACCAAATACCGCTTTATACCTACAATTTGAGGGATTTCAATTTTATGCCCGATTTGGTTTTGCATCAATTGATACCTTAAATTTCTCAACCCTTTCTCAACCCCTTCTCAACCCTCTTCATCAACCTTCATCAACACAAAAAATATGAGCGTCGAAACCACCACCGTCGCCCCGCCCGAAGTCAAAAAGGAAGGGCTGTTCTCCAAAAAGAACCGAAAAGTCCTGCGCGACCCGCTCGACGACAACAACCCCATCACCGTGCAGGTGCTGGGCATTTGTTCGGCATTGGCCGTGACCGTGCAGGTGAAGCCCGCCCTCATCATGTCGTTGGGGGTCATCTTCGTCACGGCATTTTCCAGCCTCATCATCGCCATCATCCGCGACAGCATTCCGGGGCGGATTCGGATGATAGTCCAGCTGGTCATCGTGGCTTTGCTGGTGACCCTCGTGGACCAAGTGCTGAAGGCCTATATGTTCGACATCAGCAAAAAACTCTCGGTGTTCGTCGGCCTCATCATCACCAACTGCATCGTGATGGGTCGCCTCGAAGCCTTCGCTATGGCGCAAAAACCCTGGCCTTCGTTCCTCGACGGCATAGGCAACGGCGTAGGTTACGGCATCATCCTCGTGGTGGTAGCGGTTTTCCGCGAACTGTTTGGCTCCGGTTCGTTGCTCGGCTACAAAATCGTGCCGCAATGGGCCTACGACATGGGCTACGTCAACAACGGCCTCATGGTGTTGCCCCCAGCGGCGCTGTTCCTCATCGGGATTTATATCTGGTGGCAGCGGGGAAGGAATCCGAAATTGATAAATGCTTCTTAAATTGGTTATTTGTTGATTCGGTTATTTGGTTATCCGTAGAGTTGACCATAACCAAATCAACAAATAACCAAACAACCAATTTTCAACAATGGAAGGTTTACTCAACATACTCATCAAATCCATCTTCGTCGAGAACGTGATATTCGCGTTTTTCCTCGGGATGTGCTCTTTTTTGGCGGTGTCGAAAAAGGTGAAAACGGCATTTGGCCTCGGTCTCGCCGTCATTTTCGTGATGATACTCACCACGCCGCTCAACTATTTGATTTTGACCTATATGCTCAATGAAGGCGCGTTGGCGTGGGTGCATCCTTCGCTGGCCTCGGTGGATTTGACTTTTTTGGGCTTCATCCTGTTCATCTCGACCATTGCGGGCGCGGTGCAGTTGGTAGAAATGGTGGTGGAAAAATTCACCCCGACGCTCTACAACGCGCTCGGCATTTTCCTGCCACTCATCACGGTGAACTGCTCCATTCTAGGCACTTCGCTGTTCATGCAAGAGCGGGAATACAATTTTGCCGAAACGGCGGTTTTTTCCGTCGGCGCGGGCATCGGATTTTTCCTCGCTATCGTGCTGCTGGCGGCCATCCGCGAGCGGTTGCGCTACTCCAAAATCCCCGAACCCCTGCAAGGCCTCGGCATCGCCATGATAATCACGGGTTTGATGGGCATGGCGTTTTTGAGTTTTTCGGGAATACAACTTTGAAAAGATTGGTTATTTGTTGATGTGGTGATTCGGTTATTTGAATTGGTGATTTGTTTGTTTGGTTAAAAGTGGTCAACTCTACTGCATAACCAAATAACCAAATCAACAAATAGCCAATTTCCAGTTAACCAAATCAACAAATAACCGAATAACCAGTCCAGTCAATTATGCTTCCAACACTCACTTCCGGCATCGTTGTTTTCATCTTGGTCCTCATGGTGTTGACCTACCTCATTTTGTTGGCAAAAGACAAACTGCTGCCGCAAAAAGACGTGGCCATCGTCATCAACGGCAACGCGGACAAACCGCTCATCGTCAAGCCCGGCAGTACCTTGCTCACTACTTTGTCGTCGCACAATCTGTTTTTGGCCTCGGCCTGCGGCGGCGGCGGCACCTGCGCCATGTGCAAATGCCAAGTTTATTCCGGCGGCGGCGACGTGCTGGCGACGGAGACCAACCACCTCAACCGGCGGGAGGTGGCGGAAAAACTGCGCCTCGCCTGTCAGGTGAAAGTGAAAGAAGACATGGAAATCCGCGTACCGGATGCCGTTTTTGGGGTGAAAAAATGGGAGTGCGAAGTCATTTCCAACGAGAACGTCTCGACCTATATCAAAGAGTTTGTCGTGAAATTGCCGCCCGGGGAAAACCTGACATTCCGCTCCGGCGACTATATTCAGGTGGACGTGCCGGAGATGAGCATTGATTTTAAAAAAGACCTCTACAATATCCCCGATAGGTTCAAAGATGATTACGACAACTTCAAAATCTGGGATTTGAAATTGAAGGTGGAAGAGCCGGTTTTTCGCGCCTACTCCATGGCCAACCACCCGGCAGAAGGCAACATTGTCAAACTCAACATCCGCATCGCCACGCCGCCTTGGGACAGGGAGAAAAAAACTTGGAAAGACGTTCCGCCGGGCTATTGCTCGTCCTACGTTTTTTCCCGCAAACCCGGCGACAAGGTGACGATCAGCGGCCCGTATGGGGAATTTCACATCAAAGACACCGACAAAGAAATGGTCTATATCGGCGGCGGGGCAGGCATGGCGCCGTTGCGCTCGCACATTTTCCACTTGTTTCACACGGCGAAAACCAAGCGAAAAGTCTCCTTCTGGTACGGCGCGCGCAGCAAACGCGAGATTTTTTACGAAGACGAATTCCGCGCCATCGAGAAGGAATTTCCCAATTTCCGTTTTGAAATTGCCCTCTCGGAAGCTTTGCCCGAAGACAACTGGGAAGGTTACAAAGGCTTCATTCACAGCGTGGTATTGAAAGAATATCTGGACAAGCACCCCGAACCGGAGGAAATCGAATACTACCTCTGCGGGCCGCCGATGATGAATGATGCCGTGAAAAAAATGCTCGACAACCTCGGCGTTGCCAAAGAAAATATCGCGCTCGATGATTTTGGGATTTAAAATAGAGGAGTCGCGCAAAGACGCGAAGAACGCAAAGGGCGCACTACGCTTTGCGGCCTTTGCGACTTTGCGTGACCTTTTTTTGCTAATACTGCTCTTTGCTTCTTGCGGAAAAGAAAAACCCACCTACCTCACCCTCAACGGAAAAGCGCAAGGCACGACTTTTAACATCACCTACCAAGACCCGCAGCAACGCGATTTTTCCCATCCCGTTGACAGTCTTTTTCGCCTGATTGACAAAAGCATGTCGCTGTGGGACAGCACTTCCGTCATCAGCCGAGTCAACCGAAACGAGGCGGGCGTTCAGGTGGACGAACATTTCATCGCCGTTTTACAAAAAGCGCACGACATCTCGGAAATCACGGGCGGTGCATTCGACGCGACGGTGGGGCCGTTGGTGAAGGCTTGGGGTTTCAGTTTCAAAAAAGGATTGCCGCCGCCCGACTCCGCGCGGGTGGATAGTTTGCTGCAACTCATTGGTTTTCAAAAAATACGGCTCGAAAACGGCGTTTTGCAAAAAGCCGACCCGCGCATAGAAATTGATTTCAACGCCATCGCGCAAGGTTACACGGTGGATTTAATTTCGGCTTTTTTGGAAAAAAATGGCGTGAAAAACTACCTCGTGGAAATCGGCGGCGAAGTGCGTACATTGGGCGTGAACGACCGAAACGAGATTTGGAATATCGGTATTGACAAACCCGTAGAAAACGAAACAGAAGGAAGTCGCCCCTTGCAAACGACCGTCGCCCTAAGCGGAAAATCACTGGCGACTTCAGGTAGTTATCGCAAGTTTGTGGTGCGCGACGGCAAAAAATTCAGCCACGCCATAGACCCGAAAATGGGCTACCCAATTACGCATAACTTATTGAGCGTCTCAGTGATAGCCTCGGATTGCGCCAGCGCCGATGCTTACGCGACGGCATTTCTGGTGATGGGCATGGAAAAAGCGATGGGTTTGGCGGAAAAGGTAGGGGTGGAGATTTACTGCATTTATGCGGACGAAACGGGGGCGCTGCAAGTGCGGGCTACGCCGGGGTTTTTACGGTAGGCATTCCGTCGTCCTCTTGGCCGCAGGCTTCGCCGGGCTTGCGGCCACAAACACCACAAACTGCCCCATCTTTTTGCAAAAAAGGACTGTTGCTGGCACAAGTGCCACGAAATTCGCCTTTTTTCAAAAACAACATTCGGATGCTGAAAAGGGCGAATGCAACGAGTACCAATGCGACAGAAACGAGGAGGACAGGTAACATGACGGTGAAAATTTTGGGTAAAAATAATATAACGCACGGCACGCCGACCTGTTCAAATTGCCCTACCGAGGGCGGGCATTTCAGAGAATTTGTTGTTCGTTTTTTATTCCATCAAAAATTTTGGCGTTCGGCAGTTCAGCCATACCTTAGCCATCAAGAAGTTGTTTCCGCAAAATGACCATTGTTCTTTTGTTTGTTTCACTAAAATCCACCACGTTTATGATTTCAGTACAAAAACTGCTCGAAGGAAAACGTTTGAACAAAACTTTCACCGTGACGCCTGAACACATGGTCATTGAGGCATTGGAACTGATGGAGGCCAACAACATCGGTGCTGTGATGGTGATGGAAGGTGACCGGTTGGCGGGTATTTTTTCAGAGCGCGACTATGCCCGCAAAGGCATTATCAAAGGCCGAAAAGCAAAAAGCACCCCGGTCAGCGAAGTAATGACTGCCAATGTTTTTTCCGTTTCGCCCGATATGGATATTGAGGATTGTATGCAGCTTTTCAGCGACAAACGTATCCGCCACCTGCCGGTTTTGGATCACGGGAGGGTAGTGGGGATGCTCAGTATAGGCGACATCGTGAACGCTATCATAAACGAGCAAAAGTCGCATATCAACTTTTTGGAACAATACATCAGCGGCACCTGACATCCGCGCTTGGTTTCCCCCGGAAGGCTTGAATCCACACATTTCCAATCACTCACCTCGCCCCGAGCCTTACATCTATGGCCTTATTGATTGTCGCAGTGTTTATCATTGGATATGCACTGATAGCTCTTGAGCATCCCCTGAAAATTGATAAAGCCGGCTCCGCATTGCTCACGGGCGCTCTTTGCTGGGTTGTGCTGACGTTCGGAATAGAAAGTATGCCTGCCTTTGGCGAAATCGCATCTTCCCACCCCGATACCCGCTCTTATCTTGAGCACTCACTCTCTGAACACCTCGGAGACATCGCCGAAATACTCTTCTTCCTGCTCGGCGCCATGACCATCGTGGAACTCGTGGACGTGCACGACGGATTCCGCGTCATCACCGACCGCATCGCCACTAAAGACCGGGTAAAATTGCTCTGGATAATTTCTTGGGTCACATTCTTCCTTTCAGCAGGTTTGGACAATATGACGACCGCCATCGTGATGTCGGCATTACTGCGAAAGTTAATTAAGAAACGCGACAACCTCTGGCTGTTCGGCGGTTTCGTCATCATCGCAGCCAATGCGGGCGGCGCGTGGTCGCCCATCGGAGACGTGACGACCATCATGCTGTGGATTGGCGGACAGGTGACAACGGTGAATATTATGAAGGCTACATTCCTCGCTTCAGTAGCGTGTTTGTTAGCTCCTTTGCTCGTAGCGACTTATTTGTTTCGGAGAAAAAAAGAGGAATTAGAAGCATTTGAAGAAACGGAGATGAAAAGCGAGCGAATCACCACACCATTTGAACAAAACCTGCTTTTTTTCCTCGGCGGCGCGTCATTGCTCTCTGTGCCGGTGTTCAAAGCCATTACCCACATGCCACCTTACATGGGCGTTTTGTTGGCAGTTGGGGTGCTGTGGTATATCACCGAACTTATCCATCGCGGGAAAGAAGAGGATCAGCGAAAAGAACTGACCGTCGGCGCTATGTTGCACCGCATTGACACCCCGGCCATTCTGTTTTTCCTCGGCATCCTGTTGGCGGTTGGCTCGCTGGACACCTCAGGGCATTTGCATCACATGGCGCAAATAATTGACCGTACATTTGGCGGCAACATTTACATTGTCAATACTTTAATAGGGATATTGTCTGCCATTGTGGACAACGTGCCGCTTGTGGCAGCCTGCATGGGAATGTACGAATTGACGACTTTCCCACCCGACCACGACTTCTGGGAATTGTTGGCCTATTGCGCTGGCACGGGCGGCAGCATGCTCATTATCGGTTCGGCGGCAGGCGTAGTTTCTATGGGTATTCTGAAAATTGACTTCCTTTGGTACTTGAAAAAAATCTCGATTTACGCGGCAATTGGTTATTTCGCAGGTATCGGGGTGTATTATTTGCAACATCATTTTTGATGCTGGTTTAGAAGGGTTTAGAATAGTTGAGATAGTTTTGAAAATGCCGACTTCACCCATCTCAACTTTTCTAAACCCTTCTAAACTACTCACTATATTTCAAAACCGATGAGAAAAAATTTCTTCCTCTCCGTTCTTTTCCTGTGCAGTTTTTTCCAAACAAACGCACAGTCCGCTACCGCTCAAAATGTGCTGTTCGTATTGGACGCCTCCGGCTCCATGTGGCAAAAATTGGAAGGCGAATTCAAAATCGCCACCGCTAAAACCGTGATGCAAAAACTCGTGGACGGTTTGCCAGCCACAACCCGCGCAGGCCTGGTCGTCTATGGCCACAATCGAAAATCCGACTGCAAGGACATCGAAACCCTGCTGCCAATCAACCAGTTAGACAAAAAAGCCTTTTCCGACAAACTCAACATCCTCGACCCCAAGGGCATGACGCCCATCGCCAAATCGCTCGAACACGCGCTGGCGCTCATCGAAAAAGAAACCGCCCCAGTCACCTGCATTCTCGTAAGCGACGGCCTTGAAACCTGCGAAGGAAACGCCTGCGAGCTCGTGCGCCAAGCCAAAACTAAGGGCGTGAAAATCACCGTCCATGTCATCGGATTTGGGCTGGCGGAAAAAGACCTTTCGGCGCTGGAATGTATTGCGCAGGCAGGTAGCGGCCAGTATTTGCCCGCCAACAACGCCGACGAATTGAGCAAGGCCTTGGAAAAAACCATCGAACAGCCGCCCGTTGGAGGCGGCTATCTATCAGTGAAAACAACTTTGGAAGGCAAGCCAATGGACACTGCTGTCAAGGTGTTCAAAAAAGGCGAAAGAAAAGAAACTCTCGCCGCGAGGACTTACGAAGGCCCCGAAACAAACCCCCGCGTGATGCTGCTCCCGGCTGGGGCTTATGAAATGAGTGTAGAGGCAATAAAAATGGACGGGAGGCCAATACAAACCTTTAAAGGCCTGACAATCAAAGGCAACGACACGCTAGTTCAAGCAGTAGATTTTGGCCAAGGTTTGATAGAAATCCTTGTCACCAGAAATGGCAGCCTTTCCGACGCCTCCGTGACGCTCTTCAAATCAGGTACGCGAGAATCGGTGACGCACACGCGCTCGTACCGGCAAGCCACACACAATCCGGCAAAACTCAAAGTGCTGCCGGGTGCCTACGACGTAGAAATCAAAGCCCTTGAAATCGCAGGCGACCCTATTTTCAGAATTGAAAACCAACAACTTGGCGGCACCACCTTGTCGCTGAAGCATGATTTTGTCTCCGGCGAACTCAGCGTAGGGGCTCTTAAAGGCAGCGAATTGATAGACTGTACAGTCTATGTGTTTTCAAAAAAGACCGGCAAAAGTGTCGTCGGTGGCCGCACCTACACAGCGGCTACGTCCAACCCAAAATCTTTCACGCTCGAGCCCGGTTCTTACCGCGTAGAAATCCAACCGGTAAAACACAAAGATTTGCAGAAGAAAACGGTAGAAGTAGAAGTGAAAGCGGGCGAAACGGTGGCGAGGACAGTAGAGTGGTAGCGCGGGTTTTGACAAGTTTTGTTTTTTGACAGGATTTACAGGATAAACAGGATTTTAATCCCCTCTTATTCCTGTTTATCCTGTAAATCCTGTCAAAAAAGAAAAAACAAAACCTGTCGAATCTCAGGCAGGTTGCGCCACAGCCGCCTCTGCTTTCCGCCGCTCGCGCAACGCCCGTTTTTGGTCGGCATTGCTCTCATACAGACAGTACTGGTCGTATTTCACGCGGTCGCGCTCTATCCAGATATCCTTGCCGATGTCGGCCAGTACGACCAATTCCTTGTAGATTTTATTGCCAAAATCCGTGCGGCGCTCCACGCCGATGTCGCGGTCGTGGAGTTTGTCCTGCTGGATATTCAGGGCGTTTTCAAATTCGGCGCAAGCATCCAGCACGCGCTGGATGACATTTTCATTGATGCCTACTTCTGCTAGAAAATCAATCTGTTGGCGCGCCACGCGGGCCACGCGTCGACCGCAAAAAAGCAATTGCGGGTCGCTCATGTCGCCGAGTTTGGCAGTGCCGAATTTGCGGTAGCGCCCCGTGCGGTCGTGGTATTTCATTGCCACGCGGGTCATCAGGGAGCGGATGGCAGTGCGCAGTTTGTCGGCGGCGATGTTCTTTTTTTCGGTGCAAATCATCTGGTCGCCCACCAGTTCGTCGTCGCCGGGCATGGCTTGGAACTGGTCGCATTGGGCTTTGAAAGCCTTGAGCCGTTCGAGGCCATAGCCATATTGGGTGAAAAAATCCAAGTCGCGGTGAGCGGCTCGGATAGCCTCTGCGCAGGTCACATAGAGGTCGGCTTCAGAGACGTTGTATTTGCGATGGCCGGGTTGCTTTTTCATGTTTTTGTGTCAAACATTTTTTGGTTTTTGGGATGCGTTTTAATTTTTAAATTGTCTTCATCATTGGTGTTTAGCGAGTTGCAATTATCAAAACGACGGGACAAAAATAATTCGTTTTGTTTTCTAAAAAAATGTTTGACACAAAAAATTAGTTTTTTCCAATGTACTTTTTGCGAAAATATTTTCTCAAACGTGTCATTCCGAGCGAAGCGAGGAATCTGATATTACCTCTCGTTGAGCGACCTCCTCAGATTCCCCGCTTCGCTCGGAATGACACAAGAAGTTAGGACTTTCGCAAGAAATCTAATAAAAAAACAAGCGGTCGGGCGACCCGAAGCCTAATGTCGTCAACTTAAGGGAGATTGGGTCAGATGACCCTTCGCAAGTTCATTGAAAATCTTAGCCTGTGTTTTTTTTCTCTGGGAAAGGTTCTGCCGGGTCTTACGGGTTCTCGGTGGAGGGCGATGAGTTTGACCATCCTTTTGTGGAAACCGCTTGGTTTTTCTTTGCCGAACAACATTTTTGGCAACTCGTCTTTTATGATGCCCAGAGCGACGGAACGATTGATTTGATAGTGATACTTGTTGTGCTTTGCCTGTTGTTCTTGATCCA
>CAYZVM010000112.1:0-9110 GCA_964481485.1 uncultured Saprospiraceae bacterium | reverse complement strand
CCGAGCCGTCAGCGGCCAGCAACAGGTACTTGCCCGCGTACAGGCGAAAGCCGCCGCCCGCATAGTAGGCTTTGACAAAAGTGTCGTTCAGGGAGGCAAACGCTTCCCACTCGATCTTGTAGCGCGCCTTGCTGAACGCCTGTTTGCTCCCGCTTTGGCCATTGCCGAACCGCTGGAGGAACTTTGTCAGTTCAACTCCAAGACTTTTGCTGATGTTGTTCAGTATGGCGAGCATTACGGTAGCAAAGGTGAAAATACGTTCCCGGCAAAAAAAATTGCCCTTGGCCCGGTAACGCTCTTTGAACCCGTTGGACAATATCTGGCTCTTGACAGCCTCAAGAACCTCAAGCGTCTTTTTTTCATGGCGACAAAATCCATATCAGGCTGATATTTCAACGAACTTGCGAAAGATAATTTGATCTCGCTCAGCCTTAAGTTGACGACATTAGACCCGAAGCCGCCTAACCGCTATGAAAAGAGGGGTGAAAAATCCCCCAATCATTCCTTCAACAGCTGTGGGAATTGCGCTTTCATCCGATTGAGCCGGGGGATGGACACGTTGCGAACATAGCTGTTGTCTGGGTGCAGTTTTTCATAATTCTGGTGGTACTCCTCCGCCATGTAGAAGGCTTTGAACGGCTCGATAATGACCGCTATCGGCTTGGAATATTTGCCAGAATCGCCGAGCTGTTTTTTGTATGCCTCGGCGAGGCTACGCTCCGTTTCGTCGTGATAAAAGATGACCGAGCGGTAAGAATCGCCGTGGTCAGGCCCCTGTCCGTTCACCTGCGTGGGGTCTTGCGAGGCAAAATAAACCTCCAGCAAAGTTTGGTACGAGATGATTTTCGGGTCGTAATACACCTGCACCGTCTCCGTGTGGCCGGTGGTGTGTGCCCCGACCTGTTCGTAAGTTGGGTTTTTCGTATGGCCGCCGGCATAACCCGATACCGCCTCCTTTACCCCTTTGAGGCTTTCAAAAATGGCCTCCACGCACCAAAAACACCCGGAGGCAAAAGTGGCAGTATCCAATGTGCCATATACGGTCAGGTCAGGTTTGGCAGCGGCCGCATGGGTTTGGGACGTGTTTTCAGCGGTCTTGTTGGAAAAAGCATTGCACGACGCGAGCACCGTGAATGCCGCGACGGAGAGGACGAGATTTTTTTTCATCGTGTTGAATTTTTTTCTTGAAACGAAGTAACCGCGAAAAGCGGGCGGGGGTTGTGGGGTTTTGCGGGGCAATGTCTTTGTACGGACAACGAGGATGCTACTTCTCCTGCTGCAACGCCTCAATCGTACTCGACGGCAACTGCGCGATGTCCAGAATCATCAGCCCATCGAGGCAATCGGCGAAATTGGGATCCACGTTGAAAGCAATGAACTTGGCGTTTTGCCGCAGGTATTGGCGGAAAAGGACGGGGACTTTGAAGTGGGCGGGTTCGATGGTTTCCACGAGGCTTTCGAGCGCGTCGAATTCGCCGCGCAGTTGTTCGGCCAGCAGGCGGGTATCCACCGATTTGATATTGGCGCGGAAAGGCTTGCGCGGCTCCACGAGTTCGGCGAGTTTTTTATCAAAAAAGAACCGCCGCACGAACTCTACGATGATGGCCTTCGAAGCATCCGAATAGTCCTTACTGATACTCACCGGGCCATAGAGATAGCGGTATTGCGGGTTCGCCAACAGAAAATGGAGGATGCCTTTCCAGAGCAAAAAAAGCGGCAGGCGGTGCTTCTGGTATTCGGGCGTGACGTAGGAGCGCCCCAACTCGACAGCTTCTTGCAGGATGGGGTAAAATCCCGTTTTCATTTTGAATAAACTATTGGTATAGAAGCCGTTGACCCCAAAACGCCGGAATATCAAATCTCCCTGGCCGAGCCGGTAGCCGCCCGCAATTTTCTTTTCGTCTCTATCCCAAATCACGAGTTGGAGGTAATAAAGGTCGTACTCGTCGAGGTCGCGGGGTTTGCCCGTGCCTTCCCCGGCGGCGCGGAAAGTCAGTTCGCGCAGGCGGGCGATTTCAAACATGGTGTTGGGCAGCGCCGCGAATGGCGCGACATAGACGTCGAACTGGCCGCGCCCGGTGATTTTGTGTACGGGCTTCAGGGCGGCTATTTCGGCGGTCACGAGTTCGGGTTGGACCGGCTCGGCCACGGGTTGTTGTTTTTCGGGTTTTTCACCGGTGAACAATTCGGGGCGCACGTCGAAAGGCGAGCCGAGCGAGAAGATTTTGGCCTGCAAAAACTTGCCCCACAGGCGGGTTTTTGAAAACTGCGCCATGTCGTCGGGCTGTATAGCGCCGCCCACACGGACGCTGATGCGCACGGGTTCGTTGGTAAATTGGTAGGGCAGGCCGGGGATGGCTTTTCGCAGAAACCCGCCCGGCAGGCGGTCGGCTTGCAAGTGAATGGGCACCACGGGCTGGCCTGCTTTGCGGAGTTGTTTCAGGATTTGCTGGCGCAAAAGGTTTTTTCCAAAATGGCTCAACGGGTTGTCGGAGAAGTCAACCGACAGCGCGACGGCTTCTCCTTTTTTGACCGATTTGGCGACTTTTTTGAAAAAATTGAGTTGCAAAAAACGGTCGGTGAGTTTTGCCCGCGACGGGCGTATTGATATGGATTTCAGTGCTTTAGGCGACGGGGTGGGGTAGGGGTGCACTATTTTTACGGCCTCGAAATGTTCGCCCAGCAGCGCCAGCAATATCCATTCGTCCAGCCCCGGCAAGAGCTGGTTGCAGACGAACACGGCGCCTTTGTTTTTTGCCAGCAGTTTGCTGTCGAACTCGTCAAGACCGAGTGTGACTTTGGCTTTGGCAAGTTTGGATTGGGCGAGGGAGGAGAGATCGTTTTTCATTTTTTTAACCGCAAAACCGTAAAACTAAGAGAGCCGCAAAACCGCAAAATTTAAAACCGCAAAATGTAAAAGTTGAAGCAATGCAAAACCAGAAACCTTGAAACCGGAAACCTGCAACCTTTCTATCGCATCTCTTGTACCAAATGTACCAACCCATCCACAATGAACTGAACGCCAATGGCGATGACGATAAAACCCATGATGCGGGCAATGGCGTTCAGGCCGCCCGCGCCGAACACCCTGAACAAGAACGGTGCAACGCGCAAACAAGCCCATACCAAAAATGCGACGGCCACAATCGCTGCCAGTATCATGGAGCGCTCGCTCCATTCTGGGTGCTGGCTAAACTGCGTGATGAGATAAGAGATACTGCCAGGCCCCGAAAGCAGGGGCATCGCCAATGGCGAAAAAGCGATGTCGGTGCGCTCTTCTGCTTGTTTTTCTGCTCCTTTGTCGAAGCCGCGTTGTTTGGTAAAACGGCCAGACATGAGTCCGAAACCACTAATCAACAAAGTCATGCCCCCGGCAATGCGCAGTGAGTGCACCGTGAGGCCAAAAAAACTCAGGATATATGTGCCAGCCAGAAAAAAGGCGACCAGAATGAGCAAGAAATATAAGCTGGTCATCAGCGCGATTTTGTTGCGCTCGGGTCGAGGCCGGTCGCCGGTCATGGCCACATACACGGGGATGGCGCCGGGCGGGTCCACGATAGAGAAAAGGGAAAAGAGGGTAGCGAGGAAAAATTCCATATTTTGTCGTCGTTATTTTAGTTTTTCATTTGTCAGGTGGGTTTTGGGCAAAAGTAAGAAGGAGAGAGAGAAATTGAAGTTGAGGCTTGGATTCCCGTTTTTACTCTTTTTCCCCATTTCCTCGCCAACACATATTTTTGCCCGTCAATTTCACGTTTCCACGCTGTTAAAATTTCCAAAAAATAACAACCGGGCGAATAGCCGCCACTCGGGACGGCGTTCGTTTGCCAATCGGAATCCCAACTTTTCAATATCAAAAATCAATTCGACATGAATCTTTGGAAAGGAATCACCTCCTTGCTTTTTGTGTTTGCTGCATTTGCGATGAGCGCCCAGCAAACCACTGTTTACACCGAAGCCAACCTTGCCTACCATCGCGGTGTAGATTTTTTCAACCAACACATTTACGGGCTGGCGCAAAAAGAATTCAAATCGGCCATAGATCTGCTCCGCCCGGTGAACGAGCCGGAATGGAAGGCCATCAAGACCGACGCTGAACTTTACCACGCAAAATGTGCCGTGCGGCTTGACCAACCTGAAGCCGAGCGGCTCACCCTTGATTTTCTTCGGGAGAATGCCCCCGCACCCGTGGCCAGCCAAGCAGCGCTCGAAATCGGCGACTACTATTTTGACCAAAAAGAGTACGACAAGGCGCTCACTTATTATGACATGGCGCCGACTGGCTCGGGCAGCACTCGCGACGAGATTCAGTTCAAAAAAGGGTACAGTTACTTCGTCACCAAACAGTTTGCACGGGCGAAAGGCGAGT
This sequence comes from uncultured Saprospiraceae bacterium, assembly GCA_964481485.1. GTDB lineage: Bacteria > Bacteroidota > Bacteroidia > Chitinophagales > Saprospiraceae > M3007. Next base: position 4,744 of record CAYZVM010000112.1, on the reverse strand, counting down.
TTGGCTCTTTGAAGGAAAACACGCGCAGCGAGTGGTACTACCCCGCCAATTACTACTATGGCTGCTGCGCGTTTTATGAAGGCAAATACGATGAGGCCGCAAAAGCATTTGTGCGCTGCGAAAAATCGGACAAATACAAATCTTCTGTGCCGTATTATATCACACAGATATATGCCCACAAAAAGCAGTACGACCTGGTGATTTCCTATGGTGCCGCTAAAGCCAAAGACGACAATATCAGAAACAGGCCGGAACTCAACCAACTTGTCGGGCAGGCTTATTTTGAAACAGGCGATTATAAATCGGCCTTGCCTTATCTCGAATATGCCATCAGCAATGGCATCAACCTGCGCCCTTCCGACTATTACCAAGTCGGGTATGCCCAGTATCGGAGCGGCCACTACAAACAGGCCATCGAGAACTTTGAGCATCTCACGAAACAGGATAGCTTGTTGGGGCAAAATGGCCTCTATCACCTCGGCGACTGCTATTTGCGCACGGGCAACAAATTCAATGCCCGCACGGCCTTTGGCCAAGCCGCCAACCTGAATTTTGACAAGTCGGTGAAAGAAGACGCGCTTATCAACTACGCCAAACTCAGTTACGAACTTAAATACGACCGCGACGCCATAGACGCGTTGCAGAGATTCCAGCCCGGCTCTAAATACTACGAAGATGCTCAGGCATTGATGGGCGATGTATTTCTCAACACCCGCGACTACGACCGCGCTGTGAACACATTGGAAGGCATAAAAAATCGCACCCCGAAGCTCAACGCCACCTACCAAAAAGTGACTTACAACCGGGGCGTGCAGCTCTATCAAAACGGCCAAAAAGAAGAAGCCCGCCGTTACTTCAATAAATCACTGGACTATCCGATTGACAAGCGCATTTCTGTGTTGAGTTCATTCTGGATGGGCACTATCGCCAACGAAGCCCAAGAATGGAACATCAGCAAACAGCACATCACGACCTTCCTCAATGGTGCCAAGTCGTTCAACGATCTGCCCGAAGAAAGCAACCTGACGATGGGCCAGTATGTGCAGGGGTACAACCTGCTCAAACTCAACGACCACAAAGGGGCACTCACCAATTTCAAGACCGCCGTGGACGGCATCAAGAAAAACATCAGTCGCATCCAGTCGGATAGAATAAAAGTGGCCGTATTGGGCGATGCCGTGCTCCGCGCCGGCGATTGCCATTTCAAAAACAAACAATACTCCGATGCGTTGGCTTACTACAATGAAGCCGTCAACAAAAAATACGAAGGTTTCGAGTATGCCCTTTACCAAAAAGCGATAATCCGGGGTTTGCAAGGCAGCCAACTTGACAAGGTCATTGCGCTCGAAAGCCTCGTAGAAAGATACCCCAACAGCCGTTATGTGGACGAATCCCTGCTCGAACTCGGCAATACCTATCTCGAAATGGGGAAACTGGGCGAAGCCGCCTCGCCTTTGCGGAAATTGGTGTCCGATTTTAGGGGAAAATCCCCGTTTGTCAATCAGGCCCTCATGCAACTTGGCATTATTTCTTTCCGCCAGGGCAACTACAATGCAGCAGCCAACTACTACAAGCAGGTATTTTCCAACAACCCGGAAACCAACGAAGCAAAAGACGCATTGGCGCTGCTCAAAGAAACCTACGACGAAATGGGGCGCCCCGACGAATATCTTTCATTCCTCGAAACAGTCCCCGGATACAAAGTCAGCAACACTTCCCGCGACAGCATTACCTACCAATCGGCTGAATATCAGTACGAAAACCGCAGATTCCAGCAGGCGGTGGATGGATTTACCAATTACCTCACCAAATATCCAAACGGCCCCAACTCCCTGAACGCATATTACTACCGCGCAGAGAGTTACTCTTCCGACGAACTCAAAAAGTACAGCCAAGCACTCAAGGATTACGCCACCGTGGTCAGTCGCGGGCCAAGCAAATGGTATGTGAAATCCGCCGAAAAAGCCGCCCTCTTGGCGCTCAATGCAGAAAAAGCCCCCGCGCAATCGCTCGAATATGCGCGAAAATGGGAAGAGGCCGCACCCAATGACGCATCCAGATTCAACGCCCAACTCGTTGCGCTCGAAGCAGCCTACAAAAGCGGCAACAACTCTGTGGCCGTCACCGAGTACGCCAACAAGGTGAACAATTCGCCCCTCGCCACCAGCCAACAATTGGCCATTGCCAATTTTTATCTCGGCAAACAAGCCTTCGACAAAGGCGATTTCGCCCGTGCCTACCCGCTGCTCGAGTCGGTAGTCGAAAATACGACCACCGAAATAATGCCCGAAGCCTGGCACCTCATGGCGCAAATCCTTTATCGCCAAAAGAAATACCTCGAGACCGAAGAACTCATCACCGGCCCCGCCAACAAAAACAGCGCAGGTTATGATGATTGGATAGCCCGCAACCTCATCCTGCTCTCCGATGTGTACCTCGACCAAGGAGATAAAAACAGCGCCTCCGCCGCCCTCGAAGCGGTGCTCGAAAACTACAACGGCAGCGACGCGGGCATTATGAACACCGCTCGCCAGAAGTACGCCAAACTTGGGAACACGGAGGCAAAACCCAACAATACACAGGAAAAAGGCGGCAATTTCTTGGACTTGGATGAAGGTGGAAATTGAAGAAAAATCAAAAACATCAACGAATCAACAACCTTGCAACTATGCTTTTCCAACATAAATCACTTCTTACTGCACTCGCCTTTTTTGTCGGAATATCCATCATTTCGGCGCAAGATGACAAAGTCACCGGCAGTGTTGACATCTACAAAGACTTTGAAGCCCGCTTGCTGGAATCCAGCAAAATCAACGTGCTGCCAACCTTGCCGCCCGTGGACACCACCACCCAAAGACAGGATTACATCGTGCCTGCCCGGCCGCTCACGGTGGAATATGCTTCGCCCAAACTGCGACCCCTCGGGATGAAAGCCGGAAAAAAAGAAGACGCCTACAACGGCTTCGCAAAGGCGGGCGCAGGTGTGCCCAAAACATTGTGGGGTGAAGCAGGCTACTATTTTGGCTCTGAGGAAAAGTTCGATGGCAAAGTGTGGTTTCGCCACCACAGCCTGAACGCCGAAAAATCCGTTGAGAACCAACGTTTTTTCAACAATGACGCGCTGCTTAACGCGAATGTTTATGTCAATGAAAACGTAGCAGTGGAAGGCAATATCGGCTACAGTTTCGACCGCTACCATTTCTACGGCTACGATGAAGAAATCTCATCTTTTTCAGAAGAGCGTACTCGGCAGGATGTGAAAATCATTGATGTTAGGGGGCGTGTTTACAACAGCGAGCGCACCGAGGCCGATTTCAACTATTCCGTTGCCCCCAAGTTTTACTTGCTCAACGACTATTATTCCAACAAAGAAACCGGCTTCGCGCTTGACCTCGGCGCCACCAAATGGTTTGCCGAAAAACACCCCTTGCGTGTCAATATCCGTACCGACCTGACCACCCTCGACGACACGGCCAAGCAAAAACTCAACAACATTTACCTCCAGCCGTCTTTCACCTTCCACTCCGATATTGTAAAAATAAAAGTCGGCGGCAACTTCGCCAGCAACCGCGACGAGTTCAAAATATTCCCCGATGCCGAAATCACGCTCAGCCTCATCGGCAACGGCGTTCAGGTATTCGGCGGCGCGGGCGGCGATTTGAGGAAAAACACCTATCGCAGCATGATAGAATACAATCCGTTTTTCCAAGTGCGCGGCAACAAGATTCGCAACACAGAATACCGCAATTATTACGCGGGCATAAAAGGCGACCTCGGGTTCCTTGATTACAGCGGTCAGTTCTCCTATGCTACGGCCAACGATTTGGCGCTTTTCCAAACCCTGTTCACCCAAGCCGTTCCGCAAAGCATCACCCGCTTTCAGACAGTGTTTGACACCGCCAAAATCACCAACGTGCAGGGAACCGTGAAAATCAGGCTTTTTGAAGCCCTCGAACTGATTGGCACGTTGAGCCAAAATCTCACTTTTGAATTAAACAACGAATCGCAACCGTGGGGGCTGCCCCAGACGGAGGGCAACTTCAACGGCGTGTACACAGTGCTTGACGGCAAGGCCAAATTGCGCGGCGGTTTGTATATCGCCGACGGCATCTGGTTTCGCGACTCGGACAATGTGACGCGCCAAGAAGGAGTGCTGTTCGACTTGAGCGTGGGCGGCAATTATTATTTTTCTAAAAACATAGGCGTGTTCCTCGACGTGAACAACGTGCTGAACAACAAGCGCGAGCGCTGGTACAACTACCCTATGGTGGGGCTGAATTTCTTGGCCGGGCTGACGGCGCGGTTTTAACAGTCGGATATATCTCATCATAGATTGCGCCCTCGCCTGACACTTTCAGGCTGGGGCGCAGTGTTTTGGCGCGAAGCGCTACTTTTGGGTCAAATCTGTTGCATGAGATATTTCTACACTGGGCTGCTCCTTTTTTTGGCACAAACCTATCTTTCATTTCGGGGTGTCAGTCATTTCGGCAAATACTGGAACCCGGTATTGCTTTTTGCGGTGTCTCTTGCCGTTGGGTGCTACTGGCTGCGATTGCTGATGCAGGGAAAACCAGCCAAAAACCTGGGATTTGTGCCCGATGCCGATTGGCGGCGAAAAGCCTTCGGCATTTTTCTCGGGGTATTCAGTATGCTGCTGTGCTATGAAGAGTTGCGCAAACTTTTTGTCAAGTACAGCCCGCCGGGCAAGATTTCGGATGTGCTGCCACAGATAGAGGCACTTTAC
>CAYZVM010000111.1:0-19491 GCA_964481485.1 uncultured Saprospiraceae bacterium | reverse complement strand
CACCGAGAAAAAGGCAGCGATGGTTTCTTGATTTCCTCATTTGAATTGTCATTCTGAACGAAGTCAAGAATCTACACAAGCCCAGCCACTTCGGATGTTTCAAAGAAGTCGCTCGCTTTTTTGCTTCATCACATAGGAGTTTGGCTTTTGTAGTTCTTCCACTTCGTTCAGGATGACAACTGTGGGGAAGATGAAATTGCAATTGCCGTATTGGCACATTAGCATATTCTCAAATTAGCACATTAAAAAATGGATTTCCTCTGGTTGGCAGTTGGCTTGACGTTGGTGTTGTACGGTGCCAAATGGCTCGTGGACGGTGCCTCATCGGTGGCAAAAAGTTTGAACGTGCCGGATTTGGTGATAGGCCTGACGATAGTGGCGTTCGGCACCTCGGCGCCAGAGTTGGTCGCCAACCTGTTTTCGGCGCTCGACGGCAAACCGGACATTGCCATCGGGAATATCTTGGGCAGCAACATTGCCAATATCTTCCTGATTCTGGGTATCACTGCACTCATTTTCCCACTGAAAGTACATCACGGCACCACTTGGAAAGAAATTCCACTCAGTTTGCTCGCTGCTTTGGTGCTGTTTGTCATGGCAAATGACGCGTGGCTCGACGGCAGCAATGCGGATGTTATTTCGCGTTCCGATGGGCTGGTGCTGCTGAGTTTCTTGTGCATTTTCTTTGTTTATACTTTTGAGATTTCCAAAAAATCGCCCGACGAGATGACGGATTTTGTCGCGTTGTCAAAATGGAAATCCGCCGCGCTCATCATTTTTGGGTTGGCAGGATTGTTCGTTGGCGGCAAATGGTTTGTAGATGGCGCGAGCGGCATGGCCCGCCAATGGGGTGTCAGCGAACGGGTCATTGGCCTCACGGTGGTAGCCATCGGCACATCCATGCCCGAATTGGCGACCTCCGTCATGGCAGCATTGAAGAAAAAAGCAGACATCGCGGTCGGCAACATTATCGGCTCCAATATTTTCAACATCTTTTTCATCCTCGGGGCGGTGTCCATCATCAAGCCGCTGCCCTACAACGCCGCCCAATCGAACGTGGATGCCGGGATGGCCATAGCGGCGAGCGCGGTGCTTTTTCTTTCGACACGAATCTTGTCAAAAGCAGTGATAACCCGCGTAGAGGGTGCTATTTTTGCGGCGATTTACTTCATCTACCTGATTTACCTGATTACCTTTTAGAACCTGATTTGCACACAAAGCGAAACCAACGCCTGCTCAATGACGCTCTACATTTTCCTGACCCTCGCGGCGGTCTCCGTGATTTTTTCACTGCTCATGGTGTTCACCAAGAACCCCGTCCACAGCGTTATCTACTTGATTCTCACTTTCTTTTCCATAGCCGGGCATTATGTGCTGCTCAATGCGCAATTCCTCGCCGTCGTCCACATCATCGTGTACGCGGGGGCGATTATGGTGCTGTTTCTGTTCGTGCTGATGCTGCTCAACCTGAATTCCGCCACCGAACCGACACAATCTCGCAACTGGAAATTGGCCGCGGGCATCGCCGCCGGGATGTTGCTCGTGACGCTGGTGGGCGCATTGCGCGGTAGCATTCAGGTGGATACGCCCGCAAATGCCGATGGCCATGTTGGTTTGGTGAAAAACCTCGGCAAGGTGCTGTTCACCGACTTCGTGGTGCCGTTCGAGATTGCGGGGATTTTGTTTTTGGCAGCGATGGTGGGAGCGGTGCTTGTGGGGAAAAGGGATTTGAAGGTTTGAACAGAAATCAAATTATCGAAACATAAGTATGCACTTCAAATACTGCTGTTTTCTCAGTTACAGGCATGGCGACAAAACGATGGCTACCTTTGCGAGCCAAATCGTGGACGCTTTGGCTGATGAACTGAGCATGCTGCTGGATGATTACCCCGCGCTGCCGATTTTCAAAGACGACCGCAGCATCGAAGTTGGGGACAAGGTTGACCCGGCCATTGCCCAAGCCCTTTGCCAAAGTGTGTGTATGTTGGTGATTTACACGCCAAATTACTTGAGCGAAGAAAAGCCTTACTGCGCCAGTGAGTTAGAAGGAATGATAAGGTTGGAGAAAGAACGTATTGCCAAACTTGTAGGTGTGGACGAAAAAACAGGCTTTCTCATCACGGTCATCCTTCGGGGCGACCGAGGCGAATTACCCCAACTGTTGAAAGAGCGCCAAAACGAAGACTTCAGCGCCTTTGCGCTTCACACCTCGGAAATACGGCGCAACAAGAAGTTTTCACCACAAATCCAGCAAATCGCCAAAAAGATTAAATCGCATTGCAGTCTTTTTGACAAAAAGCAAGATTGGTGCGGCGGTTGCAAAGATTTCAAACTCCTTAACATCAAATCTCAAAGAGACCAACTGGCCACATTTTTAGAAAAGGTGAAAGAAGGCGAAATGTACGAGCCTGACTTCGACCGTTCATAATATGAAAGAAGAGACTAAGAAAAACGGCAACGTAGTTACTTTTTACTCCTACAAGGGGGGAACTGGTCGCTCTATGGCACTTGCGAATGTAGCCGTTTTGCTGGCGCAAAGTGGGAAAAAAGTATTGATGATTGACTGGGACTTGGAAGCCCCCGGCCTGCCTAAATATTTCAAGCAGTTTTTGCCAAAAGATTTTGACCAGCGAGATGGTTTAATTGATTTTTTCCGCCTTGCCGACCAAAAACTCCCTGAAATCAAATTTGATAGCGATGACGAAGCAAGATTAGATAAGTTTTTCCCACGAACGCAGGATTACATAGTGCCGATAAAAGCCACCAGAACAGCCAACAATTTATTTTTGCTAAAAGCCGGACGCGAAAAAGAAGAAGGCTACGCCGACCAAATCGGATCGTTCAACTGGGAGCAGTTTTTTTACAAAATCCGCTCTTTTTTCACCAAATGGGCACAGCATCTCTCTGAACAATATGATTTCGTGCTGATTGATTCACGCACGGGGCATACTGATACGGGTGGTATCTGTACAATGCAAATGCCAGACAAGTTGGTTTTGGTTTTCACTCCCAACCAGCAGAGTTTCGAAGGCATCTCCAATTTGGCTCGCAAAGCAGTTCAGTACCGCCGACGCTCTCACGACTCACGACCTTTAATGGTTTATTTTCTGCCTTCTCGCATCGAACTGAACGAAGATAAATTGCGCGAAAAATGGCTATTGAATTATCGAGATGAAATCACTAATTTGTATCGCAGTCTTTATGATTTACCAGAAATCAGTGTCGAAAATTATGTCAATCAGATTCAAGTTCGCCATGCGTCCAGCTATGCATATGAAGAAAAGTTAGCAGTTTTAGAAGAAAAAGTAGAGGATAAAAATTCGCTTTCTGAAGTGTATCGTGATTTTGTAGGATTGCTTCAAGGTGAGATTCCAGTCTGGATGTTTGGCATGAACGGTAAACAAAAATTGCCTGTGTCAATGTTTGTGACATATTCTCGCAAAGATTTACAGTTTTTACATGAGCTTCAAAAACACATGAGACCGCTTTTTATGGTTGGCAAAGTAGATATGTGGTATGATGGGAACCTTGAAGCAGGGAGCGATTGGGAAAATGAGATTAAAGAACGACTGCACCATGCTGATATAATACTGGTTTTAGTAAGTGCCGATGCCTTAGATTCAGAATATATGTGGAGTAAAGAAATAAAAATTGCATTGGAGCGCCATACTAAGGGTGAGTGTATTGTTGTCCCAGTGATTTTGCGTGCTTGTCTATGGGCACAAACGCCACTAGCAAACCTTCAAGCACTTCCCAATGGAGCCAAACCGATTGCCAGTTGGCCTGACCGCGATGAAGCCTACAATAATGTAGTGTCTTACTTGTCACAAATCATAGAAGATATCCATGCTCGAAACGATAAAATCCGTCCCCATTGACTACTACGTCTGGCTCAGCACCGTGCTGTTCGTCATCGGCGTGTTCGGCGTGCTTGTGCGCCGCAACGCCATCGTCGTGCTCATGTGCGTCGAACTCATGCTCAACGCCGTGAACCTCCTGATGGCCGCTTTTTCCACCTACCTCAACGACGCGCAAGGACAAATCATGGTGTTTTTCATCATGGTCGTCGCGGCGGCGGAAGCGGCGGTCGGGTTGGGCATTCTGGTGATGATTTACCGGAACACGAAAAGCACGGACATTTCTTTGCTGGATAAACTACGAAACTGATTTTAATTATGAATTATCAATTATGAATGATGCCGAACACGAGCAGTTCAATTCATAATTCATAATTCATAATTCCACAAAACGGAATTATGAATTCACTCATACCACTCATCCCTTTCCTGCCCTTCATCGGGTTTCTTGCCAACGGGCTTTTCGGCAAAAACCTGTCGAAAACCGCCGTCGGCATCATCGGCTCCGGCACCTTGCTGGCATCGTTCCTGCTCAGCGTGGCGTGTTTCAACCAAGTCGCCGCCACCGGGCCGATTCATACCGTGCTGTACAACTTTTTCACGGTGGACAGCCTCTCGGTCAATTTCGGCTTCCTTGTTGACCATCTTTCCGTGTGGATGATGCTGATTGTCACGGGTGTAGGTTTCCTGATTCACGTTTATAGCATCGGCTATATGCACGACGATGAGGCGTTTTGGAAGTTTTTCGCCTACCTCAACCTGTTCATTTTCGCCATGCTGCTGCTGGTGATGGGCGACAATTTCCTGATGCTCTTTTTTGGCTGGGAAGGCGTGGGTTTGTGCTCCTATCTGCTCATTGGGTTTTGGAACAAAAATCGCGAGTACGTCAAGGCCGCCAACAAAGCCTTCATCATGAACCGCATCGGCGACCTCGGTCTGCTGCTCGGTATTTTCCTGATTTTCAAAACGTTCGGCAGCATCAATTTCGCTGAAATCTTTGCTGCGCTGCCAACGGTCCGCCTTGAAGCAGGCGCGATGACGGCGATTTGCCTCCTGCTTTTTATCGGCGCGATGGGCAAAAGTGCCCAAATCCCGCTCTACACTTGGTTGCCCGACGCGATGGCCGGCCCGACGCCCGTCTCCGCGCTCATCCACGCGGCCACGATGGTGACGGCGGGCGTGTATCTCGTGGCGCGTTGCAATCCGCTCTACTCGCTCTCGCCCGATGCCATGCAAGTCGTGGCTTTTGTCGGATTGGTCACCTGTATTTTCGCGGCCATCATCGGCCTGCGGCAAAACGACATCAAGAAAGTGCTGGCCTATTCCACTGTGTCTCAATTGGGTTTGATGTTCGTGGCGCTCGGCATGGGCGCTTATGCCAGCGCGATGTTTCACGTCACCACCCACGCCTTTTTCAAAGCCCTGCTCTTCCTCGCGGCGGGTTCGGTGATTCACGGCATGGGCGGCGAGCAGGACATCCGCAACATGGGCGGCCTGCGCAAAGCGATGCCCGTCACGTTTTGGGTGTTCCTCATCGGCACCTTTGCCATTTCGGGCTTCCCGCTGCTGTCGGGCTTTTTCTCGAAAGACGAAATTTTCGCCTATACTTGGCAAAGCGGCGGCAAACTCTGGTGGGGGCTGGCAGGTCTCGGCGCGATGTTCACGGCGATTTATATGTGCCGGTTGCTCTACGTCACTTTCTTCGGCGAGTTTCGCGGTACATCCGAGCAAAAACACCACCTCCACGAAAGCCCGGCGGTGATGACCGTGCCGCTCGTCATTCTGGCCGTGCTCTCGGTCGCGGGCGGCTTCCTGAACACACCGCACTTTATGCACTTGGGCAACGACCAATGGCTGGCGCATTGGTTTTCCTCGGTGATTCCGATGGCCGAAATGCACCTCGACCCCAGCACCGAATGGTCGCTGATGATTTTCACGACCTCGCTGGCGGTGGCGATTATCGCCGGGTTGTATTTTGTATATGGCAAAAAATCGAACCTGCCGGTGCCGGACGCCGAACAATCCGGCCTGACGCGGGTGATTGCAAACAAGTTCTACGTGGATGAAATCTACGACTTTCTGTTCGTGCGTCCGTTGCAAAAACTGTCGCGTTTCCTGCACTACTACGTTGATATTCAGGGAATAGACGGCCTCGTGAACGGCATCGGCGCGGGGGTGCAGCGGCTGGGCGCGGAGTTTCGGAAACTGCAAAACGGCAACATCGAATACTACCTGCTGGGCATGGTGGCGGGAGCGGTGCTGCTGTTGTTGACGTTGTTTGTGTAATATTTTCACTCAAAAAATAGCCATGACCTACCTGACGGAAAGAATTACTATTGACCCCGACCTAAATGGTGGCAAGCCGACCATTCGAGAATCCCATATTTCTGTGCAGACTGTACTAGAGAATTTAGCGGCAGGAGGTTCAAAGAGCGGCATTTTGGAAAAGTACCCTTTTTTAGAAGCGGAAGATATTGACGCGTCGGTAGATTTTGTCGGAAAAGTGGCACGTGGCGAAGTGAAAGTGAATTTTTGGGGAAATAATACCGTACAAGAGTCGTCGCCTGTTTACAAAAAATCATTTACCCTTTGGAAACATATCGAATTTACCGACGTGTGGCAGAAGTGTGACACTTCTATTTTGGATGATATTTCCGAATCTTGGTTTGCCCGGCGAAAATATTTGCTCGAAAACTCGCAGGAATATAACGACTTTCTCGTTCGCCTAAAAAGAGAACACGCTATTGAGACTGGCATCGTGGAACGAATGTACGATCTGAGCAAGGGCATCACCGAGACACTCATAAAAACCGGTTTCGACCAGTCATTACTGAGTCATGGTGATACGAACATCGCGGAAGCAACTCTGATGAACCATTTGAACGACCATTTGGAGGCCGTTGATTTTGTATTTGATGTTGTGAAAGATGACCGCCCTTTGTCAGTTTCGTTCATCAAACAGCTGCACCAGTTGGTGGCACGGAATCAATATTTTGCGGAAGGGCGCGATCAGTTTGGCAACAAATTGAAAATCCCGCTTTTGAAAGGAGAATTCAAAATCAGAGAAAATAATCCGACGCGGGAAGATGGGACGGTAATTCTCTATTGTCCACCGGAACATGTCGCCTCAGAAATGGACAATCTTGTCCACATCTACAACCAATTAGTAGAGGAGGAGACGCATCCTTTGATTGTCGCCGCATGGTTTCACCATGCTTTCACTACAATACATCCGTTTCAGGATGGCAACGGCAGGGTGGCAAGGTTACTTACCAGCTTGATTTTCATCAAGTTTGGCTTTTTTCCATTCACAGTTCTACGGGAAGAAGCCAAGTCTCAATACATTGAAGGATTGGAAGAGGCTGACAAAGGTCGCCCACAAGAAATAGTCAACTACTTGGCGGAAGTCCAGAAACGGAATATCCAAAATGCCCTGAACATTAGAGAGGTTTCGAGCACCTCGTTGGTAGAAGTGCAAAATATTTTGGTGCAGAAACTCCGAGAAAGTCGGAAGAAAGCAGAAGAAAAATACCAAGAAGTACTCAATGAATCAAGGCGACGGGTGTTTGCTTTTTGCAACACGGTATTGAACGGTTTTGCAGACGATACGCGAAAAAAGATAGGTAAAGCGGCGGATATTTCCATTGAGAGTGCCTCTTTTGATGATACTCATGCGAACGAGAAGGGCGTCAAATGGTCAGACTATTTTTTTAAACAGATAGTCAGTTATGCAAAGCGTCACGACTATTTTTTCAACCGCAATTTTCCAAAGGCCTGGTTCGCATTAAAAATCCGGGTGTCACCGGAAAGAAGGTATCGCTTAGTAATAACAATTCACCATTACGGCTACGATGATGCGACGCTTGCCATAGGTGCTTTTTTGGAACTGAAAAATTTTGACGATAACGACACACTCGACTCGACGCTGCCTCTGCCAATCCCGCCGCACGTACTTTCAATCAACGGAGATGTTAGCGCCAAAGAGAAAAACATTCGACAATATCTAGAAAATGCCCTGACGCTTGCGCTGGCGCAGATAGCAAGCGAAATATAAAATGAACACCGAAAAAATAAAAACCGTACTCTTCGACATCCGCTTTTGGATACTCGTGTTGGCGCTCATCCGGCTGGAGAATATCAACCTGCCGCCGCTGGACCAACATGCCTATCGGCAATGCCTGACGTTGGGGGTGGCGCGCAATTATTTGGAGATTGACGACAACATCTTTCAGCCGCGCACCATCCTTTGCGATTCCCGGCCGGGTTTTGAGGTGATGGAATTCCCGGCGCTGAACTATGCTATTTTTCTGTTGTGGAAAATTTTTGGCGAGCAGAATTGGTGTTTCCGGTTGCTGGGGGTGGTGGTGGCGAGCATCGGGCTGTGGCATCTGAACCAGATATTGCGGCGATTGATGACTGACCGGGCGGCTTTGGCGGGGACGGTGTTGTTCGGCACATCCATCGCGTTCATTTATGCCCGAAAAGCGATGCCCGATGTTTTTTCGCTCTCGATGGTGCTTATCGGGGTCAATATTGGCTGGACATATTTGGAAAAAGGAAAATGGTGGCGGCTGCCGTTGTTCACGGTAATCACGGCTATTGGCTTGTTGAGCAAAATACCTTCTGCTTGTGCGCTGGTACTTTTGGTGCTGCCGGTTTTTGACCGGGAGATTGAGTTGAAAAGGAAAATCTGGCTGACAGTGGCTGGCTCGATAGCCGTTGCTGCGATGTCCGCGTGGTATTTTGTGTGGATTCCTTGGGCTGAAAAGGAGTATCAACACGGCTGGTTTTTCGGGTTGAGTTATGCGGAAACATGGCGGCAGGTCACGGTGGAAAGTTGGGGCGACACGAAGTCCCGTTTTTACCCGATAGCCTTGCAGAGCCGGGTGGCATTTTTCTTTTTTCTGTTTGGCTTTGTATGGATGGTGGTGAAAAAGCAATGGAAACTGCTCATAAACTGGTTGCTTTACAGCGCGATTTTCCTGTTTTTCATTTTGCAGGTGGGAAAAGTTTTTTCGGTGCATGAGTATTACATCATTCCTTATGTACCCGTGATGGCGTTGCTGGCGGGCTATGGTTTGAGTTCTGTTGTAAAAAACGATTGGCTGTTTATCGCACTGCTCGGTATCATGGCTGCCGAGGCGGTTTATTGGCAAAAAGCAGATTTTTTTATGCCTTGGTATGAGCATAAGTTTCTGAAATTGGAAGCAATTGCGGATGCCCACTTTCCGAGGGATGCCAAAGTGGTGACATCCGACGGCGATGCCAATCCCAAAATGATGTACATGGCGCACCGAAGGGGTTGGACAGAAAAGCCCAATCGCTTGCTCGACCCGGTTTGGCTCGACGGCGAGGCGACCGTCGGGTTGGAATATGCAATATTCGAGCGGGCAAGGATTAAGGATTCTATCCCGTATCCCATGATTTATGAAGACAACGAATTCCGAATTTTCAAAATAAAGAAAGACTGACCTGATGTCTCTTTTACTCGTCATAATACCTTTGATTGTCAGCGTTTTCATGCTGTTCGCTCGCCCTGCCGGGGCGCGCTCGATTGCGTTGGTCGCCGCTTTGGCCAACCTCGCTGTGAGCGCATTTGCCTGCGTGGCGTTCAACGGCGACGGCTCGCTGAATCACGAATTCAGCGTACCGTGGCTGCCACAGGCGGGCATCTCGTTCAGCCTCGGCATGGACGGCGTGAGCCTGCTCATGGTGCTGCTCACCAATCTGCTCGCGCCGCTCATCGTGCTGAGCAGTTTCAGCCGCGTGTTCGACAATGAACCACGCTACTACGGCCTCGTGCTGATGATGTTGGGCGCGTTGAACGGCGTTTTTCTCGCACAGGACGGGCTGCTGTTCTACATTTTTTACGAACTGGCGCTCATCCCGATTTACTTTATCTGCGCCATCTGGGGCGGCCAAGACCGCATCCGTGTGACGCTCAAGTTCTTCATTTACACCTTTGTCGGGTCGTTGTTTATGCTCGTCGCGCTGCTGTATGTGTATTTGCAGACCAATTTACCCGCCGAAGCCTTGGCGGAGGCGGGTGGAAATCACTCCTTTGCGTGGAACGACCTCGTGCATGTGCAACTTTCGCCAACGGCTGCCAACTGGGTCATGCTCGGCTTTTTCCTCGCCTTCGCAGTGAAAATGCCGGTGTTCCCGTTTCACACTTGGCAACCAGATACTTATGTGACTTCGCCGACCGGCGGCACGATGTTGCTTTCCGGGATTATGCTCAAAATGGGCATCTATGGTGTCATCCGCTGGATGGTGCCGCTCGCGCCGGAAGCCATGCACACTTGGACGCCAATTTTTATGTTGCTGGCCGTCATCGGCATTGTGTATGCGAGTATTATCGCGGTGAAACAGTCTGATTTAAAACGACTTATCGCATACTCGTCCATCGCGCACGTCGGCCTCATCGCCGCTGGGGTGCTGGCTTGGAACAAAGCAGGCGTGCAGGGCAGCCTGATTCAAATGCTCAATCACGGCATCAACGTGGTGGGTTTGTTCTTCGTCGTGGACCTCATCGAGCGGCGCATCGGCACGCGCACGCTGGCCGACATGGGCGGCATCGCCAAGTCTGCACCGAAGTTCGCCGCGTTGTTTATGATTGTGATGCTCGGCTCGGTCGCCGTGCCGCTCACCAACGGTTTTCCCGGCGAATTCCTGCTCCTGAACGGCGTTTGGAACTACAACGTGTGGCTTGGCGCGGTGGCGGGATTGACCATCATTTTTGGCGCGGTGTATATGCTGCGGGCTTACGGGCTGGCGATGTTCGGCGAGGCGAACCGCGAAACCGCTCAATTTCAAGACGTTAACGCGAACGAGTGGGTCGTGCTGGGCGTGATTGCCGGGCTGGTCGTGGTGCTGGGATTTTTCCCGCAGTTGGTGCTGAACCTGACGGACGGGAGCGTGAACAAGATTTTGGGGGCGGTGCAATTCTGATTGGGGATTTGTTGAATTGGTGATTTGGTTATTTGAGTACCTTATCTTTGACTTTCAAATTTTTTGACAATGAAAAATGACACTTTATTGCTCGAAAATTATCTCGGCCTGATTGACCAATTGCCCGAGGAGGATAAATTGGAAATCATCATTCGCTTGTCTAAAATGTTGAAAGCCAGACGAAAAAAGGCAAAAGAAACGGAAACGCCCGGCTCGCTCTTTGGCGCATTGGACGACAAAGAATCGGCAGAGGCATGGATTGAGCGGATTCGATCGGCAAGGACTTTTAATCGCAACATCGAATCGTTATGAACGGCTATCTACTCGACACGAATATCTGTATTTTCTACCTTAAAGGCAGAAATGACCTTGAAGTGAAAGTTGAAAAGGCTGGTTGGAGTAATTGTTTTATTTCCGAGATCACTGTTGCTGAATTAAAATTTGGTGCAGCCAGCAGTGATAATCCAGCCAAACGCAAGCCTGTAATTGAAGGATTTATCAAAAAGGTGCAAATTCTACCCATTTACAGTACGCTTGACCTGTATGCAGAAGAGAAAACCCGGCTGCGCAAATCAGGTAACATTATTGATGACTTTGACCTCCTGATTGGAAGTACTGCTGTTTCCAATGACCTCATCATGGTGACAAACAATGTAGCTCATTTGGGTCGAATCACTGGGATAAAGATTGAAGATTGGACTAAGACTTGAGTCGGCGGCAGCGTAAACAAGATTTTGGGGGCGGTGCAGTTTTGAAAAGTGAGAGGGGTGAGAACGTGAGAGCCATTTTCATTTTTTTGTCATTCTGTCGGAATCTGTCCGACCTACGAGAGCGCATTGAGAGCGGACAGATTTCTACAAAATGACAAAACATTCGCGACATCAGTTGGTGAAAAGTGGCAAATGGATTTTTTTACTTTCAAGAAAAGCGGAAAGCCAAACAGAAATAAGATTTGAAAATGGAATTCAACCTGCAAAACCACGAACATATCACCCTCAACAACCTCCTGAAAGTCATGCACTTGGTGGGCACGGGCGGCGAGGCGAATATCCGAATCAGCAGCGGCGAAGTGCGGGTGAACGGCGCGGTGGAGACGCAGAAAAGGAAGAAACTGCGGGCGGGAGACAAGGTAGAATTTCAGAAAAGCACTATTAACATAACCCAATAACTCAAATCAACAAATCCCCAAATAAACGAATCACCATAACAGCATGACAGCCTTACTTATACTCTTCTTCACCGCTATCGCCGTCCTCTTTGTGGGACTCGCCGGAAAACGCGGTTTGCTGCAACCCATCGCGCTCATTGGCAGCTTGCTTGCGCTGAGCGGTGTCTTGGCCGGCCCGCCGTCCGGCTGGAACGATATGTATCCCGCCATGTTCCATTTCGACAGCTTCGCGCTGGCGTTTTCGGGCGTGGCCATCGTAGCGACTGCTCTTGTCATCGGCTTTTCGGGCTGGGGCTTTCGCGACTTGAACGAGACGCTGGGCGACAATTATGGCCTCCTCCTGTTCAGCCTTTGTGGGGCGCTGGTCATGTGTTCGTTCACGAACATGGTCATGCTGTTTCTCGGCATCGAAATCCTCAGCATACCGCTCTATGTGATGGCGGGCAGCCGTCGGGAAGACTTGGCGAGCAACGAAGCCGCACTCAAATACTTCCTCATGGGCGCATTTGCCACCGGGATTTTGTTGTTTGGGATGGCGCTGATTTACGGTGCGGCGGGCAGTTTTGACCTCGGTTTGATTGCATCGGCTATTAGCGACGGGCGCCATTCTGCAGGTATGCTCAATGTCGGTATCTTATTGATAATCATTGGCCTCAGTTTCAAAGTGTCGGCTGTGCCGTTCCATTTTTGGGCGCCGGACGTATATCAGGGCAGCCCCAACTTGGTGACAACTTTTATGGCGACGGTGGTGAAGACGGCGGGATTTGCGGCGTTTTACCGCCTGTTCTCCATGGCGTTTCCGGGTGCGGAAAGTTTTTGGAGCGTGCCGGTGGCGGTCGTTGCTGCTTTGACGATGACGGTGGCGAACGTGACGGCTATTTTCCAGATGAATTTCAAACGCATGATGGCGTACTCGTCCATTTCCCACGCGGGTTATTTGATGATGGCCATACTTGCGATTGGCGTTGCGGGTGGCGACCGTGCGTTGTTATTTTACACATTAACCTATTCGTTGGCAACGATTTGCGCTTTCGGGATTTACATGGTCGTGTCCGAGCAAAATGGCGACAGTTCGTTCGCCTCTTTCAACGGGCTGGGTCAAAAGCAGCCATTGCTGGCGGTGGTGATGGCTATTGCCATGCTCTCTTTGGCCGGCATCCCGCCGACGGCAGGTTTTTTCGGCAAATATTTTCTCTTCACGGCAGCCTTCGCCAAATATCCGTGGCTCGTGGTGCTGGCGGTCATCAATTCCGCGATTTCGATTTATTATTATTTCAAAATCATCATCGCCATGTATTTCACGCGGGAGACCGCCGATACTTCGCCCGAAGTGCGTCTTCCAAGGGGCATCCGATGGGCGGTAGCGGTGGGGCTGATACTCATTGCGCTGCTCACGGTGGTGCCGGGCAGCGTGTATGCGCTTATTTGAATTAGGTTGAAACACGGAACATAGGACACATAGCGCATTGATTTTCAAAACTATGTTTCCTATGTGGCTATGTGTTTATTTTGCGTTTGCTCCGTATGAAAAACTACCTCGGCCAAACTCTCGGCCTTACGCTGCTTGTCTTGCTTTTGCTCACCGGTCTTTCATTTGTCCCGGAGAATTTCTCGATTGGCGATTTTCAACTCCGTAAAATGGACATTTTCGCCGACATCCGCAGCGACGAGATACCGGCAAAGCCAGCAATAGAAATGCCGCCCCCAGACACGACGGTGCTTGCCCCGGCAGATACGATTGCTGCATTGCCACCCGCCCCCCTCGACTCTTTCGGCCCGCTGCCGCCAAAAGATTCTGCTTTTTTCGGAAAAATAATAGAGGACTATACGCCTGAACAACAAGGACTTGACCGTTTTTTTGCTGCCATAGATTCTATCAAATACGGAAAAACGGTGCGTGTGGCGTGGTACGGCGATTCGTTCGTGGAAGGCGATATTCTCATCGGCGATTTGCGCGACACGCTGCAATCAGTTTGGGGCGGCGGCGGCGTGGGTTTTGTCCCCATCACCTCGGAAGTTGCCCAATTCAAGCGCACGCTGAAACACCAATTCCGAGGCTGGACAACTTTTTCAATTGTCAAAAAATCAGAAAACCGCCCGCTCTTTGGCATCAATGGCTACGCCTACCGCCCAGAACCGGAAGCCAAAATCCACTACGAAGGAGCAGACTATTTCCGCCATACGCGGGCTTGGACGGAGTTTCGGCTGTTTTACACTTCCACCCAGAACTCTTTTTTCGTGTGGCAGTTGGAGGGCGATGTCCCTAAGACACAAATCATAAAAAGCCAGCCCGGCAAAGTCCAAGCATGGGAATGGGAGTCGAACTACCCAGGCGCCACGGCTTTTGATTGCCGTTTTCCCGATTCTACGAACGGGCTGCTTGTTTACGGCGCATCACTCGAAAGCGGTCCCGGCATTTACTTCGACAATTTTTCGGTGCGCGGCAACAGCGGCGGCCCGCTCAAATTGTTGCGACCGGATTTCATCCAGCAGTTCGATGCCTTCCAACAATACGACCTCGTGGTGCTACAAGTCGGCCTGAACGCCGTCACCAATTCGTTGACAAACATCACTTGGTACGAGGCTGAATTGGACAAAACCTATCGGCATCTCCGCGCCTGTTTTCCGGGCAAACCGATTCTCATCGTCAGCGTGGGCGACCGGGCGGGCAAAAACGGGACAGAACTCGCTACTATGCGCGGCGTGCCGGCCATCGCCGCGATGCAGCGCGATTTGGCGCGAAAGCACGGATTTTTGTTCTATGATATGTTTTGGGGCATGGGCGGCCCGGGCAGCATGATTCAAATGGCGCACCAGCGCCCCCGGCTGGCGAACACCGACTACACGCACCTCACGCACGAGGGCGGGCGGGTGATTGGCCACCTGTTCGCGAATTTGTTGTTGGAGGAGCGGCGAAAATGGCGGGCAGGGAAAATAGGGGAGAGTTATTGAACTATCGGGGTTTCGTTATTTGGCCGATGTGCTTTTTGAAAAAAGGCTACAAACTGAACCGCAACGAAATATGGTGAGATCGGAAGCGGATTTTGTTTGAAGCAAACTTGTTTGCCAGCGTATTTTCATAAACGTACTCCAGCGTCAGTTGCTTTTGGGCTACCCATTGATACGAAATGCCCGTGCCGCCCCGGAAGCCAAATTCGTCTTTTCCCATCTCCAATGGAATTTCCGCCCCAGATTCGCTGCGACTTGCTTTTAGTCGCGTTGCATAGCCATATATTCCACCTGCTGATACAAAAGGGCGCAATTTTTGCCCAAATGGATAGTAATATAGCGAAACAGGCACTTGAAAATAGGTGCCAACAACATCCACTCGCCCGGCTCCGACTGTGCCTAATGGGCCTTCATAGTAGCCTCCCTTTTTTGTCAACAAAAGTTCCGGCTGGACAAAAAGGGTGCTCTTTGTTAAGGCGAGATTGAAAAAGATGCCTGCCGTATAGCCAGTCATTGTCTTGAAGTCAAGCGTATTGTAAAATATTTGCTCCCCGGGGAATTCTACATTGCTGGCAACAATGCCTGCTCGAATCCCTTTTTGTATCTTGGGTCTAAAAATTTTAGGGTTCGATGGTGTTTGGGCAGAAGGGTTTATGCAATCATTGTAGGCTGCCACCGTTTTTGCCAAATCGCCAGCTTCGAATTTGGTGCGTTCCACTCGGTTTTTTACTTTGGGGCAGTCGGAAGTCATATAGTTCAGTATGCCGACATACTTCTTGTCTTCTTTGAGGTAATTGCCTTTTGTCTCATCTTTTTTCCCTAATTTGGTGAACACGTTGGAAGGTTTTTCCAGATAAAAAACGTCTTGATAGCCATAAAGGCTCAGGGTGCCCTCCACCATGCACCAAAGAAACAGGCGCTCAGGTTTGCCAGCCTCAATGGGTACTTCTACGGACTTATAGTAATATCCCTCGCCATAATAAAATGCCTTGATGTCGGCAGGCGCAAACTCCCGAAAATCTGTTGTATCGTCTGGCCTGAATGTGACGCGGTCGGCCATACTGGCTTTTTCTTTCACAACACCACGGACGGTATCCCCTTGGTTGTTGACTATCCAACCTTGCGAGACGTTTTGCGCTATGGCGGCATGGCCAAAGAGCATCAGAATGAGGAATAGCGTGTTTTGCATAGTTGTGTGTTGATGTGTTCGATGAGGGAATAACGTCATGTAAATCTCTCTTTGTTTAGTGAGAAATCTTTTTTCAAACCAACTTCATCGCCGCCGCCAACACTTTGCTTTCCACTTCCTTAAATTGCTCATACCCGATGCGTTGGTGGTTAAATTCCTTTTCGGCATTGAGAAATTGACCTAAAAGCAAACTGGCTTCCTGATTCGGAAGCAGCAAGCGCAAGGCTTCCACAACATCCCCGGATTCGAGCAATTCACGAGGATTGTCCATGTTTTTTGCAAAAACGCCGTCGAGCAAATCTGTTACGGTCACGTCGTCAAAACTGATTTTGCACTCGATGGTACGTTTGCCCAAAGATTTGCGCCGGGCGAGGTCGTCGTATTCGTAAAAATGCGGCTCCGCCGTGCCGGCACACGCCCGGCAATTGCAGGGAATCATCTTTTTTACCCGCAAACCCTCCAATCGCTCGTGCATTTTGTCAAAATCTTCGGCGAGCAGGGTGAGCAGTTCTTTCGCCTGCGGGCCTCGTGCGCGGAGTCGGATGTTGCGACTGCCCCAGGCTTCTGTCACCAACGCCTGCGAACCCGCCCGCTCGAACACGACTCCGCTTTTCCACGCCAAATCCGGCTGCCGGACGTAGCGATGCATCCGCACGATGTGCTGTGAAAGCAAACCTTTGGGCATAAATTCGTACTCGTAGCGGATTTGCAGATTGTCGCTTTCATCCCAAACGAGTGCATCTGGCTGTAACACAGAAAGTAGTTGCGGCGCGAGCCAAGTCTCCGTTTTTTCGTCGGGGAGTTTGTAGCAGAGTTCAAATTTTTCCATCAGCGCCAGCAACTCGTCGTGCTGGTCGGCGTAGCGGGCGTCTGACCAGATGTTGGACAAATCGGCTCGCGTGAATCGCCCGAAGGCTTTTTTTACCGGCTCAAAATCCAACACTTTATAGACCGCATCGGTCGCCCATTGGTTGTTGAGCACCAGCATTTTGCGCAGCAGCGGATGGTCTTGAAAATGCAAAAACGCCCCAAAATCGTGCAGATAACCGCTCAAAAACAAAGCCCGCTCACGCTCCGGGATAGTGTGCTGGGCACAGACTTCGTAATATTTATCCAATGAAATAAAATCCCTGCCTTCCTCACGGGCAAGTCTTTCGAGTTCTCGGCGGATGTCGAGCCAAGCTTTGGGTTGTTCCTCGCCGATGTGTGGCAGTTGTTTGAGCCAGTATTGGATGGCAGCCCATACCTCGTCCAGGCCCCGGCAAGTGAGCAGGTTGGCGGCGCGGGCATCCTTGACGAAGCCGAAACGCCCCTGCATCCCTTTGAGGTCGAGTTGTTTGCTGCGGTCGCCTTTTTCGTTCTGGACAATGAGCAGGGGACTGCCGCCGCCGTAGAGTCCCGCCACTTGCAGCCAGTAGTTGAAAGTAGGGTCATTGACCGTTTTTTCATCTTTGCGGGTATCGTCGAGCAGGATGTAGAGCGAGCGTTTGGTCAGGAAAAACTGGTGGGTGGCATGGTAGATTTCCTGCCCGCCGAAGTCCCAGATATTGAGTCGGAAGTCGCTGCCGTCTGGCAGTTTCAGGTCATGGGGGTGTACATCTATGCCTTGTGTAGTTTCTTTTTCTCCGGGGAGCGGGTTGTCGGGGTGAAGCAGTTTTCGGGCGAGGGAGGTTTTGCCGGAGCCACCTTCGCCAAGGATGAGGCATTTGGCTTCGGAGAGGATTATGGTTTCGCCTTTGGCTTTAGCGCGTTCGAGTTCTTCAAAGTATTGGAGGATGGCGGCGTTGCCTTGATAAAGAATTTCTGGTGGAGGATTAATTATTTTGTGGGAATCTCGGATACAAATTTCGTTTTTAGTTTTATTATATGCTTCATCGTCATACAAGTATAGCGATTTGCCGTCCTTCAGCAAGGGCAAAATATCGGAAATGTCCTCTATTAGGTTCGGCCCTATCACAATTTTTAATAGGTTTTTTAATCCAACAATTGGGGTTAAATTATTGATAGCACATTGGTCATTTATCCATAGATATCTCAGGTTTTTAAGGTTGCACAAAAAATCAGGTAGTGTTTCTATATAATTTATTTCTCCATAATTCTTGGTGTCCTTCCAAGGTTTTTGAAACAAACTGTAGTTTCTTGTATTGTCATACTCGCCAACGTAATAATACTCATCATCTTTTTTTGGAGGCGGAGGAATTTCCACGTCGTCTAATCTATAATGCCCACGACTTAAATTTAATTCCTCCAACCATACCAACTCCCCCACCTCCTCCGGCACCTCCGTCAACCCACAATTCCCCAAATCCAACACCCGCGCATCTTCTCCCCGGGCGTGTTTGGCTTTGTTTTCGGCGATGAGTTTTAGTGCGAGTTCGGACATGAAATCAGGGCTTTTTGAATTTTATGGAAGGGATAGCCCGGGCGACATTCAAGGCTTAAGCAAGGCAATAATAGCCTGAAAAACACGCTGTTGTAAAGCGTTTGAAACTTGTCCGGCGGATTTGACAATCAGATTTTTATCGGCAGTGAAAATCCGATTGGGCCTGATATCCGAGGCAACAGGCAGCGAACCAGAAATAAAGTCTCCACCGGAAAGTGGAATGGCAAAAGCGTCCTTCGGCGAACTTTGAGAAGTGATTTGACACAAAATAATGTCATCGCCCGGCAAATCAGCCAGAACCAGGGCGGGACGGCGCTTGCTGCCTGAAAGATCGGAAAATGGGAACGGAATGACCACTACCTCGCCTTTTACAAATGTTGCCATGCCTCGTCTTCTGTTTCGGTAAGCCAATCGTTAGCGAGTGACTTTTCGCTCGCAAAATGCGTCAAGGTCAAGTCTTTGTTTTCGGGTTGGCGGCCTAATAAAAACAACAGCAGTTTTTGGCGTTCCTCTGCCCCCAACTGCTTGACAAGATCCAATACCTGATTGAATTGTAGGGGGAGATTGACTTGGTGAAACGATGTTGTCATCGAATTGAAATATTTAGTTGTGGACAAAAATAAGGTTCGCCGTTCAATTCCCCAAATCCAGCACCCGCGCATCTTCTCCGCGGGCGTGTTTGGCTTTGTTTTCAGCGATAAGTTTTAGTGCGAATTCGGACATGGTATTCGTATCAGGATTTTCTTGATTTTAAATGTTAAAAAAAGATGCGAGGCTGCTACGAATCTTTCCAATCTTTTGAAATCAAAAGAATCCTGATTCAACATCCCGCCGCGAAAATACTGTGAATAACTTTTCCCTACAACGGCCATCCCTTTTCCCCCGAAAACGGAAATTTGCCGCCCCGCACGAGCGGTTCATCATTCATCATTTATAATTCATCATTAGAAATGTACGCTCCGCGCATCTCCCCCCTCCTCAACATCCCCGCCCG